>NZ_CP030048.1:2701022-3001136 GCF_015291665.1 Bradyrhizobium sp. CCBAU 53338
ACCCGCCAGTCGATCGCGGTCTCCGCGCTGTCGCTGGCCAACCAGTCGCAGCAGAGCGTGCTGCAGCTGCTTCGCTAACAAGCGGACGACATCGCAAGCAAGATCAGGCGGCGGGGCTTTTGCCCCGCCGCTTTCTTTTTGCGTCGGCATCAAGGTGCCCTTCAGCAGGTGGAAGCGATGGGTGCGAGCGCAGCGAATTGCCCACTCTGAGTTATGGTTGACAAGTGGCAAACGCCCGGTTGCTGCACCGAAAAGCATCATTTGATCATGACGATACGAGATGGCTCGATCCGGCGCCGATCGCGCATATGGTGAATCCGCGCAAGGACTCGCGCAACACGCTTCATGCTTTGTTAGCCGTCTGCGTTCACCGTCCCGGCATCGATTAATCCTAATCGAAGTTTGTTGCGTTGCGTACCAGAAGGGTAACACTCAATGTCCGGTATTGTTCTCTCGTCCTCGGTTCGTCAGAACCTGCTCTCCCTCCAGTCCACCGCTGATCTTCTCGCCACCACGCAGAGCCGTCTGTCGACGGGCAAGAGCGTGAACTCCGCCCTGGACAATCCGACCAACTTCTTCACCGCACAGTCGCTCGACAACCGCGCCAGCGACATCAACAACCTGCTCGATGGCATCGCCAACGGCGTGCAGGTGCTGCAGGCTGCCAACACCGGCATCACCTCGCTGCAGAAGCTGATCGACAGCGCCAAGTCGATCGCCAACCAGGCGCTCCAGACCACCGTCGGTTATTCCACCAAGTCCAACGTCTCCACCACGATCTCCGGTGCGACGGCGGCCGACCTGCGTGGCACGACCTCCTTTGCCAGCGCGACCGCGCTGAGCAACGTGCTGTACAACGGCACCGCCGGCGGCGCGACGGCTGCAAGCGGCACCACGACCCTCGGCGCGGCCCAGGCATCGGTCTCGGGCACCGGTACGGTGTACGCATCCGACGGCTCGACGGCCCTGACCGGTGCGATCACGCTGCTCGGCACCACTGCGGCCAGCAAGCTCACCACGGCTCCCGCCGACGGCGACACGCTGACGGTGAACGGCAAGACCATCACCTTCCGTGCCGGCGCAGCTCCGGCTTCGACCGCCGTTCCGAGCGGCTCGGGCGTGAGCGGCAACCTCGTCACCGACGGCAGCGGCAACACCACCGTCTATCTCGGCACCAACGCGGCGCCGGGCGCGACGGTCGGCGACGTGCTGACCGCGATCGACCTTGCCAGCGGCGTGAAGACCTCGACGATCTCCAGCGGTGCCGCGACCATCGGTGTCGCCTCCGGTGCGACGGCGTCGTCTGCGGCCGCGGGTGTCGTGACGCTGAAGAGCTCGACCGGTGCGGATCTGTCCGTGACGGGTAATGCCGACTTCCTGAAAGAGCTCGGTCTGACCACCGCCACGGGTGCCGGCAATGCAACGGTCACCGCGACCCGCACGACCAGCTCGTCCTCGCTGGGCGCGCTGATCTCGGACGGTTCGACGCTGAACGTCGATGGCCATGTCATCACCTTCAAGAACGCGCCGGTCCCGGGCTCGACCAACGCTCCGGCGGTTGCGTCAGGCTTCGGTGTCAGCGGTAACGTCCAGACCGACGGCGCCGGCAACTCGACCGTCTATCTCCAGGGCGGCACGATCAACGACGTGCTGAAGGCGATCGACCTTGCCACCGGCGTGCAGACCGCTTCGATCAGCGCAGGCGCGGCGACGCTGACCACCGCCACCGGTCAGATCAACTCGTCGATCAACGCCTCCGGCCAGCTCAAGCTGTCCACCGGCGTCAATGCCGACCTGTCGGTCACCGGCACCGGTAACGCGCTGAACGTGCTCGGCCTCGCCGGCAACACCGGCACGGCGACGGCGTTCACCGCGGCTCGTACCTCCGGAATCGGCGGCATCACCGGCAAGACCTTGACCTTCTCCTCCTTCAACGGCGGCACGGCGGTCAACGTCACCTTCGGCGACGGCACCAACGGCACGGTCAAGACGCTCGATCAGCTCAACAACGCGCTGCAGGCCAACAACCTGACCGCCACGATCGACGCCAACGGCCTGCTGACGGTCTCGACCACCAACGACTACGCGTCCTCGACCATCGGTTCGAGCAGCGCAGGTGGTTCGATCGGCGGCACGCTGACCACGGCACTGACCTTCTCGACGGCTTCCAGCCCCGTCCAGGATACGGTTGCCCAGACGGCCCGCGCCAACCTGGTCAACCAGTACAACAACATCCTCCAGCAGATCGACTCGACCTCGCAGGACTCCTCGTTCAACGGCGTCAACCTGTTGAACGGCGACCAACTCAAGCTGGTGTTCGACGAGACCGGCAAGTCGAGCCTCAGCATCACAGGTGTGACGTACAACTCGAAGGGTCTGGGCCTCGCCGCGCTGACCAGCGGTGTCGACTTCATCGACAACGCTGCGACCAACAAGGTGCTGACCAACCTCAACACCGCGTCGAGCACGCTGCGCTCGGAAGCTTCGGCTCTGGGTTCGAACCTGACGATCGTGCAGGTTCGTCAGGACTTCAACAAGAACCTGATCAACGTGCTGCAAACCGGCTCGTCGAACCTGACCCTGGCCGACACCAACGTCGAAGCGGCGAACAGCCAGGCGCTGTCGACCCGCCAGTCGATCGCGGTCTCCGCGCTGTCGCTGGCCAACCAGTCGCAGCAGAGCGTGCTGCAGCTGCTCCGCTAACAAGCGGACGACATCGCAAGCAAGATCAGGCGGCGGGGCTTTTGCCCCGCCGCTTTTTTTTGTTGCCAGGCTTGCTTGCGCCGTCAGGCATTCGAGGGGCCGGGAGCGATCGAAAAAGTAACCGGCGGTTATGGTTAACGGGGAGTAAGCGCGCAGAATCCCCAACGATTTCAGGTCGATTTCTGTGCCCGCCGTCGCATCACGATGGTTTATGGTGAACCGGCGCTTATGACGGTGAGGCTCGTTTCACCCTTTGTTAGCCATGTCGGCGCACCCTGTGGCCGTCACTCGATCCAGAAGCGATCGAACGAAGACGCGTAAGCCAGAAGGGTAAGAGTCATGTCCGGTATCGTTCTCTCTGCGTCGGTTCGTCAGAACCTGCTCTCTCTCCAGTCCACCGCTGATCTTCTCGCCACCACACAGAACCGTCTGTCGACCGGCAAGAGCGTCAACTCGGCCCTGGACAATCCCACCAACTTCTTCACGGCCCAGTCGCTCGACAACCGCGCCAGCGACATCAACAACCTGCTCGATGGCATCGCCAACGGCGTGCAGGTGCTCCAGGCTGCCAACACCGGCCTGACCTCGCTGCAGAAGCTGATCGACAGCGCCAAGTCGATCGCCAACCAGGCGCTTCAGACCACGGTCGGTTATTCCACCAAGTCGAACGTCTCCACCACGATCTCGGGCGCAACGGCGGCCGACCTGCGCGGCACGACCTCCTTTGCGAGCGCGACGGCCTCCAGCAACGTGCTGTATGACGGCGCGGCTGGCGGCGTGACCGCTGCAAGCGGCTCCACGACCCTCGGCGCACCGCAGGGTTCGGTCTCGGGCACCGGTACGGTGTACGCGTCCGACGGCTCGACGGCCCTGACCGGTGCGATCACGCTGCTCGGCACCACTGCGGCCAGCAAGCTCACCACGGCTCCCGCCGACGGCGACACGCTGACGGTGAACGGCAAGACCATCACCTTCCGTGCCGGCGCGGCTCCGGCGAACACTGCTGTTCCGACCGGCTCGGGCGTTAGCGGCAACCTCGTCACCGACGGCAGCGGCAACACCACCGTCTATCTCGGCACCAACGCGGCGCCGGGTGCGACGGTCGGCGACGTGCTGACCGCGATCGACCTTGCCAGCGGTGTGAAGACCTCGACGATCACCAACGGTCAGGCGACGATCGGTGCTGCCTCCGCTGCATCGCCTTCGACCGCGGCTGCGGGTGTCGTCACGCTGAAGAGCTCGACCGGTGCGGATCTGTCCGTGACGGGCAAGGCCGACTTCCTGAACGAGCTCGGTCTCACGACAGCAACTGGTGGCGGCAATGCGACGGTCACTGCGACCCGCACGACCAGTTCGTCCACCCTCGGATCGCTGCTTCAGGACGGTTCGTCGCTGAACGTCGACGGCCACACCATCACCTTCAAGAACGCGCCGGTCCCGGGCTCGTCCAACGCCCCGGCGGTTGCGTCAGGCTTCGGTGTCAGCGGCAACGTCCAGACCGACGGCGCCGGCAACTCGACCGTCTATCTCCAGGGCGGTTCGATCAACGACTTGCTGAAGGCGATCGACTTCGCCACCGGCGTGCAGACGTTCACGCTGAACGGCAGCGGCGGCGGTACGCTGGCAACTGCGGTGGGTCAGGCTCCGTCGACGATCAACAGCTCCGGCCAGCTCAAGCTGTCCACCGGCGTCAACGCCGACCTGTCGGTCACCGGCACCGGCAACGCGCTGGCGGCGCTCGGCCTCGCCGGCAACACCGGCACGGCGACCGCGTTCACCGCGGCCCGCACGTCCGGCATCGGCGGCATCGCCGGCAAGACCTTGACCTTCACCTCCTTCAACGGCGGCACGGCGGTCAACGTCACCTTCGGCGACGGCACCAACGGCACGGTCAAGACGCTCGATCAGCTCAACAACGCGCTGCAGGCCAACAACCTCGCCGCGACGATCGATGCCAACGGCCTGCTGACCATCACCGCCTCCAACGACTATGCGTCCTCGACGATCGGATCGACCGCCGCTGGCGGTGCGATCGGCGGCACGCTGACTTCGGCGCTGACCTTCTCGACGGCTTCCACTCCCGTCCAGGATGCGGTTGCGCAGACGGCTCGTGCCAACCTGGTGTCTCAGTACAACAACATCCTGAACCAGATCGACACGACCTCGCAGGACTCCTCGTTCAACGGCGTCAACCTGTTGAACGGCGACCAGCTCAAGCTGGTGTTCGACGAGACCGGCAAGTCGAGCCTGAACATCACGGGCGTGACCTACAACTCGAAGGGTCTGGGCCTCGCCGCGCTGACGGTCGGCGTCGACTTCATCGACAACGCAGCGTCCAACCGCGTACTGACCAGCCTGAACGCCGCGTCGAGCACGCTGCGCTCGGAAGCCTCGAGCCTCGGCTCGAACCTCTCCGTCGTGCAGATCCGTCAGGACTTCAACAAGAACCTGATCAACGTGCTGCAGACCGGCTCGTCGAACCTGACCCTGGCTGACACCAACGTCGAAGCGGCGAACAGCCAGGCGCTCTCGACCCGCCAGTCGATCGCGGTCTCCGCGCTGTCGCTGGCCAACACCTCACAGCAGAGCGTGCTCCAGCTGCTCCGCTAATAAGCGACTGAAATCACTCAAAAAAGCCGAGCGGCGGGGCTTTTGCCCCGCCGCTCTTTTTTGCATTTCGAGGCAGGCAGGATGTACACGAGCCATTAACCCTATCCCTTAAGCCGGCGTTAACCATACTTTAAAGGACAGCCCCTAAAACTGGACGAAAGCCCGCTTCCAGACCCGCGCGGCCGATTCGTATCCGGTTCAAGAGGAAGACCTGCCAATGTCCAACATCGTTCTCTCGGCGTCAGTTCGCCAGAACCTGTTGTCGCTGCAGTCGACGGCCGACTTGCTGGCCACGACGCAGGAACGGCTGTCGACCGGCAAGAAGGTCAACACGGCGCTCGACAATCCCACCAACTTCTTCACCGCGCAGGGGCTGGACAACCGGGCGAGCGACATCAGCAACCTCCTGGACGGCATCAACAACGGTGTGCAGGTGCTCCAGGCGGCCAATACCGGCATCACCTCGCTGCAGAAGCTGATCGACTCGGCGAAATCGATCGCCAACCAGGCGCTCCAGACCACGGTCGGCTACTCCACCAAGTCGAACGTCTCGACCACGATCCCGGGTGCGACGCCGGCGGATCTGCGCGGCACGACGTCGTATGCGAGCGCAACCGCCAACAGCAACGTGCTCTATACCGGTGCGGCCGGCGGCGTCACGCCGGTGACGGCTGCTGCCGCGCTCGGCGCTTCGCTCGGTTCCACCGCCGGCACCCTGGTCGGTGGCACCGTGAACGCGGCCGACGGCAGCACTGCGCTCGCCGGCACGGCCACGCTGCTCGGAACCACCACATCCTCGACGTTCAGCACGCCGCCCGCCGACGGTGACACCATCACCGTGAACGGCAAGACCATCACCTTCCGCACCGGTCCCGCGCCGGCGACGCAGCCGACCGGCTGGGGCCTCAACGCCAGCGGAAGCATTGCCACCGACGGCAACGGCAACTCGATCGTCTATGAGGGAACGGCGGCAGCGCCCAAGGCGACCGTCAACGACGTGCTCAGCGCGATCGACCTCGCCAGCGGCGTCAAGACCGCGACGATCAGCGCCGGCGCGGCGACGATCGCGACCAGCGGCGCGACCGTTGGTACGATTCAGACGCCGTCGTCCATTGCCGGCGGCGTGGTGACGCTGAAGAGCTCGACCGGCGCCGATCTGTCCGTCACGGGCAAGGCCGACTTCCTCAACGCCCTCGGCCTGACGGCCGCGACGGGCGCGGGCAATGCCAGTGTGACCGCGGACCGGTCGACCACGGCGGGCTCGCTGGGGACGCTGGTGCAGGACGGCTCGACGCTGAACGTCGACGGCCACACCATCACCTTCAAGAACGCGCAGACGCCGCAATCGGCAACGAGCGTGCCCACCGGCTATGGCGTCAACGGCAACGTCGTCACCGACGGCAACGGCAACTCGACGGTCTATCTGCAGAGCGCGAACCTGACCGACCTGCTGAATTCGATCGATCTTGCGACCGGCGTGAAGACCGCGAGCCTATTCAATGGCGCTGCGACGCTCAGCACCACCTCGGGCCAGATCCCGTCGTCGGTGAATTCGAGCGGCCAGCTCTCGATCTCGACCGGTATCAACGCCGACCTCTCGATCACGGGCACCGGCAATGCGCTGAGCGCCTTCGGTCTCAGCGGCAACACCGGAACGGCGACGGCATTCAGTGCGGCGCGCACCTCCGGCGTCGGCGGCGTCAGCGGCAAGACCCTGACCTTCACCTCGTTCAACGGCGGCACGCCCGTCAACGTTACCTT
Organism: Bradyrhizobium sp. CCBAU 53338; assembly: GCF_015291665.1. Lineage (NCBI taxonomy): Bacteria > Pseudomonadati > Pseudomonadota > Alphaproteobacteria > Hyphomicrobiales > Nitrobacteraceae > Bradyrhizobium > Bradyrhizobium sp. CCBAU 53338. The sequence continues at coordinate 2,708,097 of NZ_CP030048.1, forward strand.
CGGCGACGGCACCAACGGCACGGTCAAGACGCTCGACCAGCTCAACGTCCAGCTTCAGGCCAACCATCTGACCGCGACGATCGACGCCAACGGCGTGCTGACGGTGACGACCGTCAACGAATACGCGTCCTCGACACTCGGCTCGTCCGCTGCGGGCGGTGCTGTCGGCGGTACCCTCACCAGCGTGCTCGCCTTCACCACCGCGCAGCCGCCGGTGCAGGATCCCGTGGCGCAGACCGCACGTTCGAGCCTGGTCAGCCAGTTCAACAACATCCTGGCGCAGATCGACACGACCTCGCAGGACTCCTCCTTCAACGGCGTCAACCTGCTGAACGGCGACACGCTGAAACTGGTCTTCAACGAGACGGGCAGCTCCACGCTCGGCATCAACGGCGTCGTGTTCAACGCGGCGGGTCTCGGCCTCAGCAATCTCGTTCCGGGCACCGACTTCATCGACAACGGCGCGACCAACAAGGTCCTCCAGAGCCTTAACGCGGCCTCGAGCACGCTGCGCTCGGAAGGTTCATCGCTCGGTTCGAACCTGTCGATCGTGCAGGTGCGCCAGGACTTCTCGAAGAACCTGATCAACGTGCTGCAAACCGGCTCGTCCAACCTGACGCTCGCCGACACCAACGAGGAAGCTGCCAACAGCCAGGCGCTGTCGACCCGCCAGTCGATCGCGGTCTCCGCGCTGTCGCTGGCGAACCAGTCGCAGCAGAGCGTGCTCCAGCTGCTCCGCTAGTTCGAAGGCGCAGGAATCGAATCTTGAGACGGCGCGGCGGGGCTAAAGCTCCGCCGTTGTTTTGAGGGAGTTCGCTAAGACAAGATTAGCCGAAATCGATGTGCACGATGCAGTGCAAGTTTACAGCTTGCATCGCGCGCATCTATTCTCGCGCTCGAGAAGGACTCCGCGACCCGTAATAATCCGGAGGGCTTCCAAGCGCACACGTAAGCAAATCTTAAGCGGTGCTGCATAGGGTTGGGAAAGAAATCCTTAAGCCCGTTCAACGGGCTAGGAAGCTTCCAAGGTGTGATTGATGTCGAATTCTGCTGCCTCGGCCTACGCGCGTGTTGCAACGACCACCGCATCTCCTCGCGACATCGAGGCGCAGACTCTGCTGAAGGCCGCCAACAAGCTTCAGGACGCGGTCAACAATGCTGACCCATTCAGCGAGCAGACCACGCAGGCGCTGATGTTCAATCGCAAGCTCTGGACCATCTTCCTCAGCGAAGCGATGCGCGACAACAATCCGCAGCCGCTCGACGTCCGGCAGAAGATCGCCAACATCAGCGTGTTCGTGCTGAGTCAGACCGCGGCGCTGCAAATGAGCCCGCAGTTCGATCATTTCCGCCCGCTGATCGAGATCAACCGCAACATCGCCGCCGGCCTGTCCGGTCGCCCGTGATGGAGACTCGTGATGTCCGACATCATGAGCATCCTCTCGACCGCGTATAAGTCCAACGTGCTTTCGAGCACGTCGGGCTCGTCCAAATACGTCGCGGTCGACTCCTCGCTGTACCAGGGCAATTGGTCCGGCACCTATCCGGACGGCAAGACGTTCTCGCTGAACATCTCGCAGGTCAACGGCTTCCGCGCGCAGATCCATTATCAGAGCGGCGACACCTCGCAGTATCAGCAGGTGCTGATCAAGGATTCGTCGTTCCGCTTCGGCAATACGAAGTTCACACTGACCGATACCGGCAAGGCGCAGCTCAAGAACGTCGTCACGGCCCCCGCGACCGGCTCGACCTATCTCGATACCGCCCCGGCCTCGCTCGACGGCTGATCGGCAGGCGCGGCTTAGGCGCTGAGGTCCGTGTTGAGCGGACGCGAAGGCTCCGACTTCAAATCCAGTGCGTGGAAATAGGCTCGCCGGCGCAGCATCGCCTCGTCGGGAAATTGGTTGACGACCGCATCGGTCTTGTCGTTGACGACCTGGAAGACCATCGATGCGGACGCCTGGTCGAAAACGACCTGGCGCGAGATGTTCGCATTGCCCTGCAAATCACCATTGCCTACGGCTGCGCTCGTGTCGCTCGCGGCGACCGTCTGGCTCAGCGGCAAATCGGTTTGCACGGCATCGTTCGCCGCCGAATTCGACGTCGTGACGATCTGTATGGGGGCCGGGATCCCCACCGGCCTGATGCTGAAATCTGTACTCATGGCAGCCTCCTGGTTGCCTTGCTTGAGTCAAATCCCAACCCCTCTCAATACGCAACCATGGGACACGAGGATTGAACACCCGGTAAGGAAACGTGCCTAACCGCACGACGCTTTCGCCGCGCGGCTTTTCGTAAAATTGCAGGCAGTTCTCGTGTGCGTTCAGAGCGAACGGCTGACCGCGAGCGGTGTGATGTGGCGCGGGCCGGGAGTCGCACGGCGTCCCGCCGCGGTATAGGTGTTCGGCACGTTGCGCTTCTGGATCTCGGCATTGACGCCGCGCACGACGCTTTCGGAGACCGCATGCGCGGTCGCGAGCACGGTGAGATTGACCTGGAGCATGGCGCGGAAGGCGTCGTGATGGCGGTGCAGCGTCGAGAGCAGCTCGGGCGCGGATTTCGCGAGCCTGTCCTGGTTCGTCTTCAATTGACTGACGGCGGTGACATAGCGCCGCGACAGCTCCTGCTTCTTGCCTTCCATCGTCATCGCCTCGCGGACCTTGCCGCCGCGGACCAGCTCGGTCTCGCGCTCGATCAGGCCGAGCAGCGCGTTCATCGCGTCCATCAGGTCTTCGGCGAGCTTGCGCGCCTCCGCGCCAGCAGGCGTGGTATTCGCGCGCTGCGCAGGCATCGGCTGACGTGACGCGTTGAAGTGGTTCATCTCGTTTGACCTTATGCCGTACGAAGAGTGGTTTTGGCCTGTTGTATGATCAGGGTACGGTAGACGTCGCGGGCGACGCCGACGCCGCCGGCGCTGGCGAAGTTCTTGGAATATTGCTCGGTCAGCATCGAGCGCCACACGCCGGTACCAGGCGTGTCGCCGAACGGGCCTTCGCCCTTCAGGCCCGAGGTCATCTGAGCGAACATGCTGTTGAGGAACATGCCCTCGAAGTCGGTGGCGGTCTTCTGCGCCTTGGCCTGCTGCTGCGGCGAGACTTTCTGAAGTGCTGCGGCGAGCTCGAAGTCGGGACGGCCGTTGCGGCTTTCCACGGAGAATGCGGGATTCGAGGAGAGCGCCGCGGACACGACGCGCGCGGTGTTGAGCATGCCGGTCTGCATCACATCACCTCGATATCGGCTTCGATCGCCCCCGCGGCCTTGATCGCCTGGAGGATGCTGATGAGGTCGCGCGGGCCGATGCCGAGGCCGTTGAGGCCGTCGACGAGCTGCTGGAGCGAGACGCCATCCTTGACGACGGCGAACTTCTTGCCGTCCTCGGTGACGCCGACGCTGGAGCGCGGTGTGACCACGGTCCGGCCCCGCGACAGCGGATTGGGCTGGCTGACCTGCGGGCTTTCGGAGATCGTGACCGTGAGATTGCCTTGCGCGACCGCGACGGTGGCGACGCGGACGTCGCGGCCCATCACGATGATGCCCGAGCGTTCGTCGATGATGATCTTGGCGGCGAGGTCGGGATCGACCTGAAGCTGCTCGATCTCGGTGAGAAAGGCGACGACGTTGCCCTTGAACTCGGGCGGGACCGAAAGCTGCACGGTCGAGGGATCGATCGGCTCGGCGGTCTTGACGCCGAGATAGTCGTTGATTGCCGCCGCAATCCGCTTGGCCGTGGTGAAGTCGGAGTTGCGCAGCGCGAGACGAACGTTCGGCAGGCGATTGAGCGCGAACTCGATCTCGCGCTCGATGATGGCGCCGTTGGCGATGCGGCCCACGGTCGGCACGCCGCGCACGATCTTGGCTGCTTCGCCTTCGGCCTGGAAGCCGGAGATCGCGAGCGAGCCTTGCGCCACCGCGTAGACGTTGCCGTCGGCGCCGAGCAGGGGAGTGACGAGCAGGGTTCCACCGCGCAGATCCTTGGCATCGCCGAGGGCGGACACGGTGACGTCCATGCGCGTGCCTTGCGTCGCGAAGGCGGGCAGATTGCCTGTCACCATCACCGCGGCGACGTTGCCGGTGCGGATGGTGGCGCCGCGGATGTTGACGCCCATGCGCTCGAGCATCGCTTGCAGCGACTGCTTGGTGAAGGGGATGTTGTTGAGGGTGTCGCCGGTGCCGTTGAGGCCGACGACGAGGCCATAGCCAATGAGCTGATTCTGCCGCACGCCTTCGATATTGGCGAGATCCTTGATGCGCGAGGTCGCGTTCGCCGACGCGACCGAGAGCGCCAGCGCTGACAGCGCGGCGAAGGCCACTCCAAAAATCCTCACCCAACGAACGCCTGGCATCCTCTGCTCCCCAAGGCTCCCGAAGAGCCTCCTCACATCCTGGACCATCTGCGACACTCCCATGACGAGCTGGTCCGACGCTGTCCTTGCGAGCGCTGTGCCAACACGGAGCAGAGGCGCTAGGCGATTGAATAGGTTGAGTAAATTTGTTTCCTCTGGTATCAGCCGCTGTTGCCGCTGAGGAGCGAAACTGCCGTGTGCCGGCAGATTTTGCCGGGCCGTTTACGCTCCGTTAACCATAAAGCGGCGAATGTGGCGCATCGATCACCCGGATTGCTTCGATGCGCATCTACGGACCGAATGGCACCACGCTTGGGACGCCGGCCAGCCAGGCCCGGCGAACCAGCTCCGGCACCTTCGTGCTGCCGGACACCTCCTCGGCGCAGGAGACGCGGAGCGCGGCCGCACCGAAGGCCACCGCCAACATCGACGGGCTGCTCGCACTGCAAGGCATCGAGGAAGATCCGATCGAGCGCCGCAAGCGCTCGGTCGCCCGCGGCAAGACCGCGCTCGACGTGCTCGACGATCTCAAGATGGGGCTGCTCTCCGGCAATCTTGACAAGTCGACGGTGATGCGGCTGCGCGACGCGGCGGCGAACCTGAAATCGTCCTCCGGCGATCCCGGCCTGGATTCCGTGCTCTCCGAGATCGAACTGCGCGTCGAGGTCGAACTGGCGAAGGCCGGGCAGGGCTGACCGTCATCCCGCAATGTGGAGCGCTTGGGGAACGGACTTACGCCGCTTCCTCCTTCTGCTGCGTGTCGTAGCGGCGCTGGGCGGCGAGCACGTCTTTCAGATTCTCCTCGGCCCAATCGCGCAGCGGATCGACTGCGGCGGCGAGCGTCAAACCGAGCTGCGTGATTGAATATTCGACCGTCACCGGCACGGTCGCGATGGCGCGGCGCTTGAGCAGGCCGTCGCGTTCGAGCGACTTGAGAACCTGGCTCAGCATCTTCTGCGAGATCCCTTCAATCGTGCGACGCAATTGATTGAAGCGCATTGGCTCCTCGCGCAGCAGCAACAGGATCAACACGGCCCATTTGTCGCCGACGCGATCGAGGATTTGGCGCGTCGGGCACTCGGCGGCATAGACATTGGGTTTCATCTCAGTTCCTCGCGCTTGCCTGGCTCGGCATCTGGTGTCGGGTTACTCCTGCGTAATCAGGTAAGCACAAAGTGCTCTCTTAACACCAGCATTCTTTGCGATATCTAGTAACTATTGGTTACTATTGAAGCAAAGGAGCCTTCCATGAAAATCGCAGTCGCCGGCGCCTCGGGCCGGGCCGGGTCGGAGATCACCAAGGAACTGTCCCGCCGCGGCCACGCGGTCACCGCCATCGCCCGGAACCCCGAGAAGATCGCAGGCTTGCCCAACGTCACGCCGACCAAGGGAGATGTGCTCGACCAGGCCGGTCTGACGAAACTCTGGTCCGGGCACGATGTTGCGGTGAGTTCCGTGCATTTCCTGGCGAGTGACCCGCACAAGCTGATCGGCGCGGCCAAGGGCTCCGGGGTCGGGCGCTATCTGGTTGTCGGCGGCGCTGGCAGCCTCGAGGTCGCTCCCGGCGTCAAACTGGTCACAACTCCCGGCTTTCCGGCCCAATACAAGGCCGAGGCGGAGGCTGGCTCCACGTTCCTCGACCTGCTGCGGCAGGAAAAGGACCTGAACTGGACCTTCATCTCGCCCTCGGCGCTGTTCGTCGAGGAAGCGCGAACTGGTAAGTTCCGGCTGGGCACCGATCAGCTTCTCGCAGATGCGAATGGCAAGAGCTGGATCAGCTTCGCCGACTACGCCATCGCACTCGCCGACGAGATCGAGAAACCGGCCCACTCGAGGCAGCGTTTCACGGTCGGCTACTAGGCCTTTGGCCGCCCCCGGGCCTCCTCCCGGATAAACCTTCCTGTGCAAGGGCTTGGGGGCGGTAACTGCGCCATTAAGGAAATATTGTCTGTCACAGGAGGCCACTATATAAGGCCCGGCTCAACGGACCCCGTTCCGTTCGCGAGTCGTTGCTTAAGAAGATAGGCCGCCCTTGGAAAAGTTGAAAAACTACCGACCGACCGAAAAAGAGCCTTTCATGAACGACCGGCAGAAGGAGTACTTCCGTTTGAAGCTCCTCGCCTGGAAGGATGAGATCCTCAAAGAGTCCAAGCTCACCCTGCAGGCTCTGCAGGAGGAGAACGTGAACCACCCCGATCTCGCCGATCGGGCATCGTCCGAAACCGACCGCGCCATCGAACTCCGCGCCCGCGACCGTCAGCGCAAGTTGATCGCCAAGATCGACGCAGCGCTCCAGCGGATCGAGGACAACACCTACGGGTATTGCGAGGACACCGGCGAGCCGATCTCGTTGAAGCGGCTTGAAGCCCGGCCCATCGCGACGCTCTCGGTGGAAGCGCAGGAGCGCCACGAGAAACGCGAGAAGGTCTATCGCGACGAATAGAGTCCGAGCCGCAGCGATGCGGCTCTTTGTTTTTGGACGCAAGGCGCCCTTTCGCGCCGCGATCGGCATTTTGCCTGTCGCTTGCCGCCGCGTTCTCGACGCGCGCGCGATCGCGAAAAATGAATCATGATCAACGACCTAGAGTCCGTTCCTGCGAGCTCACGTGAGTTCACATGAGAAACAGCCTTCACTTCAGGTGCGAGAGGTTTTGCGAGTCGCATCAACGAGATCGACTCGGATGCTGAGAGTCTGATCAAGCTGCATCAAGTATTGCTGCAATCAGGCTTCATGCGCCGCCGCAGGGCGCGCGTCTCCATAAAGCCTGGACCAGCTCAATTTTTTCTTAAGCGTCGGCGGCTCCCCGTAATCGTCCTGGTCTGGGGGGCAGCGCTTGTCAGGCCCGGGCGGGGATGCTGAAGTGCCGCCCCTGATTGTGATCGCGTAGCGTGGGAGGCGGCGCCGATGGACAAAATTCTCGAAGCCGCAAAGGCGATCGCGCTGGCGCGCCGCAACCATGCACCGCTCGCGGCGCTGGAACATCCGCCTGCCGACGAGGCCGAGGGCTATGAGGTCCAGCGCGCGCTGCACGATCTTCTGCTGAAGAATGTCGGCCCGCTGGTCGGCTACAAGATCGGCTGCACCAGCCAGGTGATGCAGGAGTATATCGGTATCCCGCACCCCTGCGCCGGCGGCGTGTTCCAGAAGGGCGTGCACGACAGCGGCGTCACGCTCGCGGCATCCGACTACGTCCGCGTGGGCGTCGAATGCGAGATCGCGGTGCGGCTGAAGCGCAATCTCGCCGCCGGCGAGGCGCCATTCACGGCCGAATGGGTCGGCGAGGCCGTCGAGGCCTATCATCCCGCCATCGAGATCGTCGACGACCGCTACGTGAAGTGGGAGACGATGGGCGCACCGACGCTGATCGCCGACGATTTCTTCGCCGCCGGCTGCGTGCTCGGCGAGGCGGTACCGCGCTCGTCGGTGCCGGACCTGAAGGCGGTGAAGGGCCGCGCCATCGTCAACGGCGAGGAAGTCAGCCACGGCACCGGCGCCGACGTGCTCGGCCATCCCCACAATGCACTCGCCTGGCTCGCCAACCATCTCGCCGCCGAAGGCAAGGGCCTGCACGCGGGACAGCTCGTGCTGACCGGCAGCTTGGTGAAGACGCTGTGGCTGAAAGCCGGCGACAAGGTGCGGATGGAACTGGACGGGCTGGGCGTGGTCGAGGCGGAGTTCAGCTGAACTCTCTCCGTCGTCATTGCGCGCGCAGCAAAGCAACGCAATGACGGAGTGTGAGGTGATACGGTCGCCAAAATACATGCGGCCCTCGCCAGGGGAGCTAGCGAGGGCCGCGTAGTACATCGTCGTTCGCGCCTAGGTTCGCGAGCACGATGTGGGAGCTCTTGAAGAGACTTAGAAGGGCAGCAGCACGTCCATGACTTGCTGGCCGTAGCGCGGCTGCTGCACGTCCGTGATCTGGCCGCGGCCGCCGTAGGCGATGCGGGCCTGTGCGATCTTGCTGGAATCGATGGTGTTGTCGCTCTGGATGTCTTCGGGGCGGACGATGCCGGCGACGATGAGTTCGCGGATCTCGTAATTGACGCGGATTTCCTGCTTGCCCTCGACCACGAGGTTACCGTTCGGGAGCACCTGGGTCACGACGGCTGCGACGTTGGTCTGCAGGGCTTCCGTGCGGTTGACCGAACCCTTGCCGTCGCTGGATGCGGATGAATCGGCGGTGAGAATGCGGCCGGGCAGGATCTTGTTGGCCTGGGTAATGGTCTTCGCGCCAATGAAATCAGTGATGCCGGAATCTTCCGAGTTGGTGCGGCTGCGCTGGGTCTCGTTGGACAGGTTGGCCTTGTCGGTGATGTTCACGGTCACGGTCAGGAGGTCGCCGACATGGGTGGCGCGCTGGTCCTTGAAGAACGCGCGACTGCCGTTCCGCCACAGCGAGTTCGGGCTGTAGGAGGCGACTTCCGGCTTCGGCATCGGCATCTGCACCGGCTTGTAGCCGGGCTGCGTCGTCGGATTGTCGATCGCCGACAGTTTTGGTTGCTCGCCGATCTGCGACAGGCGGTCGATCGAAGAGCAGCCGCCCAGCGCGCTGGCTGCGAGCAGCAGGGCGGAGATCGCGATGCGACGAAGACGGTGAGCCGAACTGAAAGCGGACATGACTAACTCTTACTTGGCTTGAGCTTGCGAGGCGCGAGCTTGTGGGATCTGGGCTTCTGCGACCTGGGCCGGCGACGCGGGGGGCTGGACCAGGTTCCGAAGCAGGGCTGCGGTGTCGACGGGTGCGGGGGCTTCGTCGCGCTTCAGCGAGGAGGTCTGCTCGACCGCGGCCGGCATCGGCGCTGACTGGCCGGCGCCCTCAACCGTCACCTGGCCGCGGCCGGTGACGATACCGGTCAGCGTCCGCTTGGTCTGCAGATTGAGAACGTTCACGGTGTCGCCTTCGGCGCCGTTGTCGATCGCCTTGCCGCGGGTGGTGAGGTAGATCCCGGGGACCTGGTAGATGACGGTGACGCTCTGGTCGCGCGACACGAGTTCGGGCTTGGCGATGTCGGCGACGCGGATCGGCGTGCCGGCGCGCATCGGCCGGCGCAGCTGCATGCCGACTGCGCGCTCGCGCAGCGCGGGCTCGCCGGCCACTTCCGCCTTCGGCCGACGCTCCTGCGCGACGTCGGAGGCTTTCAGCATCTCGCTGCGGTCGATGTCGCGGGTCAGAACAGCGACCTCGACGGTCTCGATCGCGGTGCCGGTCAGGCGCAGCTTGGTCGGCGCGGTGGTGCTGTCGTTGGCGATCTCGAAAGTGACATCGAAGCGGCCGCCACGCGCATCGTAGCGGGTCGCGACCGGCTGGAGCGCGCCGGTGTTGGAGGCGTCCAGCCGCATGTCGGAGATGCCGCGGTCGAAGGTGACGGTGATGTTGGCGGCATCGCCCAGGCCAAAGCGTCGCTCGAGCGCGGAGGCGACCGCGTCTTCGAGTTCCTTGTTGGCGAGCGTGCGGGCGAGGCGGGTGACCTGGACTTCCTTGATGTCGCCGGTCATCACGCCGATCACCTGCTTGGCGCGGAGCACGTTCAGGACCTGGGCGACCGGCAGCGCGCCGGTGGTGCCGAGATCGGGCGAGCGATAGACCGGGATCTGCGCGGCCGCCCCGGCATTGTCGATGAGGTCGCCGACGCGCACCACGTCGGAGGTGACGTTGACGCTGGCGCGCAGCGTCGGCGTGGCGATGCCGTCGTCGGCGGCCTGTGCCGGCAGCGCCAGCACGAGCAGGGTGGAGAGGGTGAGAAGCGCGGTGCGGATCATCATCATCACCTCAGCGGAACAGCGCCGTGGTCGATTGCATCATCTGGTCGGCGGCGCTGATCACCTTGGCGTTCATCTCGTAGGCGCGCTGGGCTGCGATCAGGTCGCTCATCTCCGAGACGACGTCGACATTGGCCTGTTCGAGACTGCCTTGCGTGATCTTGCCGTAGCCTTCCGAGTTCGCGGTGCCGTCCTGCGGCGAGCCGGACGATGTCGTCTCCGTGAACTGGTTGCTGCCGACCGGCTGCAGGCCCGCCTTGTTGATGAAGCGGGTTATGCCGATCTGGCCGAGAACGGTGTTGCTCGACGAGCCCGGCAGCGTCACGGTCACCTGGCCCTGCTCGTTGACGGTGATGCCCGAGGCGTTGTTCGGGATCGTGATGGTCGGCTGCACAGGGTTGCCGCCTGCGGTCACGACGCGGCCCTGATTGTCCATCTGGAAGGTGCCGTCGCGGGTGTACTGGTAGGTGCCGTCGGGCATCAGGATCTTGAAGAAGCCTTCGCCCGAGATGGCGAGGTCGAGATCGTTGCCGGTCTGCGACAGCGTGCCCTGGGTCATGCTGCGCGGAGTGCCGACGGTCTTGACGCCGCCGCCGATGTCGACGCCGACGGGCAGGATGGTGCCCTGGTCCGAGGCTTGGGCGCCGACGCGGCGGATGTGCTCGTAGATCAGGTCCTGGAACGCCGCGGTCTGCTTCTTGAAGCCGGTGGTGCGCAGGTTGGCGATGTTGTTGGAGATCACCTGAACGTTGAGTTCCTGTGCCGCCATTCCGGTCGCTGCGGTGTGAAGCGCCTGCATCTCAGTTCTCCCTCAATCAGGCCGGCACGTCGGCGAGCTTTTCGATCGCCGATTTGTGGAGGTCGCTCTGCTGCTGGAGCAGGTTGGCGATCGCGGTGTAGCTGCGCATCACCTCGACCATGCGGCTCATCTCGCCGACCGAATTCACGTTCGACTTCTCGATGTAACCCTGCTGGAGGGTGGACTTGGCGTCGACCTGCTGGTTGGCGTTGCCTGCCGCGTAGAGGTTGGCGCCGAGCTTGGTCAGCTTGGCCGGATCGTCGAAGCTCACCATGCGGATCTTGCCGCGGATCGAGTCGGTCTTGGCCGTGCCCTCCAGCACCGTCACGGTGCCGTCGGGGGCGACGTTGATGTCGTGGTCGGTCGGCTGGAACACGATCGGACCGCCGGTGCCGAGCACCAGATTGCCGTCGGAGGTGATGAGCTGGCCGGTGCTGCTGAGCGCGAACTTGCCGTCGCGGGTGTAACGCTCGGCGCCGTTGGCCTGCACGGCGAAAAACGCGTTGCCGCTGATCGCCATGTCCAGAGGGTTGTTGGTCGCCTCCATCGGCCCCTGGCCGACGTCGCGGTAGGTGCCGCGGTCCTGCACATAGGAGACCCGGCGGTCTGAGCCGATGAAATTGTCCTCATGCGCGTTCGAGTTCAGATACTCCTCGAACAGCGAATGGTCGGCCTTGAAGCCGTTGGTGTTGGCGTTGGCGACGTTGTTGGCGATGACATCCATCTGCCGCTCCAACGTCATCTGCCGTGACAATCCGATCAGAAGCGCATTCTGCATCGGTCAATCTCCCCTCAAGTGAGGCCGGCCATTTCGCTCTCCCAAGCGCCTTGGCCGATCCCGTGAAAGAGGCCGTCGGGTTCTCCCAAACCGTTCGGTCTCGGCCCTCTCTCAGCGAAAGCCGTGCCAACTCGGAAAGACGTGCAATTACAGCCGGTTCTCTATTTTTCGGCGGCGTGCGCGGGGGGCAGAAAGGTTCTGTTAGCCATGTTTGCCCGGCAGATTTTTCCTAGCTGAGGCCCAATCGAAAGGTTCCGTTAACCATTATTACCGTAGCGTTTGTGCTTAAGAGGAGCGCATTGCGCTGGGGCATTTGTATCGCGTCACCGTCTGCCACGAGGCTTCGCTCTTTCGACCCTTTTTGAGATGAGCGAGCCCGGACGATCATGGCAGATGAAGCGGAAGGCGGCGCAGCCGCCGAAGGCGCGGAAGCCGCTGCCCCCAAAAGCAAGTTCAAGCTGATCCTGATCGTCGTCGGCGTGCTGGTCGTACTCGGCGGCGGCGCCGCGTCCTGGTTCCTGTTCTTCCGCCATGGCGACGACGAGCATCACGCCGAGGCTGCGCCTCCGCCGAAGCCGCCGGCCTTCGTCGACGTACCCGACATGATGGTCAACCTCGCCGGCGCGCCCGGCGAGCGCGTGCAATATCTCAAGCTCAAGATCGTGCTCGAGCTGAAGGAAGAGAAGCAGATCGAGGCGATCAAGCCGTCGATGCCGCGCGTCACCGACATCTTCCAGACCTATGTGCGCGAGCTCCGCTCCTCCGACCTCAACGGTTCTGCCGGCATCTTCCGCCTCAGGGAAGAGCTGACCAAGCGCGTCAACGCTGCGGTCGCGCCGATCCAGGTCAGCGCGGTGCTGTTCAAGGAAGTCGTGCTCCAGTGAGGATGCTGCGGAAGGGTACGGGCTAGCGCCATGGCCGGCAACGAGCAGATGGACCAGGATGCGATTGCCGCCCAATGGGAGGCGTCGCTCGATTCCGAGGATCCCGCGGAGGCCGCGAAGGCTGCTGCCGAAAACGAACTCTCGGAGACCATGGCCATGCAATGGGCGGCCATGGTCGAGGACGGCAGCCGCGATCTCGGCAACGGCAAGAACTCCGGCGAGCGGGTGCTGTCGCAGGAGGAGATCGACAATCTCCTCGGCTTCACCGTCGGCGACGTCACGCTCGACGACCACAGCGGCATTCGCGCGATCATCGACTCGGCGATGGTCTCCTACGAGCGTCTGCCGATGCTCGAAATCGTCTTCGACCGCCTGGTGCGGCTGTTGACGACCTCCTTGCGCAATTTCACCTCCGACAACGTCGAAGTCTCGCTCGACCGCATCACGTCAGTGCGTTTCGGCGACTACATGAACTCGATCCCGCTGCCTGCCGTGCTCTCGGTCTTCAAGGCCGAGGAGTGGGAAAACTTCGGCATGGCGACGGTCGATTCCAGCCTGATCTACTCGATGATCGACGTGCTGCTCGGCGGCCGCCGCGGCTCGAGCCAGCTGCGCATCGAGGGCCGGCCCTACACCACGATCGAGACCGAGCTGGTCAAGCGCCTGGTCGAGGTGGTGCTGGCCGACGCCGAGCAGGCGTTCCGGCCGCTGTCGCCGGTGACCTTCACGATCGACCGGCTCGAGACCAACCCGCGCTTCGCCGCGATCAGCCGTCCCGCCAACGCCGCCATCCTGGTGCGCCTGCGCATCGACATGGAAGATCGCGGCGGCAACATCGAGCTTCTGCTTCCCTACGCGACCATCGAACCGATCAGGCCCGTCCTGCTCCAGATGTTCATGGGCGAGAAGTTCGGCCGTGATCCGATCTGGGAAGGCCATTTCGCCACCGAGATCGTGCAGGCCGAGATTTCCGTCGATGCGGTGCTCTACGAGGCCGATATTCCGCTCAAGCAACTGATGCGGCTGAAGGTCGGCGACACGCTGCCGCTGGACATGCGCGCCGACGCCAACGTCTCCGTGCGCTGCGGCGACGTCATCATCACCGAGGGACGCATGGGCCGGGTCGGGGAACGCGTTGCGATCCGCGTGACGAAACCCTTGCGCAAGCCAAGTACGACACTTGCGATGTTCGAGAAGGTGGACGAACAGAACAAGCTGATGGAGGCCCCATGAACCACTCCCTGGGAATGGCGATCGAGACGCTGGTGGCTATCCTGCTGATGCTCACGATCGGCTACTGCATGCTGCTCAACAAGCGGCTGACGCGGCTGAAGGCGGACGAGCATTCGCTGAAGGCCGTGATCGGCGAATTGATCACTGCGACCGAGATCGCCGAGCGCGCGATCGGCGGGCTCAAGCTCGCGGTGCGCGACGTCAACGAGAATCTCGGCAACCAGCTCGCGGCTGCGACGCAGATGTCCGACCAACTCTACAAACAGCTCGGCGAAGCCGACAACGTGGTGCGCCGACTCTCCAAGATCGCGATCGCGGCGCGTCCGGTGACGAATCCGGAAACGGCCGCCGCGCCCGCCTCCAAGCCGTCGTCGGCGAAGGCGGTGGCCGCCGCCGCCGAAGCCTTCTCCGAGCGCCGGCGGTCCAACGGTCTCGCCGCATAAAGTCAGGGTATGAAGTCCTTTCGTAACATCCGCGTCATTCCGGTCGTCCTGGTTGCGGTCGCAGGTCTCGCCACGCTGAAGGTGGCGGGGCTCGTGATCAATGGCGGCTACGTCTTCGACTACCAGCCGAACAGTGTGAAGAAGTCCTGGGCGCAGGAGAATCTGAACTTCCCGACCGGGCGAGAGGATCCTGACATCACCGGCTCGACGCATGGCGAGCCGAAGGAAGCGCCCAAGCCGGCCGCGCCCGAAAGCAAGCCCGAGGGCACGCCGGTCAAGCTGGACGAGTCCCAGCCGCAGATTTCGGACTCGGAGCGTGCGATCCTGGAGCGGCTGCAGTCGCGCCGCCAGGAGATCGAGGCCCGCCAGCGCGAGATCGACATCCGCGAGAGCCTGCTGAAGTCGGCGGAGAAGCGTATCGAAGGCAAGGTCGAGGAGATGAAGGCGGTGGAATCCCGCATCACCGCGACCCAGGCCGAGCAGAAGGCCGCGGAGGCCCAGCGCCTGAAAGGCCTCGTGACCATGTACGAGGGCATGAAGCCCAAGGACGCTGCGCGGGTGTTCGACCGGCTGGAAATGAGCGTGTTGATCGAGATCGCCTCGGCGATCGCCCCTCGAAAGATGTCCGACATACTGGGCCTGATGTCGTCGGAGGCTGCCGAGCGGCTGACCGTCGAGATGGCGCGCCGTGCCAACGGGGGCGGGGATCAGTCCGCTTCCGCCGGGGACCTGCCGAAGATCGAAGGCAAGCCGACGCAAAAGCCGAATTGAGGGCTCATACTTAAGAAGTCCTTAATTGGCAAAACCTACATTCGAGGGCATGGGCCGGCACCAGTGCCGGCGTGGACTCGTCGAACCGGAAGAAATGCCGCCAATGGCGCAGAAGGCTGCCGCTGGATTTGTGTCGCGAGCCCGCGCCTTGGTGCTTGGGCTGTCGTGCCATGTCCGCAAGGCCGTCCTGCTGGGCGCCTGCGGGTTGATCGGCCTGAGCTCGGTTGCCCACGCGGCCGATCCTGTCAGGGGCGAGGCGACTTTCTCGGCCGGCGGCGGCTTTGCCCGCCTCGTGATCAAGCTCGGCGAGGACGTCCCCTCCGAGGTGACGACGGCCGGCTCCATCCTCATCATCCGCTTCGACCGCCCCGTCGACGTTCCCGTCGATCGCGTGCCGGAGGGCGCGCCCGACTACGTCAACTCTGCCCGCCGCGATCCCGACGGCGTCGCGATCCGGTTGTCGCTGGCGCGGCGCGTCACCGTCAACACCATGAATGCCGGCGAGCGCACCTACATCGACCTGCTGCCGGAAGGCTGGAAGGGGCCGCCGCCCAGCCTGCCGATGGACGTGGTGAAGGAACTCGCCGAACGCGCCCGTGTCGCCGAGCGCGCGCTTCGCGCCCAGCGCGCCGCGGCCGAGACCAAGAAGCGCCCGCCGATCCGCGTGCGCGCCTCGATCCAGCCGACCTTCGTGCGCTTCGTGTTCGAGATGCCCGACGGCGTCGGTGTCTCCTCCGTGCTGAACGAGCAGAAGCTGACGCTCGCCTTCAACGCCAATCTCAATTTCGACCTTGCCGACGCCGTCGTCGCAGCGCCTCCGAACGTGGCTTCGATCAAGCAGAAGGCCGACGTCGACCAGACCAGTGTCGAGATCGCGCTGATCGGCGATTCCGACGTGCACTCCTTCCGCGACGACAAGAACTACGTCGTCGACATCGCCTTCCAGCCCGACAAGGGCAAGACTGCCGCGACGCCCGAAGCCGCGATCGCGAAGGCGGAGGCCGGCGGTCACGGACCGGCCCGCGCTGCGGAAAAGCCGGCGGCCGCGAAGCCGAAGGACTCCCATAGTGAGATCGCGCCGCCGACCTCGGAGGCAATCGCACGCGAAGCCAAGATCGAGGTCAAGCCCGAAGCGAAGTCGGAAGCGAAGCCCGAGGCGGCTGCCGCGATGCCGCTCGCCGAGGGGGCGAAGCCGGCGGTTGTAGCACCCGTTGCCGAAGCCCCGCACACCGAAGCGCCCAAGGAAGCAGCCAAGGAAGCCGCGATGCCCGCGGTGCCCGCGAAGGAAGCGGTCACGCCCGTCAAGTCGGCGGAGCCCGTCGTTGCCGAAGCACCCAAAGCGGAAGCCGTCAAGGAAGCTCCGAAAGAGGCCGTGCAGGCTGAAGCCAAGCCTGCCAAGCCCGCACCGGCCGAGGCGCAGGCCGCGCCGTCGCCTGTCGCCAGCGTCGATGCGCAGCGCGACAGCGACGGTCTGCGCGTGACGTTCCCGCTTTCTGTTGCAACCCCGGCCGCCGCATTTCGCCGCGGCGACACGGTGTGGCTGGTGTTCGACTCGCAAAAGCCTCTTGACGTGGAGGCGATCCGCACCCGGGGCGGCGCGATGATCGGCGAGGTCAGCCGCATGCCGCTCGACAAGGGGCAGGCGGTCCGCATCCGCCTCACCCGTCCGCTGGTCTATTCGCTGACCAGCGAGGAGGTCGGCAAGGAGACCAACTGGCTGCTCACGCTCGCCGACAAGATCCAGGCGACGCCGCTGCCCTTGATGATGTCGCGCAACATCACCGATCCCGCGCTCGCCAACATCGCGATCCCCTTCGCCAATCCGGGCCTGCTGCACAAGTTCACCGATCCCGATGCCGGCGACATGCTCTACGTCGTCACCGCGCGGCGGCCGGTTCGCGGCTTCATCAAGCGGCAGGATCTCGTCGATCTGTCGCTGCTGGAATCCGCCCATGGCATCGCGATCCGGCCGAACTCCGACGAGGTCGGCGTCGAGGTCGGATCGGACAAGGTCATTCTCGGCAAGAAGGGCGGCCTGACGCTGTCGCCGGTCGACGTCTCGGCCGAGCGCGCGCCGACCGCGGTGCGGCCGGTCTTCAATCCCGAAGGCTGGCGCAAGGGCCAGTCGGAAGATTTCTGGACGCGCCAGAGCGATCTGATCACGGCGATCTCGGCCGTCGAGCCGGCGCAGCGCTCGCTGCCGCGGCTCGACCTCGCCCAGTTCTACATGTCGCGCGCGATGTACTACGAAGCCAAGTCCGTGACCGACGTGATGCTGAGCGATCCCCTCAACAAGGAGGAGAGCAGTGCGCTGATCATCCACGCGATCGCGAGCATCCTGATCGGGCGGCCGGCGCAGGGCCTGAAGGATCTCGCCAATCCCGTGATCGGCAACAGCCATGATTCCCAGCTCTGGAAGGCGCTGGCCTATGCGCGCCAGGGCAAATGGGCGGACGCCCGCGAGAAGTTCAAGAACGTCGAATTCGCCATCGCCTCGCTGCCGCTCGACATCCAGCGCATCGTGACGATGGACGCGATGCGCGCCTCGCTCGAGGTCAAGGACTATGCCGGTGCCTCCAAGCGCCGCGGTGAGATCGAGGTGGTCGGCGTGCCGCCGGAGGCCGCGCCCGGCTTTGCCGTGCTGCGCGGCCGGCTCGCCGAAGCGCTCGGTCACGACAAGGACGCGCTCGACGACTACAAATTCGCCGTCGCCTCGAACGACCGGCCGGCAGCCGCCGAAGCCAAGCAGCTCGAGGTCGCGCTACGGCAGAAGCGCGACGAGATCAGCAAGGAAGACGCACTGAAGGAGCTCGAGACGCTGTCGATGACCTGGCGCGGCGACGCGATCGAGGTCAAGACGCTTCAGATGCTGTCGCAGCTCTATGCCGAGAGCGGGCGGTACCGCGACGCGCTCACCGCGGCGCGCACTGCGACCAGGCTCCAGCCCAATGCGGAAGCCTCGCGCCAGGCGCAGGATCTGGCGTCGGATCTGTTCACGCAGATCTTCCTGGGACCCAAGGGCGACGAGCTGCCGCCGGTCGAGGCGCTCGGGATGTTCTACGAGTTCCGCGAACTGACGCCGATCGGCCGGCGCGGCGACGAACTGATCCGCCGCCTGGCCGATCGTCTCGCCTCGGTCGACCTGCTCGACCAGGCCGCCGAGCTCCTGCAATACCAGGTCGACCATCGCCTCGAAGGCGCGGCGAGGGCGCAGGTCGCCGCGCGCCTTGCCATGATCTATCTCGCCAACCGCAAGCCGGACATGGCGATCACGGCGCTGCGCGCGAGCCGCATCAGCGATCTCTCCGGCGAATTGCGGCAGCAGCGCCTGCTGCTCGAAGCGCGCGCGCAGAGCGATGTCGGCCGCCATGACCTCGCGCTCGACATCGTCTCCAACGTCTCGGGGCGCGAAGTGCTGCGGCTGCGGTCCGACATTTTCTGGGCGGCGCGGCGCTGGCGCGAGTCCGCCGAGCAGATCGAGCTCTACTACGGCGATCGCTTCCGCGATTTCAAGCCGCTCAACGCGGTCGAGAAGAGCGATATCATCCGTGCCGCCGTCGGCTATGCGCTCGCCGACGACTCGATCGGCCTGTCGCGCTTCCGGGAGAAATACGCGCCCCTGATGAGCGAGAGCGCCGATCGGCTCGCCTTCGACGTCGCCAGCAAGCCGGCCGCAGCCTCCAGCGCCGAATTTGCCGAAATCGCAAAGCTCGCCGCAAGCGTCGACACGCTCGACGGTTTCCTCCGCGAGATGAAGCAGCGTTTCCCCGACGCCACCGCGCGCGCACCGGCCTCGCCGCAGGCCAGGGACGAGACCGAGCACACCGGCTCGCTGCCCACGATCCCCGTCGTGCGGCAGATCAAGATGACGCGGTAGCGAAAACAACCCCATGCACAGTAGACGGCAGCCGTCGAATCAAAGGGGCAGCTGACGTTGCGATTGAATGCGGATTTTACGAAATAGGTTCGACTCGTCGGGCAAACCACTGGCATGATGTTATCATGCGCATCGCCCCTCCGTCGCCGGCGGATCCAGCCGCCAAACTCGGTCCGCGACGGCTCCGCATTCGACGCTACCCCCCGTAACTCTGCACCAGACTTCCCGCCACCAGCGACCAGCCGTCGACCAGCACGAAGAAGATCAGCTTGAACGGCAGCGAGATCGTCGCGGGCGGCAGCATCATCATGCCCATCGACATCAACACCGAGGCGACGACGAGGTCGATGATGAGGAAGGGGAGAAACAGCAAGAAGCCGATCTCGAAGGCGCGCTTGAGCTCGGAGATCATGAAAGCGGGGACGAGGATGCGCAGCTCAAGCGCGTCGGGCGTCGCCGGCGGCGGCTCGCCGGAGAGATCCAGAAACAGCTTCAGGTCCTTCTCGCGCACGTTCTTCTGCATGAATCCGCGCAAGGGGACGGAGGCGCGCTGAAGCGCGTCCTCGACGCTGATCTGGTTGGCGACGAGCGGACGGATGCCGTCGTCGTAGGACTTTTGCAGCACCGGCCCCATCACGAAGAAGGTGAGGAACATCGCCAGCGCCAGGATCACCGAGTTGGGCGGGGCGGTCGCCGTGCCCATCGCGGTGCGCAGCAGCGACAGCACGACCACGATGCGCGTGAACGACGTCATCATGATCAGGATGGACGGCGCGATCGACAGCACCGTGAGCAGCGCGATCAGCTGGATGGCGCGCTCAGTGACGCCACCGCCGCCCTGGCCGCCGAGATTGATGCTGATGTCCTGCGCATGCGCGGGCATCGCGAGCGACATCGCGGCGATCAGGACAGAGAAAAAGAATACTCTACGCGGGAAGGACGGCAGCCTCACGAAGACGGCTTCGGACGGCCGAGCAGGGAGGCCATCTCGTCTTCGAGATTTTCAAAGCTGGTCTTTTCCGCGGCCGGCTTGGCCGCCGGCGCCGGAGGGGGCGGCGGCTCGACGCGTGCGGCGCGCGGAGAAGCCGTGGGCGCCTCCGGCGCGACCGGCGGCGCGATGGTCTCGCCGGCCGGACGGCGCAGGGCCGCCTCGAGGCGCTGGGCCATCTCGGCGAGATTTTGCTCGGCGCTCGACGGCGCGGCAGCCGCGGGGGCCGGCGGCGGCACCGGCGGAGCCTGCGGCACGGGCGGAGGAGGAGGCGGCGGCGCGACTGCGCGCTCGGCGCGCACCGACGGCATCTTCGGCGGCTCGCCCTGACGCGGCGGGCGCGGCATCAGTGGCGGCTCGCTGCGCGGAACGCGCGGCGGCATCGGCTCGGGACGGGGCTCACGCTCCAGACGCGGCGGCATCGGCTCGGGCGAGAAGCCGCCGAGCTGCGGTTCGCCGCGGCGCTCGGCCAGAGTGGGCGCCGGCCGGCGGAGCTCGTCGGCGAAAGAGGGGCGGCTAGGCCGCGGCGGCGGCTCCGGCATCTGCGTTTCGGGATGGTCGAGCACTTCGGGGCGCGGCGCCTCGTCGGCCCAGCTACCGGCATCGGGCATCGGGGCGAGGCGCGGCGGCTCGGCGGCGCTCGGACGCTGCGGAATCTGGTCGCGGCCAGCGGCGGCGCGCACGATGTTCGGTTCGACGACGATGTCGGTGGGACCGCCGATCATCAGGAGATGTTCGACGTTGTCACGGCGGACCAGCACCAGGCGCCGGCGGCCATCGACTGCGGCGGCGTCGATCACGGCGAGCCGGGGCATCCTGCCGCGCTGGGTGTTGGCGCCGAGCCGGGTGGTCGCGAATCGGCGGACCAGCCACGCCGCGACGCCGATCAACGCCAGAACGACGATGAACGCGACGATGAAGGTGATAGGGCTACCGTTCATACCTGTCCTCGGTAAATGGCGCTTCCGTCGTGCCCATGGTCAGAAGCCGACCACCAGCGTGCGATGCCCCAAAACTGCGATCTCTTAACGTCCCACGGCAAGTTTTGCCGTCCCCAACTCTTAATAACCCATGAATCGCCCGATCCAAAACGACTTCTTGGCCTGTCCCTGCATCGCCAAGCGGTTGGGTTAATGCAGCTTTTGGAACGCGTAGAATCACGGGGGGAGAATGGCATGTTTCAATCAGAAACATGCATCCGACGCGCCTTAACCGCTTGTTAACCATACACGCGGCAAATTCTGCCTAGCTTCGGACCCAAGTACGCACATGGGTCCGCAAGAGGCGGAAGGAGCCGCAACGATGTCCATCAACGATCTTCCGGTGCTGTCGGCGCTTCGAACCAAGATGCAGTGGCACCAGGAACGCCAGCGCGTCCTGTCCGAAAACGTCTCCAATTCCGATACCCCCAATTTCCGGCCGCGCGACCTGGTCGAACCGAAGTTCGACAAGAACGGCGCCACCACAGGCTCGATGGGCACCCTGGCCATGACGGTGACCAGCGCCTCGCACATGACGCCGTCGGGGGCGGCCTCCAGCTTCGACCAGAACAAGAATGCAGGTTTCGAGACGCGCCCCGCGGGCAATGCCGTCAATCTCGAAGAGGAGATGATGAAGTCCGCCAACAACCAGATGGATTATGCGGCGGTGACCTCGCTCTATTCGAAGAGCCTCCATCTTCTGAAGACCGCAATCGGCAAGGGCTAGAGCTAGAGGAGCCGGATCATGGCGAATGACAGCAGCGATTTTGCCCGCTCGATGGCGATCGCAACCTCGGGGTTGCGGGCGCAGGCCGGTCGGATGCGGGTGATCTCCGAAAACATCGCGAACGCGGATTCGACCTCGGCGACATCAGGCGGCGATCCCTATCGCCGCAAGGTGCCGACGTTCTCCTCGGCGCTCGACCGCACGCTCGACGCGCAGGTCGTCACGCTGGGCAAGATCAAGCCCGACCAGTCCGACTTTCGCATCAAATACGAGCCGAGCAATCCGGCGGCGGATGCCAACGGCAACGTGAAATATCCCAATGTGAATTCGGTGGTCGAGATGACCGACATGCGCGACGCGCAGCGGTCCTATGAGGCCAACGTCAACATCATCAGTGCGACGCGCCGGATGATCCAGCGCACGCTCGACATCCTCAAGGCCTGAACGGGAATTCTCAAGCCATGGCAACACCCTCAATCGCGGCCAATGCCTATGCCAACCTTGCGCGCGTGCTGGAAAATACCGGCGCAGGCAAGGGCAGCGAGCCGAACGGGCAGTCCTTTGCCTCGCTGCTGAAAGACGCCGTCGGCAGCGTCGTGGAATCCGGCCGCAAATCCGACGCGCAGACCGTGGCGATGGCCAACGGCAAGGCCAACGTGATGGACGTGGTGACGGCGGTCGCCGACACCGATGTCGCGGTGTCGACGCTGGTCTCGGTCCGCGACCGCGTGATCGCGGCGTACGAAGACATCATGAAGATGCCGATCTGATTTTCGGCGCGGGCGCTCGCCTCATCGTCATTGCGGGCGCAGCGAAGCAATCCAGGCTCTCTCCGCAGGCACCAGTCTGGATTGCTTCGCTGCGCTCGCAATGACGGGGAGGGGTCTTCGTTCCCCGTCGGCTTGGCGGGGATGTGACTTGAACAAGGAAAGTGCAAATGACCGGACCTGAAACCCTCGACGTCGCCCGCGATGCGATCTGGACCATCGTGATCGTGTCCTCACCGCTGATGGTGGTCGGGCTCGCGGTCGGCGTGATCGTGTCGCTGTTCCAGGCGCTGACGCAGATCCAGGAGCAGACGCTGGTCTACGTGCCGAAGATTCTCGCCATCTTTGCCACATTGCTACTGGCGCTACCGTTCATGGCCGATGCCCTCCACGCGCACATGCTGCGGATCTCGTCGCGAATCATCGGCGGCTGAGGCACTATGCGCCCACCATGCGCATCGACGTCTCGCTGCTGCCGGCGCTCGCCGCGGCCTTCATGCTCGCTTTCGCCCGGGTCGGCGCGATGGTGATGCTGCTGCCGGGGCTCGGCGAGACCAACATACCGGCGCGGGTGAAACTGTCGATCGCGCTGCTGCTGAC
The DNA here is from genome assembly GCF_015291665.1 of Bradyrhizobium sp. CCBAU 53338. NCBI lineage: Bacteria > Pseudomonadati > Pseudomonadota > Alphaproteobacteria > Hyphomicrobiales > Nitrobacteraceae > Bradyrhizobium > Bradyrhizobium sp. CCBAU 53338. The sequence goes on from NZ_CP030048.1 coordinate 2,731,048, forward strand.
GCTGATCATCCTGCCGCTGCATCGCAACGCCTATCAGGTCGACATGGGCTCGCTCGCGCCGATGCTGGTGATGATGCTGCACGAGATCGTGATCGGCATCGTGCTCGGCGCGACCGCGCGCGTGACGCTGTCGGCGCTGCAGGTCGCGGGCGCCGTGATCGCGCAGCAGATGGGGCTCGGCTTCGTCACCTCGGTCGATCCGACCCAGGGGCAGCAGGGCGTGCTGGTCGGCAACTTCCTGACCATGCTGGGCGTGACCCTGCTGTTTGCCACCGACAGTCATCATCTGGTGATCGCGGCACTGAATGACAGCTATTCGATCTTCGCGCCGGGCGAGACCGTATCGAGCGGCGACGTGGCGTCGCTGGCAACACGCGCCTTCTCCGCAGCGTTCCTGCTCGGCCTGCAGCTGTCAGGGCCTTTTCTGGTGTTCGGGCTCGTCTTCAATATCGGGCTCGGCGTGCTGGCGCGCCTGATGCCGCAGATGCAGGTCTATTTCGTCGGCGTGCCGCTATCGATCTTCGCTGGCTTCATGGTGCTGGCCGTGGTGCTCACGGCGATGATGGGCACCTATCTCGATTACTTCATCGGTGTCATGCACCAGATGCTGCCGCTCAAGTAGGTGAGCTGGTGCCGCCGATTTGAAGTTCCTACATGGCAAACCTCGCGTTCGACCAGGAACTTCAAATCGATCTGCGGCACTAGCCAAATTGATTGAGAGTCTCGTAGCGCCCCTGTGCTTTCCGAAGTTCGTGCACGGGGGCCGCGAAAGTGACGAACTTCGGAAAGCGGGCGCTACGTGGCGGAAGACAACGATCCAGAGAGTCAAACAGAAGACCCGACGCAAAAACGCCTCGACCAGGCGCTCGAACGCGGCGACGTTGCCAAAAGCCAGGAGATCAACACCTGGTTCATGATCGCGGGCGGCACGCTCGTGATCTCGACTTTCTCAGGCTCGGTCGGCAGCGGGCTGCTGACGCCGATGCGCAATCTGCTGGCCAATTCCTGGATGATCAAGACCGATCCCGGGAACCTGCTCGCACTGATGCGGCAGATCGAGGTCGCGGTGCTCGCCGCAGTCGGCGTTCCGCTGTTGATGCTGGTGATCGCGGCCATTGCCGGCAACATGCTCCAGCACCGGCTGGTGTGGTCGGCCGAATCCCTCACGCCCAAATTCAGCAAGCTCTCGCCGGCAGCGGGCTTCAAGCGCATCTTCGGCAAGCAGGCGGGGGCCAACTTCCTGAAGGGCATCGGCAAGCTCGTCGTGCTCGGCGCGGTCATGACCACGATCCTGTGGCCGGAGCGGCACCGCATGGAGGCGATGGTCAAGCTCGATCCAATGGCCATGCTCGGTGCCACCACCGGCATGATCGTCCACCTGCTCGGCTCGGTGGTCGCAGCCCTCGCGATCATCGCCATCGGCGACTATTTCTTCCAGTACCGCAGCTGGTTCCAGCGGCAGAAGATGTCGCTCCAGGAGATCAAGGAAGAGTTCAAGCAGTCGGAAGGTGACCCGCACATCAAGGGCAAGCTCCGGCAATTGCGCCAGCAGCGCTCCAAGAAGCGCATGATGGCGGCGGTTCCCAAGGCCTCGGTGATCATCACCAACCCGACCCACTATTCGGTGGCGCTGTCCTACGAGCGCGGCATGTCGGCGCCGATCTGCGTCGCCAAGGGCGTCGACAACCTCGCTTTCAAGATCCGGGAAATCGCGCGCGAGCACGACATTCCGATCGTCGAGAACGTGCCGCTGGCCCGCGCGCTCTACGCCACCGTCGAGATCGACCAGGAAATCCCCATGGAGCACTACCATGCGGTTGCCGAGGTCATCGGCTACGTCATGCGGATGAAGCGCGGTTTTAGCGCCGCGCGGCAATAAAACCCCCGAAAAGTACCGGAAATGGCTGTAAGCTGGGAATCAGCGTACGCTTTCGCCCCGCCGCCCTTGCGTCTGCGGGTCCGATTCAGGCAGGGAGGACCCCACGTGCCCCCGAAGCGCGTTGATTCTCTGCCGACAGGCCAAACCTGCGTGAAATGACCGCCGAGACCGACCACGACCTGTCACGCGAGCCCGTTGCGGCGCAAGAACCGTCGCCGCGCTCGGGCAGCATTGCGCTGGTGCTCCTTGTGGCCACCGGCCTTGTTGCGGTCGCCGTCGGGCTGATGACGCTCGGGCGCGCGCAGGCGCAGCCCTATATTCTCGGCATTCTCGCCGTGCTGGCGATGATCGGCTTGTTCAATCTGTTCGCCTTCGCCGCCGGTATCATCCGCTTCGTCGACCGCAATCTCGACGATCCCGTGATGGGGCGCATTGCCGATCATGCCTTCGACGGTCTCGCGGTGACCGATCCCCGTGGCCATGTGGTCTATTCCAACGCGGCCTATCTTACGCTGACCGGCGCCGCCGGCCCGCAGGACGTGCGCCCGGTGGAGCGTGTCTTCATCGGCAATCCGGACGTTTCCGAAGCGGTGTTCCGCCTGCTCAAGGCGGCGCGCGAGGGCAAGCGTCAGCAGGAAGAGGTGCGCATTTCCGGCCAGGACGGCAGCCAGGGGCGCTGGCTGCGCATGCGCGTGCGTCCGCTCGGCACCGGAAAGCGCGAGGCCAAATATGCGGTGTGGTCGATCTCCGACATCACCCGCGATCGCGAGCGCCAGGAGGACGTGTTCCAGGAGCTCCAGCACGCGATCGAATACCTCGATCACGCGCCGTGCGGTTTCTTCTCGGTCAATCCCGCCGGCGAACTCGCTTACGTCAATGCGACGCTGGCGAACTGGCTCGACTACGATCTCGCCGAGATCGGCTCGGGCGGCTTGAGGCTTGCAGACATCGTCTCGGGCGACGGCACTTCGCTGCTGAGCTCGATCGTGGCCGTGCCGGGCGAAGTGAAGACGGAGGTCTTCGACATCGATCTGCGCATGCGCACCGGCAAGACCATGCCGGTCCGGCTCTATCACAAGCTCGCCTTCGGCGCCGACGGCGCACCGGGGCCGTCCCGCACGCTCGTCATCAGCCGCGCCCGCGACGAACGCAGCGATCCCGATCGCGCCGCCGAAGTGCGTTTCATGCGCTTCTTCGACCACACGCCGATGGCGATCGCCACCGTCGATCGGGGCGGCAACGTCGTGCGGGCGAACGCGCGCTATGCCAAGCTGGCGCAGGGGCTTGGGCTCGACAGCGCCTCCAAGTCGATCTTCCGCGCCATCAATGCCCGCGACCGTCATCTGGTGATCGCGGCGATCAACCAGGCCGCCGAGGGCCAGGCCGACATCGCTCCGGTCGAGGTTGCGCTGGAAGGCACCAAGGAGCGCTGGGGCCAGTTCTTCGTCACGCCCGTCGACGCGGCCGAGAATGACGCGGAAGCCGCCATCGTGCACATGCTCGAGACCACCGAGCGGCGCGCACTGGAGAACCAGATCAACCAGTCGCAGAAGATGGAGACGGTCGGTCAGCTCGCCGGCGGCATCGCTCACGACTTCAACAACGTGCTCTCCGCCATCATGATGGCGAACGACTTCCTGCTGAACGCGCACAAGCCGACAGATCCGTCGTTCCAGGACATCATGCAGATCAAGCAGAATGCGACGCGGGCTGCGACGCTGGTGCGGCAGTTGCTCGCCTTCTCGCGGCGGCAGACGCTGCGGCCGCAGGTGCTCGATCTCGGCGATGCGCTGTCGGATCTCACCATGCTGCTGCGACGCCTGATCGGCGAGAAGGTCAAGCTCGACCTGATCCACGGCCGCGACCTGTGGCCGGTCAAGGTCGACGTCTCCCAGTTCGAGCAGGTCATCGTCAATCTCGCGGTGAACGCGCGCGATGCCATGCCCGACGGCGGCAAGCTGATCATCCGCACGGCCAATGTCGCGACCGAAGAGGCGGGCAGGCTCGCTTACAAGGGCATGCCGGCCGCGGATTATGTGCGGATCGAAGTCGCCGACACCGGCACCGGCATCCCCGCCGACATCCGCGACAAGATCTTCGAGCCGTTCTTCTCGACCAAGGAAGTCGGCAAGGGCACCGGCCTTGGCCTCTCAACCGTCTACGGCATCGTCAAGCAGACCGGCGGTTTCATCTACGTCGACTCCGAACCGGGGCACGGCACCTCTTTCCACATCTTCCTGCCGCGCCATCACGCCGAGCCCGAGGTCCAGGTCGAGCAGCCTGCGGCTGCGAGCGTCGCGACGAACGGTGCTGCGAAGGAAGCCGTCCCCGCCGCGGTCGAGGCCAAGTCTCGCACCGATCTGACCGGACAGGGCACGATCCTGCTGGTCGAAGACGAGGAAGGCCTGCGTGCGCTCAACGCCCGCGGCCTGCGCTCGCGCGGCTATACCGTCGTCGAGGCCGAGAACGGCGTCGAGGCGATGGAGGTGCTGGAAGAGCAGAGCGGTGCGATCGATCTCGTCGTTTCCGACGTCGTGATGCCGGAGATGGACGGACCGACGCTGCTCAAGGCGATGCGGGAGAAGAACCCCGACATCCGCTTCATCTTCGTCTCCGGCTACGCCGAGGATGCGTTCGAGAAGAGCCTGCCCGAGGGGCAGCAGTTCGACTTCCTGCCAAAACCGTTCACGCTCAGCCAACTCGTGGCGGCGGTGAAGGAGACGATGACGAAGCAGGGGTGAGCGCGCGGCTGCGCCCGCGTTGACGAGGCGAAAACCCGTTCATCGTGAATCGACATTTCACCGGTAACAGGCGACCGTGGTTCCCGCTCCCATCCGGCCAAGTCCCCGGTAAATATGGGCTTTTGCCACATCCCCGCGACTGAGGGCCGCAGCCGCGGGTTCCGAAACCGGCTTCCATTTTGATGAAGGCTGCCCATCTTACTGGCACGTCCCCATGCCGGGGATTTGGGAAACGCACATGAAGTTCTCGCAATGGTCCCGCAGTTTCGTGAAGACGATTGCCGTCGTCCTGGCGCTCGCGCTGCCGACGGCGCTTGCGATCTCCTCCGCTGACGCCCGCGTCGGCGGAGGCTTCTCGTCGGGGTCGCGCGGTTCGCGGACCTTCTCGGCCCCGCCGTCGACCACGACCGCGCCTGGCTCGACCTCGCAATTCAACCGCACCTATAGCCAGCCGGGCGCCGGCATGAACAGTGCTGCGCCTGCGCGCGGCGGCCTGTTCGGCCGCGGCGGTGGCTTCCTGGGTGGTCTTGCGGCCGGCTTCCTCGGCGCGGGCCTTCTGGGCATGCTGTTCGGTGGCGGCCTGTTCGGCGGCCTCGGCGGCCTGTCGTCGATCCTGGGCCTGATCATCCAGATCGCGCTCGTCGTGTTCGTGGTGCGGCTGGGAATGTCCTGGTGGCAACGACGCAATTCGCCGCGGGCGGCCTATGCCGGCGGCGCTGACACCGGTTCGGGTCCGCAGACGAGCTATCGCAGCGGTCTCGGTGGTGGGCTCGGCTCGGGTCTTGGCGGCGGCTTCGGCTTCGGCGCCAACAACGCGCCGCTCGAGATCAAGCCCGACGACTACGAGGCGTTCGAGCGTCTGCTCGGCGACATCCAGTCTGCGTGGTCGAACGAGGACGTTGCCAAGCTGCACACGCTGGCGACGCCGGAAATGGTCTCTTATTTCGAGCAGGATCTTGCCCAGAACCGTGCGCGCAACGCGGTCAACAAGGTGACCAACGTCAAGCTGTTGCAGGGCGACCTCGCCGAAGCCTGGCGCGAAGGCGAGACCGACTACGCGACGGTGGCGATGCGCTTTGCGCTCACCGACAAAACGGTCGACCGCAACACCGGCGCGGTCGTCGCCGGCAGCGAGCAGCCGGGCGAAGTCACCGAGGTCTGGACCTTCGCCCGCCGCCCGGGCAGCCCCTGGGAATTGTCGGCGATCCAGCAGACCAACTGATCGCGCTCATAGCGACAAGCGAGGGCGTCGTGCTTCGGCACGGCGCCCTTTTTGTTTGGGGTCCAGTGCTCTCCGTCCCACTCTGACGGAACTTGCGTCACGTGCTAGGCTTGTCCTGCGCGTCGCAAAGGACTGTCTCATGACATACGAGCTCTACTATTGGCCCGAGATCCAGGGGCGCGGCGAATACGTGCGGCTGGCGCTGGAGGAGGCGGGGGCGGCTTACGTCGACGTTGCGCGCGGATCGCGCGGCAGCGGCGCCATGATGAAGATGATGGAGGTCCACAAGGGCACGCCGCCCTTTGCGCCGCCGTTCCTGAAAGCCGGCAAGCTCGTGATCGGCCAGACCGCCAACATCCTGCTCTATCTCGGCGCTCGTCACGGGCTCGCGCCGAAGACTGAAGCCGGGAAACTCTGGGTGCACCAGCTTCAATTGACGATCACGGACTTTGTGCTGGAGATCCACGACACCCATCATCCGCTCGGGCCTTCGCTCTACTATGAAGACCAGAAGGCGCCGGCGAAGAAGCGTACCGCCGAATTCTGGGATGAGCGCGTGCCGAAATATCTCGGCTATTTCGAGCAGCTTCTCGATGACCATGGTGGTGTCTATGTCACCGGTCGCAGGCTAACCTATGTCGATCTCTCGCTGTTCCAGATCGTGGACGGGCTGCGCTACGCCTTTCCCAAGCGCATGAAGGCGTTCGAGAAAAAGATCCCTGGCCTCGTCGACCTGCACGACCGCGTCGCGTCGCGGCCGGGCATCAAGGCCTATCTTGCAAGCGAGCGCAGGATTCCCTTCAACGAGCAGGGCATCTTCAGGCGCTATCGCGAGCTGGACGCATGAATCACCACACGCCCGGCAGCAGGCGATAGCGCACCCGCGCGGCATAGTCGGAATAACCCGGCAGTCCCGCGCGCAACGTGCGTTCTTCGATGTGGATGCGGATCGCAAGCAGGATCAAAAGGACAGGCGCCACGGCAAGTCCCCACCATGAGCCCAACAGCAGCGGCACGCCGGCGAAGAACATGATCATGCCGCTGTACATGGGATGGCGGACATGGGCGTAGGGCCCGGTCGAGATCACATGCTGGGCGCGCTCGGCCTGCAGCTTCACCACAGGTGCGGCGAACGAGTTCTCGCGGAACACCCACATCGTGAACGCCGTGCAGCCGAGATACAGCACGAAGCCGAGGGCCTGCAATGCGACCGGCACGTTGGAGGCAACGGCGCGCCGGTCGAGACCGATGGCAATCAGCCAGCCCAGGATGGCCGCGATGAAGATAACGATGAAGGCCTGGTCGGCGCGCGGCTGCTCCCTCTGGATCACCGGACGGAGCCGCTCTGCCAGCAGCCCCGGATCGATCCGGTAGAGCCACCAGCCGCAGAGCGGGCCGAGCAGGGCGGAGGTGGCGAGGAACACCCAGGCCGACGGCCAATGCAGCGTGCCCGCGGAGGCGAACAACAGTGCGCCCATCGCGACGACGAAGATCGTGTTCTGCAACAAGAGGCGTGCGATCATGCGCGGTTCCCCCGGGCATTCTCGCACGAGTCTCGCAGCGCTATCCGGCAAATATGCGACCGGATACGCGAAAAGCCCGGTCACCAGGACCGGGCGATCCATCGCAGGCAAACGCGATCAGGCGAGCTGATCGATCCGCGTGCCCTGACCCGGCGGCAGCGGCGCGGGCGGCGTCGGCTGATAGGTCGGGTCGTTGTCCCTGGTCTTGGTCTGGTCGTCCGGCTGCTTGGTCGTGTCGTAGCTCGGGACCACGATCGTGACAGGCGGCGGCGCAACGCTGGAAACGCTCATCCACAAATCCTCACAGATTGACACAATTGACCTTGCCCCGGAGGGGACGAAAGGTCCGTCAAGCCAATCGTTAAAATGCGAGGGATCCGGTGCGATAGATGCGCCGTTACTCGTCCTTCGGCCGCGTGATGGTGATTGCAGCTTCCTTCTTCGTCCGCGTGCATTCCATGTTGAGGCGCTTGTAGCGCATGGTGATCTTGTCGCCGCGCAACAGGCCCATGCGCTTCAGGCAGCGCGTCGCGCCGGTCGTGGTGTCGTCCTTCGTCACCGTGAAGATGATCGCGGCCGCGGACGCCACCAGTTCATAGAACTGCGGCGTCGGCTTGCGGTCGCCCTTGGCATAGAGCTCGTTGGAATAGGCCTGTCCCTGGGAGCGGCAGCCGAGCGACAGCTCCTTCGCCGCGGGGTGGGTGAGGTAGATGATGTTGGCGGCCTTGAAGTTGACCTTCAGCCCGTCGATGCCGCCGGCGAGCTGCTTGGCGATGTCGTCGCACTGGTCCGCGCGCGCCGACGGGGCGAGGGTCACAAGGCCGATGGTTGCGGCGGCGACCAGCATCGCGCCGCGAAAGTCCAGTTTGAAAATCATGATGAAAAGCCCCTTAGGGCGCGCATTCAACCGTCGCCGCGCGCGAAGTGCAAGGGGTGCAACCCCGCTCGGCCGGGCACAACTAAAGCTATTTGCCGGCGGAAGGCGGGCAACAAAAAAATGGCCGCAATGGCACCGAATCGGGATGCCCCGGCCGCGCCGGAACGCCTTCCCTTTGCGGCAAAAAAGCTTAGAACGCTTCTATGCTTAGAGGCCCGTGAGGGCTCCAGAACCCGAGATCACCCATGAACGCTCCCACCGCCTTCCCCGACCAGTCCAAGCCCGTTCCGCCCTACAAGCACACGCCGCTGTTTCCGCTGGGCAAGGACGAGACGCCGTACAAGAAGATCACGTCCGAGGGTGTCAGGGTCGAGAAGGTCCTGGGCAAGGACATGCTGGTGGTGTCGCGCGAGGCGCTGCGGGCGCTGTCGGAGGCGGCTTTTGGCGACATCAATCACTATCTGCGTCCCGGCCATCTGAAGCAGCTGCGCGCGATCCTGGAAGACGGCGAGGCGAGCCCGAACGACAAGTTCGTCGCGCTCGACTTTTTGAAGAACGCCAACATCGCCGCCGGCGGCGTGCTGCCGATGTGCCAGGACACCGGCACCGCGATCATCATGGGCAAGAAGGGCTGCAACGTCATCACCGACGGCGATGACGAGGCCGCGCTGTCGGAAGGCGCGCGCGATGCGTATCTGCGGCGCAATCTGCGCTACTCGCAGGTCGCGCCGCTGTCGATGTACGAGGAGAAGAACACCGCCAACAACATGCCGGCGCAGTGCGAGATCTACGCCGAGGGCGACGACGCCTACAAGTTCATGTTCATGGCGAAGGGCGGCGGCAGCGCCAACAAGAGCTTCCTGTTCCAGGCGACGCCCTCGGTGCTGACCAAGGATCGGCTGCTCGCCTTCCTGAAGGAAAAAATCCTCACGCTCGGCACCGCGGCGTGCCCGCCTTATCACCTTGCGATCGTGATCGGCGGCACCTCGGCCGAGCTCTGCATGAAGACGGTGAAGCTCGCCTCCGCCCGCTATCTCGATGCGCTGCCGACCCACGGCTCGCCCGACGGCAACGCGTTCCGCGACGTCGAGATGGAGAAGGAAATCCACAAGATGACGCAGTCGCTCGGCGTCGGCGCGCAGTTCGGCGGAAAGTATTTCTGCCACGACGTGCGCGTGATCCGGATGCCGCGCCATGGCGCCTCGCTCCCGATCGGGCTCGGCGTGTCCTGCTCGGCCGACCGCCAGGTGCTCGGCAAGATCACCAGGGACGGCGTCTATCTCGAGGAGCTCGAGCACAATCCGGCGCAGTATCTGCCGCAGGTCGAGCAGTCGCTCGGCGGCGAAGTGGTCAAGATCGATCTCAACCAGCCGATGAAGGACATTCTGGCGACGTTCTCGAAGCATCCCATCAAGACGCGGGTCTCGATGACCGGCACCATGATCGTGGCGCGTGACTCCGCGCATGCGAAACTCCGCGAGCGCCTGGAGAAGGGCGAGCCGCTGCCTGACTATTTCAAGAATCATCCGGTCTACTACGCCGGCCCGGCCAAGACCCCCGAAGGCTACGCCTCCGGCGCGTTCGGTCCGACCACGGCGGGTCGCATGGATTCCTTCGTCGACCAGTTCCAGGCTGCCGGCGGATCGATGGTGATGGTGGCGAAGGGCAACCGCGCGCCGGCCGTGCGCGAGGCCTGCAAGAAGTATGGCGGCTTCTATCTCGGCTCGATCGGCGGCGCGGCGGCGAACCTCGCCGAGCACTGCATCAAGAAGGTCGAGGTGCTCGAATATCCCGAGCTCGGCATGGAAGCGATCTGGCGCATCGAGGTCGTCGACTTCCCGGCCTTCATCATCATCGATGACAAGGGGAACGACTTCTTCAAGGAGTTGAATCTGGGTTAGCTCTTGACCTCGCCCCGCGACAGCGGGGCGAGGTAGTAAGATCAGGCGCGCGCGCCCGTGAACGGGAAGCTGCCCATAGGGCCGATGCCCATCTCGCCGCTCATGCTGTCGCCGGAGACGGTGCCGGTGAATTCGAGCGTGAGCGGCATCGGGTTGGTGATCGAGACCTTCCAGGAGACGTTGTCACCGGAGACGGTGCCGTCGAAAATCTCGGCGGTATTGCCTTCCGCACCCTGTGTGCCCGTGAGCGTGCCGCCCGCGGCCTTCAGGCTCAGCGTCGCCTGGCGTTCACCCATCGGCGTCGTCATGGTCAGATTCCAGTTGCCGTCCACGGCCATTCGCGTCTCCCGAACACTATTCCGGCGGGTTGCGATCATTCGCAGCCAGTCCTGAACCGAGCCTATAGCCTAACTTGAAGCTGCTGCCTAACGTCCCTTCGACGCTCCTTGGGGCGGCATTCAGGCGCGGGCGGCGGCGCGCCGGCGGCTGGTGACGACGAGCCTGAACACGAGGTATTGCACGGCAAAGGCGAGAGCCTTGGCGCCGCCCGCAACCGCGGAGATGTAGAAAGCCCACAGCTTCAGATCGCCGGTGGCGGCGACAGCGATCGTGCCGGCGCCGAGGGCGAACATCAGCGCGGCCCAGGCGTAGCCCGCAGCGGTGACATATTCGGGTGCGGTCTCGACCACGATCGGCGGCATGTAGCGCAGCATCCAGCCCCGCTTGAGCATGATCGCGCCGATCGCGAAATGCGCGATCGCAGGCTTGGCCAGCATGAAGCGAGGATCATTGGTCAGCAGCGTGATTGTACCGAGGACGACGACGAGCGCGAGGCTCGCATAGGTCATGTAGCCGAGTTCGCGTCCCTTGACGCGCGCGTAGATCACTTGCGCGATCGCGCCGGCTATTGCGACGGAGGTCGCCAGGATGACGTTGTCGGTGACCAGATAGATCACCAGGAAGACGATAGCCGACAGGAAGTCGGAGGCGAGGCGGGCGAATACGTCCTTCATTGTCGGTCCTGTCTCACTTGGCTTCGGACAGCGCGCCGGAAGGCGCACCATACTTGATCTGGCGATATTCGGGATACCATTTGGTGAAATAGATCGCACTGTTGCGTGCGGCGAAAGCGACCGCGAGGCCCAGCCAGACCGGCAGGCCCGGGAAGTAGAGCAGCACAATGTTGGCGGCCATCATCAGCAGGGCGGCCACGGTCCATGCGCCGGTGATGATGTAGTTGGCGGTGAGGAAGCCGGGCATTGCCGCGGTCTCGGCCGGAACGGCCTCGATCGCATATTGCAGCGTGAAAGGGCGGCGCGCGAGCATCGAGCCGAGCGAGATGACGAAGATGCCGATATCGACCGAGAGCTTGACGCCGAGCGTGCTGAGCACGGGGCCGCGGAGCGCGAGGTAGAGGCCGATGCCAGCGAACAGGATCGCCGAGCCGGCAGCCAGGGTCTTGATCGAGCGGCCCCGGGCCACGTCGATCGCGATCGTGGCGAGGCAGATCGCGGAGGCCGTGAACACGCTGACCGTGGCCGAGGTCATGAACATCAGGAGGGTGTAGACGCCGTAGGGGGCAAGGATCAGGAAGATCGTCATGGTCGCCTCGGTCGCACTAATCTTTACGATGTCAAGATTGGTAGTTCAGGCCAAGGAGCCGGTCAAGCAAAATCTTTACAGTGTCAAAATGACGTGAATGACTTCTAGAAATTGAATGGTCGCAATGGCTTGGTCGGTCAATTCATCGGCAAATGCCGCCCAGGGCAGGCGCGACAGGATGGTGAGGGCGCAGGAGATCAACAGGCCGATGGTCAGGAAGATGCCGCCGGCGCGGCAGATCATGAATCGGAGCGAGCCCGGCCTCGCGTACATGCCGAGTGGATGCAGCAGGCGCGACAGCACAAGTGCGCCCATCAGCATGTGAATGCGCAGTGGTGATGCGCCGGACATTTCGAGCAGGGCGATCATCAGCGCGATGATCGGGACGTACTCCATGAAATTACCATGGGCCCGGATCGCGCTGCGCAGGCCATCATTGCCGCCGTGATTGAACGCGGCGCCGCTGCTCCGTCGCAGCCGGATGACCTGCAACGCGAGCGCAGCGTAGATCAGCGCGAGGATCGCGAGGTAGTTCGCCGTGATGGTGGGGACGTGCATGCGAAGTCTCCCTGATGACATTCGCAAAGGAGTGAGGGTGGGAGCTACTGTGCTCCCACCCAGTTGCCGTGAAAGCCGTCGGGCACGCGATGGCCGAGCTGCACCAGCGCGGCGGGGCCGGCCTCGATGTCGGTGGCATTGAACACGGCGAGGTCGCTGCGGTTCTCCCGCGCGCGCCAGACCACCGCCAGCAGCCAGCCGTCGCCTTCCGCCGCATCCTTCGATCGCTCGACGAACACAGGCTCAGAGATGGTGTCGCCCGCCGGCAGCAGATATTGGCCGAGGCGCTTGCCGGCGCCGTCGACATGGACGATGCCGGATAGTGCGCCGAACATCGGCAGACGCGGATTGGCACAGGCGTACCAGCCATGACGGCTCTTCAAGCCGGCGCGGCGATCGTCGATGCGCGGGAATTCGCCGGTGAGGTCGTCGAGATAGGTCTGCTGGAAGCGGTCGGTATTCCCGGAGAGATCGAAGGTCCAGCGGCAGTGGCGGGCGCGCGATTTCTCCGGATCCGTCGGCCGGCCGTCGGGATGAGGAAACAGCGGCGCTTCTTCGAACTGCATGACGTCGGCGACAATGCGGCCGCCATTCTCCCACGCATTCATGATGTGGAAGACGTAGCAGGCTTCGCCGCGGAACCAGACGATATCTTCCGCCGTGCCGCTGCGTTTCATCACGCCGACATAGGCGCCTTTCTCCGGTTCCCAGGCATAGGGCGGCTTGCTGCTCATCGCGCGCTCCATGCTGCCGGTCAGGGGCAGGATCGGAAACAGCACGTGATTTTCGGTGACAATGAAGTCGTGCACCATGCTGGCATAGGGCGTCTCGAAACGCTCGAAGCGTGTGACCTTGCCGCCCGCATCGATCGATCCGTAGGAGAGGGCAGGCGTCAGCGGTCCCGCCGCGTTGTATCCGAAGAACACCAGTTCGCCCGTAACGGGATCGACCTTCGGATGCGCGGTGAAGGGCCCGGCAACGCCGCCCTGATAATTGTCGTAGCCGCGCGTTGCCAGCGTGCCCGGCTCGATCTCGGTCGGCAGATGTCCTTCTTCAAGGGCGAGCAGCTTGCCGGCATGGAAGACGATGTTGGTGTTGGCGACGCCGCCGTCGGTCAGGTTTTGCGGCGCACCCGGGAGCTTGCGGCCGAAGCCGCCGAACAGCGCACGACCGGCATCATGCTCGGCGAGCCATTTCGGCGTGCGGACCCAGCGGTTGCGGTAACTGGCGCGCCCCTCTTCGAGGTGGAAGGCGTGGAGCATGCCGTCGCCGACGAACCAGTGCGCGCCTGGCGAGTCGAACTGCGGATTGGGGCCGTTGCGGTAGAGCGTGCCGTTCAGTTCGCGCGGCAATTCGCCGACGACCTTGAGGAACGGCGCATCCGCCTCGAATGGAATCGGCGCGATGTTGTTGCGGCGCTCGGCGGTCGCATCCTGATGCACGGCGTATCCCTCCTATCTTTACATCGTAAAGATGCCATAGAACCAAGCGCGGCTTCCGTCAAGTGAAATCTTTACACTGTCAATATTGCGTCATATAGCTTGTAAATGGCCAAGAGAGACACCACCGGCGAGACGCCGCGCCGCCCCAAAAAGACATCGCCGGCATCTCGTCCGGCGCGTCGCCCTGCGAGCGCGAAGACCGAGACGCCCTATCACCACGGCGCCTTGCGCGAGGCGTTGCTTCTAGCCGCCGAACGGGTGCTGGAGCGCGACGGGCTCGCCGGTCTGACGTTGCGCGCGGTGGCGCGAGAGGCGGGCGTCTCGCATGCGGCGCCAACCCATCATTTCGGTGATCTCACCGGACTCGTCAGCGAACTCGCGGCGATCGGCTTCCGCCAGTTCAACGCGGCGATGGCCTCATCCTGCGACGCGGCCACCTCGCCGCTGGAGCGGGCGCTGGCGCGGCCCAAGGCCTATGTCGCGTATGCCCAGGCCCATCCCGGCATGTACGGGTTGATGTTCCGTACCGAGCGGCTCGACTATTCCAGGCCCTCGCTGCACGAGGCCGCTGAATCCTCGTTTGCCGGACTTGCTAATGCCATCGGCGCGATGCGGCAGGAGCCGATCAGAGGCAACGCGCTGACGATCGAGCAGGGCGCCGCGATCGCGCGGGCCTGGTCGATGGTGCACGGCTTCACCATGCTGCTGCTCGACGGGCGGCTCGAGGATATTCTGGAGCGGCTGCCCGATGGAACGACGGCCGAGCAGCTTCTGGAGGCGATCCTGAAGTCGACGGTGGCCGGACGGCTGCCAAGCACCTGATCGGACGAGACGTTCGCAATCCTCGCTATGAACCCTTGCCGTGCCCGGGCGTTGACGCCCATGGCAAGATCATCTCGCGCGCCCTGGAAACGCCAAAACCCGCGCAAGCGGGCGGGTAAAGCGTCAAAGCATCTTACTTCCGCGGAGAAATCGGCGGCGAAGGTGCGCGCCCGTCGTGCCGGTCGCCGCTATCCCAACCTCGTGGACAACATTCGCATGGCAGCCAGGAAGAGGACCAAGACGAAATCCGCCGGAACGTCAGCGACGAAAAAGACGCGGAAGGCCGCTGCGCGCAAGACCACAGCACGGAAGAGCGCAAAGGGACGCAAGCGCGGCGCCTCGGCGCCTGCGAAGGATCCGCGCGGCGGCCTGACCGCGGCGGGCCGCAAGGCCTTTGCACGCAAGCAGGGCGCACATTTGCGGCCGGGCGTAACCAAACGTGAATCCGAGATGACGCCGCAGGACATGCGGCGGAAGGGCAGCTGGGCGGTGCGCTTCTACGGCCGCGCGAAGCTGCCGCCTTTGGTCGATGCCAGGGGCCGGCCGACACGGCTCGCGCTATCGGCCCACGCCTGGGGCGAGCCGGTGCCGAAGACAGTCGCGGCCGCGCGGCGCATTGCGGCCAAGGGAGAGCGTCTGCTGGCACGCTATCGGCGGATCAAAGAAGGTGCCTAGTCATACGAGATGCCGCGGAACTCGCGGCTTGCACATTTTTCACTGTGGGCAAGCATCAAACGTCACAGGGACAGGCCTGACAGCGGTGCGGAATCGTTCTAGAAGAGCGGCTCCGCTCGGGCTCACGCAGCCTGGTCCGCGTCCTCGTTACACCTGATCATGCCAGCCATCGCTCCCCGCAAATCCTACCGTGTCGGCCGTTCCAAGACCGGACTTGGCCTCTTCGCCACCATGCCGATCAAGAAGGGCACAAGGATCATCCGTTACTTCGGGCCGATCCTGGACTGCCGCATTCCAGCGCAGGACG
This sequence comes from Bradyrhizobium sp. CCBAU 53338, assembly GCF_015291665.1. Taxonomy (NCBI): domain Bacteria; kingdom Pseudomonadati; phylum Pseudomonadota; class Alphaproteobacteria; order Hyphomicrobiales; family Nitrobacteraceae; genus Bradyrhizobium; species Bradyrhizobium sp. CCBAU 53338. The sequence continues at coordinate 2,746,597 of NZ_CP030048.1, forward strand.
AGATCGAGAACAAATATCTGTTCGAGCTCAACAACCGCTGGACGATCGACGGCTCGGTGCGCAAGAACCTCGCGCGCTACATCAACCACTCCTGCCGTCCCAACGCGGAATCCGACGTCCGTCCGCGCGAGCGCAAGGTGTTCATCCGGGCCATCAAGAACATCGAACCCGGCGACGAGATCAATTACGACTACGGCACCGACTATTTCAAAGCCTATTTGAAGCCGATCGGCTGCAAGTGCCCCTCCTGCGAAAACAAGCGCAAGAAACAGCGCGCCGAAGCCCGTGTCGAACGGGCCAAGGTGAAGGCGCGCGCGGAGCGCAAGGCGGAGAAGGCAGCCGCCAGGGGCGCAAAGAGCGTCAAGAAGAAGCTCAACGGCCATGCCGTTGCCACGCCGAAGGGCCGCGCGCGGGCGTAGCCCGCGCGTTGCGCCCGTCGTGTGCCGCTAACGCAGCGCATCGAGCACTGGCTTCATACAGCCACCGCGTTCCCGCTCTTCCGCAAGCCCACATATTGCAGCTCGGCAAAGACGCCGGTTGCGATCGCCTGCGCGACGACCATGACCTCGCCGGCGAGGTTCGGTGAGGTCGTGCCAGAGAACAACAATGCGATACTGCCGACGGTCCACGCGGCGTTGCCGACGACGACCAGGAGCACGAGCGGCTTCGGCACCGTTGTGCGCGAGGCGAGCCAGCCGACCAGCGCAGTATAGGCGATCAGGAACAGGCCGGTTTCGCGCAAAAGTGCTTCAGGCAGATTGAACAGCGCCGCGAACGCGCCGGCACCGAAAGTGAAGCCGATTGCGGCGATACCGCTGAAGACGGTGTCGGCAAACAGGGCGCCGCGCAGGAATCTGGATGCGTGGATCACGAGAGGTCTCCATGGTTGGTTGGGCGCGAGGTGAAATCAATGCCGTCCGCGCCAGCAGGCGCGGAGCAGGCGGGTGAGGCGGAACGGGCAGAGGCTCCTGCCGATGCTGTGCTCGAAGGCGGAGACCTGCGCGAGGACATAGTCGCCGGTTGAGTGCACCAGTGGCTCGGGCATGTTCAGCCCACGCGCCAGCATCCGGGTCGCAAAAGCTATCGCCCAGGGTCCAAAGTGATCGGCGAGAAAGCGGTAGAGCAGCAGCGCGATCATGGTCATCTCCTGTCGTGACCGAAGATGCGCCGATGCGGGCCCCAATTCGATTACCTCAGGGGTAATCAACGGGCCAATTCAAATCCGTTCGAAGACGTTGGAGGACGTTGTTGTTCGCCGCCCACGAAAGCGTTCACGGTCGGGCGGCGCGGGCAGGGCCGGTCAGACCTCGAAGGTCCCAAGTCGGGAAATCATCGCGTTCGAGTAGGGCGAAGGCTGTATGACCGTGAAGACGGCATTCGGAAAGGCCTTCCAGACGGCGAGATCGTTTCGCGTAATTTCGACCAGGCCGAAGCGAGAGCGATGTTCGCCCGGTTCGCTCGGCTCGCCGACATCGGAAAAGCGCAATCGTAGAATGCGATCCTTCGGCAAGGGAAGCGGCGGATGGCGCGCTTTCACCACGGCCAACGGCTCAAGGCTGATGACTGGAGGTGTCTTTGCTGCCGGCGGGCTTGAAAGCACACTGGGCTCCTCGCCGCGCGCAGCCTCCGGCATGGGGTCCAGCGCACTCGCAGCTACACTGGTTGGGTCTCCAGGTAGAGAGATTGGCCCAGCACTGGGTTCACGGTCGGGTTCATCAACAGGCGGTGTGGTTTGCGAGGAAACCCGGTCACCGCCAGATGCACTGTCGACTTCCAAAGAGGCGCTGGCGGCGCTGGTTGGCGAAACCGGAATCGGCTTCGACCGTGGTAACGCCAACGCGCTCCAATCAAAATGCTCGGGAAGCTCGGCTTGCACATCCCCTACGAGGGCGGAGCCAGGTGTGTTCGCGTTGTCGTTCATTGCATCCGTCGTGGTCGTATTCTAAGCCAGCTCAATGATTTCGGATCGTGGGCCGGTCTTGCAAAGCGTTCCGCAGCCCATGCTCAGGCTCGCCGCTGATCGGTCAAATAAGCTATGGCCAAACATGGGCATTGGCCAGTTGATCGGCGCGCAATCGGTGGCCTCGGTTAATCGTAGACCCGAGACTTGGCGGGACGGGTGCATCGGGATTAAGGAGTGTTTAGTTACCTAAATGAATTCGAGTTGCGTTCTACCCACGAGACCCCGCTGGTCGTCTAGTGAAAATTGTACGATGCGTTCCTGAACCGATCACGTTTACTCCGCCCGCCAGTCCCGGTGCGTAGGGCTGTCAATCGGTATCCTGCGCAAGTCGAGCGTGCGCAAAGAAGATCAGTAGCGGCTGCCGTCGCTCTTCTGACGGGCGATCCATTGTGACAGGGTTTGCGGTCCGGGCCTCGATACTGCCGCCGTTCGCTTCGGTCGCGGCGGGGATGCGCCAGATTTGGCTGACGGGACGGCGACCGCAGCGGCTGCCTCTCTCTCGAGCCGAAGCTGCTTCAGCCGCACCATCTTGTCGCGCTCGGCCTCCAGCTCGGTGCTGTCGGAGAGCAGCCTTCTATGCTGAGGACTTTCTGCCTGGACCACGACGGCAATGACGGATGTTTCGCCAAGGGCTCTGCAGGCTTCAAGGCGATGCAATCCTTCAACCAGAATGAACTGATCCTTATCGACTCGAACGGAAATGGGCGCTTGCTGCCCGGTCTCCAGAATGCTTTCCGCGAGCTCCCGAACGCGCTCCGGCTGGAGCGCCCTGCTTCTTTTGGCCGGAATGTGGATCTTTTCGATCGGGAAGCTCTCCGCTTTCGGCATCGCTTCTGCTCCCTTCAACCCGGGCCGTCACGCGCAGCGATCATCGCCGATATCCTAGGGGTGGGCGAGCGAGAGAGGCAACCGATTTCCAGGTCTATGTCGACGCGGCTTGTGATGGAACCAATCGAACACCGAGAGCATCTGGCGCACGGGAGGTGCGGTTCGAGAGCGATCAGCTGCTGCTAGTGAGACGCGCACGACCTCTGCGATCTACTCGAAGTCTTCTTGCCTTCGGCCGTGGCTTGCATTCCGCGGGGCCGCTCACGGTTGCGCCAGGATGCAGCCTCCGAAGCATCTCGCTCGGTCGATCAGGCCGCGCCGGGCAGTTTGCCGCAGGTGAATGCGATACCCGCGAAATCCCAACAGCCTCCACATGAACTGCCGGCACTGCGCGCAGCGATCTCAATCCAACGATCCTGAATGTCTTTTCTTTAAGTCAATGCAGGGCAATGGAGATAGCGGCTTGCGGGTATGCCGAATTCGCTGCGGATACTTGTGCGACGCAAAAACGGCTGACGCATCTGCCCCAAGTTGGAAGCGTTTCAGAAAATCTCCCGCAAAAAAAAGTTTACTCCGCGCCGATCCGAGGGCTAAATTTGTTCTCCCTTTTGGTGACGAGTTGGGGAACCTCTCATGACTGCTTTCCAAGCCAAGCTGGAACGGTTTGAAGATCTGGCGGCCGAGTGCGAGTTGATCGCGAGCCGTGTGCAGGAAGGGCAGCGCGGGTTGTATGTGAGGCTGGGCGAGCGTTATCGCACCCTTGCAAGTGATATGCGGGCTCTGATCGCCACGTTCGACGTTGCGGCCTGAAAAGAGCTGGCCAAAGGCACCCGCAAGCTTCGGAAGCGCCGCTGCGGCTGGATATCAGGGTGGCAATTCACCGGCGCATTCGATCAGGCGCCGTCGGCCTTGGCGTCGTTCAGAAATCGACATCGAAATCTCGGACTCGAAGCCTCACCGGCGCGGCCCCTATCTGGTTTCAATTTCGTCCGCCGCATCGTTGCCGCTGATTCATGAATAAAATCAATTTGTTGATTGATATTCGGTTTTTTTTGAATTTCTCCATCAGTCAAATTAATTACGGGCGGAAAAACTCGCGCATTGCGCGTGTGGCTACTTTTCCGGTCGGCATTGTAATGCTATCTCAATAGGTAATTTAATTTATTTTTAACTATTTACGGTGGCGTCTTGAAGTACACCGACACATTGCCGTCGATCGGCTCGGATCACCAATCCCTTCATTTCGGCCCCGTTTCGGCTGCCGATCATCGGCCTACAAGCAGCGTCGAAATTCCCGACGCGCATCTTTTGTTCTCCGGCAACTTTGAGCGGATCGGAGCCGACCTGATCCTGTCGGACGAGCTTCATCGCGTCATCGTGCCAAACTACTTTCGCGATCACGTGCGCCCCTTGCTCGTGTCCCCGGAAGGAGCGCCGCTCGATCCCGGCGTCGTCGATACCCTGACAGGTCACACCCAGTATGCACAGGCCGGCGCGCCAGCTGCCGGCGGCAAGGTCGTGGGCCACGTCGTCAAGATGACCGGCAGCGCAAGCATCGTCCGCAATGGCGTGGCGATCGTCGCCAATGTCGGTGATGCCGTCTACCAGAGCGATGTGGTCCAGACGGGCAGCGGGTCGACCCTGGGTCTCGTGCTCGACGATGGCACGACGTTCAATCTGTCCGCCAGTTCGCGGTTCCTGCTGAACGAATTGACCTATGATGCCAGCAGCACTTCCAACAGCTCGCTGATGACCCTGGTTCAGGGCGCCGCCAGCTTCGTGGCGGGGCAGGTTGCAAAGACCGGCGATATGCGGGTGGCGACACCCACCGCCACGATCGGCATTCGCGGTACGGCTGTCATTCTCGACGTGTCCGCGACCGATGGAAAGGTGTCCGTCTCGGTCGTCGATCAGCAGGACGGTCAGGTGCATGCCGTTCAGGTTTTCAACACGGCCGGCGTCCTGATCGGTACCGTCACGAGCAACGGATCGACGCTGACGTTGACGCCGACCGCAAACTTCGACGTGATTGCTCAGCAGACCAACAAGACGACAGATCAGGTCGCTCAGGAATTCAGTGCCTTCCAGCAAGTGCTGAGCACATATGATTCCGGCAAGCAGCTGTTTCCAAATCTTCCCCAGCACACCGAGAACAAGGATCAGAACAACAACAACCCGAGCCCGAATAGCACCACGAAGTTCGCCGGCAGCCCGCCGCTCCAGCCGCCCGGTACCGAATATCATCCGCCGGCCGGGACAACTACCGTTCAACCCTCGAGCGCGACGACGTCGACGGTTGTCGTCACGGTCAATCCGTCTGACGCTGGCACGGACTTGGCGACCACCAAGTCCGTCACGGTCGATCCGATCATCATCCCGGTCAAACTGTCGTCGATACCTTTTGTCGTCACTCCGCCGAGCGTAGCGGCGATCACCTCCGGTGCGGGAGATCACATCGGCCCGGTCATGAGTGCCAATGGTGACGTGGTCTACGATCCTGACGGCGCCATCTATTTCTTCAGCCGCGAAACCGGCACGACTACCACCATCGCTTCGCCGTCGAGCGGCTGGAGCTATGGCTCGCCGACGATCAGTTCCGATGGGCGGTACATCGTCTATCAGGGATCCGATGGTAGTGGGAGTTTCGTATTCGTCTACGGCACTGATTCTTCCGATCCCGCGCATTACCATGTCCAGACTGAGCTGGCTCCAGGCAGCGCTCCCACCGTCAGCGGTGACGGCAGCGCGATCGTGGTCGAGCAAGGTGGCGGCAATATCGCGATCTACGATTTGCAGGGCAACCTGAAGGCCGTGATCACGCCGGCCGCTGCCGGAAGTTCGGGGGCGCTTTGGAAGCCCGCAATCAGTGCCGACGGCCACATTGTCGTGTTCTGGAACTCGGACGCAGCAGTTTCCGGAGGCGCAGGCCAGCTCGACGTGCTCGATCTCTCGACGGGGGGAATTACCCAGATTGGGAACACCGCCATCGGTGCGGGGACTGCGCCGCCGACCGTCAGCGCCGACGGCCACCTGATCGCCTACCAGAGCACTGACGGGACCGGCCATTCCGAAATCTATCTCTATGATCTGAACGCCGGCACGGTCGTATTCCACACCTCGAACGCCTCAGGCAGCAGTTACAGTCCGGTGCTGAGCCCTGATGGACATTTCATCGTCTTTACCAGCGACGCGCAGCTGGCGTCGGCCGATCACAACAGTTTTGCCGACATCTATATCGTCGATGTCACGAACCCGGCTGCACCGGTGTACAAGCTGGTTTCCGATGGTGTGAATGCGGCTTCCAATGGAGGCGCGGCCATCAGCGCCGGGGGCCAGTACGTCGCTTTTGGAAACAGCAGCAACATCTTCTTTGCCGACCCAACCTCGGGCCTCAGCGCGATCATTCTGGAGACCGTCAAATCGCCGGCGATGCTGACCGCGAAGGGGGCGATCTCGATCACCGGCGACTACACGGGCGTGGATATCGGCGTGACCGATCAATTTGGCAGCTCGACGCCAAATTTCACCGCGAGCTTCGATTCCGCCGGGCACATCAATTGGACCTTCAGCGAGTTGAAGAGCGACTTCGCCTTCTTGTCTTATGGCCAGGATGCGACGCAAGAGTTCATTGTCACGCTGTCCGCTGACAATGGCACCCTGACGATACCAGTTTTCATCACGGTGCATGACGGCGTACAGCCGACCATCCAGACTGCGGATGCCGCGCCGGTCGCTGCGCCCGTCACGCTTGCGCAGGGTCAGCAGGACAATTCGTATACGATCACGCCGGCCGCGCTGCTGACGGGGGTCGCCGATATCGATGGACCGTCGCTGACCATCACGTCGCTGGCGGTCAGGAGCGGAGGCGGCGGCCTCGTCCAGAACAGTGATCTGACATGGACCTATACGCCGGATCCCGGATTCAGCGGTCAGGTCGTTTTCGACTACACGGTGTCGGATTCCATCAAGTCGGCCGCTTCGATCGCAAGCCTCAACATTGCGCTGCCGCTTGCGATTACGTCGATCGCTCCGGACGGCGGCGTAGTTGGGGACTTTGTCACCAACGGTACGTCACTGACCGTCTCGGGGACCAACGGCACGCTATCGGCCGGCGAGAAGATTCAGATCAGCAGCGATGGTGGCATCACGTGGAGCGATGCCGTCCAGACGTCGGGATCGACATGGAGCCTGACCGATCCGGTCGTGCACATCTCGAACTTTGCGTATCAAGCGCGCGTCGTCGATTCCGCCAACAACGCCGTCAACTCGGTGGTTCAGGCGATCACGATCGACACGGCTGCGCCGGTGGTCGGAATCACGAGTGGCAGCGGCCTGACCAATCATGCCAACCAGATCGTCGCAGGAACAGTGGATCTGGCTGATGCGGGCACCACCGTCATTGTGTTCGATAATGGCAATTCCGTCGCCGGCGCCGTTGTCGGGGCGGATGGACACTGGAGCACGGTCGTTTCCCTGACCGAGGGGGACAATAGCCTGGTTGCCCAGGATTCCGACGTTGCAGGCAATGTCGGTGTCAGCAACACCATTGTCATTTCGCTCGACACGACGGCACCGAGCGCGGTCGCGACTGTCACGGCGCTGAGCCCGGACAGTGGCAGCTCGTCGACCGACTTCAATACCAACGTTGCCTCACAAACGATCAGCGGGACCTACACCGGTGCGCTCGGCTCCGGCGAGGTGATCCAGGTCAGCGCCGATGGCGGCGCGACTTGGGTGGCGGCGACGGCATCGAGTGGCAATTGGTCGGCCTCCGGGGTCACGTTGTCCCCCGGCGCCGGCCTGCTGTCGGTTCGCACGATCGACCTGGCAGGCAACACCACGTCCGGCACGGGCCACGCCTACACGCTGGATCAGAACGCGCCGACCGCGGTTGCGACCGTCACCGCGCTAAGCTCCGACACCGGCTCATCGAGCAGTGATTTCGTCACCAGCAGCAGCTCGCAGACAGTAAGCGGAAGCTTTACAGGCACGCTGAGCTTCGGCGAGCAGATTCAGGTCAGCGCCGATGGCGGTGCCACCTGGGTGACTGCAAGCACGAGCGGCGCGAGCTGGTCGGCGTCCGGCGTGACGCTCTCGACGGGCACGGGCGCGCTGTCGGTGCGCACGATCGACTTGGCCGGCAACATCACGTCGGGAGCGGGTCATAGCTATACGCTGGATCAGACTGCTCCTTCGGGCGGTGCGCCGGATCTGATTGCGACGTCGGATTCAGGCGTTTCCAGTACCGACAATATCACCAACGTACTGGCGCCGACGTTCTCAGTCTCGCTCGGATCTGGCGTGGCAGTGGGTGATATCGTTGAGCTGCGGCTGAATGGAGCGTCGTTCTCTCATCCGCTGGTGCATGCGGTCAGCTTGGCCGACCTCTCTGCCCAGAGCATCAGTTTCTCGGTTAATCCTGGCGATCTTGGGATCGACGGCGCCAAGCAGATTTCGGCGCTGTTCACGGATGCTGCGGGCAACAGCACGACCAGTTCGGTGCTTGGCGTCACGCTGGATACCTCGGCCCCTGTGGTGACAATCGGCAACGCGGGCGGCAACACGAACCAGGTCGCGCAGACCATTTCGGGGACTGTGGACCTCGCGGACGCAGGTGCGACCGTCAGCGTGCTGGATGGAGGTGCGCCGGTGGCTACCGCCACCGTTCAGGCCGACGGCAGCTGGAGTACGAGCGTTACGCTCCAGAGCGGCAACAACGATCTGACAGCTCAGGTCACCGATACCGCGGGCAATCAAGGTGTCAGCAATGTCGTCACCTATACGCTGAACACGAACGCGCCCATTGGCGGCACCCCGGACCTGATAGCCGCATCGGATTCCGGATCGTCCAGTACGGACAACATCACCAATGTAACGGCGCCTATTTTTACGGTTGCGCTAGGTACTAATGTAGTGGTCGGCGACACGGTCGAGCTGCTGCTTGGTGGCTCGTCTCTGGCAACTCCGGTGCTGCATACCGTCACCTCAGCCGATGTCACTGCGCACAGCGTCAGCCTGACGGTCACGGCGGGCGATCTCGGGGGCGACGGCAATAAGCAAATCTCGGCGCAGCTGAGCGATTCATTCGGAAACAGCTCTACCACAGCGGCGCTGATCGTCACCGTGGATACGACGGTGCCATCGGCGGTTGCGACGGTGACGGCGTTGGGCGCCGATAGCGGCAGTTCCTCGATCGATTTCGTCACCAACGTGGCGTCGCAGACGGTCAGCGGCACCTACACCGGTTCGCTGGGATCCGGCGAGACGATCCAGGTCAGTGCCGACGGCGGCACCACCTGGGTCACGGCGATCGCGAACACATCAAACAACACCTGGTCGGCAGCGGGAGTGACCCTGTCGGCGGCCGGCATAACGCTGTCGGTGCGGACCATTGATCCGGCCGGCAACGTCACGGCGGGCACGAGCCATAGCTATACGCTCGACACCACGGCGCCGTCGGCGGTTGCGACAGTGACGGCCCTGAGCTCCGATAGCGGCAGTTCGTCGAGCGACTTCGTCACCAACGTGGCGTCGCAGACGGTGAGTGGGACCTACATCGGTACGCTTGGCTCCGGCGAAACGATCCGGGTCAGCGCCGACGGCGGCGCCACCTGGGTTACAGCGGCCGCCAATACATCGAACCATACCTGGTCGGCATCGGGGGTAGCGCTATCGCCCAGCGGTACGACACTGTCAGTGCAGACGATCGATACGGCCGGGAATGCGACGGCGGGGACAGGGCACAGCTACACGCTCGACACATCCGCACCCACCGCAGTCGCGACGGTGACGGCGCTGAACTCCGATAGCGGCAGCTCGTCGAGCGACTTCATCACCGGCGTGGCGTCGCAGACGGTGAGTGGCACCTACAGCGGTACGCTGGGGTCCGGCGAAACGATCCAGGTCAGCGCCGATGGCGGTACCGCCTGGGTCACAGCGACAGAAAACATATCGACCAACACCTGGTCGGCGCCGGGCGTGACCCTGTTGGCGGCCGGCACCACGCTGTCGGTGCGGACCATCGATCTGGCCGGCAATGTCGCGGCGGGCACGAGCCACAGCTATACGCTCGACACGACGGCGCCGACGGCCGTTGCGACGGTGACGACGCTGAGTTCCGATAGCGGTAGTTCGTCGAGCGACTTCGTCACCAGCGTGGCGTCGCAGACGGTGAGCGGCACCTATAGCGGCACGCTGGGATCTGGCGAGACGGTCCAGATTAGCGCCGACGGTGGCGCCACTTGGGTCACGGCCACCGCGAACACGTCAAACAACACCTGGTCGGCGGCGGGGGTGACCCTGTTGGCAGCCGGCACTACGCTGTCGGTGAGAACCATTGATCTGGCAGGCAATTCCACGGCGGGCACGGGGCACAGCTATACGCTGGACACGACGGCGCCGGCGGCCGTTGCGACGGTGACGGCGTTAAGCTCTGATACCGGTTCATCGAGCAGCGACTTCGTCACCAACGTGGCGTCACAAACGGTGAGCGGCACCTACAGCGGCACGCTGGGATCCGGCGAGACGATCCGGGTCAGTGCCGACGGCGGCACCACCTGGGTCACGGCGACCGTCAATACGTCGAACCACACCTGGTCGGCGTCGGCGGTGACGCTGTCGCCCAGCGGCACGACACTGTCGGTGCAGACGATTGACACAGCCGGGAATGCGACGACGGGGACACCCCATAGCTATACACTGGATACGACGGCGCCGACGGCCGTTGCAACGGTGACGGCGCTGAGCTCCGATAGTGGCAGTTTGTCGAGTGACTTCATCACCAATGTGGCGTCGCAGACGGTGAGTGGTACCTACATCGGTACGCTGGGAGCCGGCGAGACAATCCAGGTCAGCGCAGACGGCGGCACCACCTGGGTCACGGCGACGGTCAATACGTCGAACCATACCTGGTCGGCATCTGGCGTGACGCTGTCGCCCAGCGGCACGACACTGTCGGTGCAGACGATTGATGCGGCCGGGAATGCGACGGCGGGGGTAGGTCACAGCTACACGCTCGACTCAACCGCACCTACAGCAGTTGCAACGGTAACCGCGCTCAGTTCCGATACTGGCTCATCGAACAGCGACTTCATCACCGATGTGGCATCGCAGACGGTGAGCGGGACCTACACCGGTACACTGGGATCCGGCGAGACGATCCAGGTCAGCGCGGACGGCGGCGCCACCTGGGTCGCCGCGATAGCAAATACATCGAACCATACCTGGTCGGCGTCGGGCGTGACGCTGTCGGCCAGTGGCACGACGCTGTCGGTGCAGACGATCGACACGGCGGGGAATGTGACGGCTGGGACCGGCCACAGCTATACACTGGACACGACGGCGCCGACGGCAGTTGCGACTGTGACGGCGTTGAGCTCCGATAGCGGCAGCTCGTCGAGCGATTTCATCACCAGCGCGGCGTCGCAGACCGTCAGCGGGACCTATAGCGGCACATTCGGAACCGGCGAGACGATCCAGGTCAGCGCCGATGGCGGCACCACCTGGGTCGCCGCAACGGTCAATACGTCGAACCACACGTGGTCTGCATCTGGCGTGACGCTGTCGCCCAGCGGCACGACACTGTCGGTGCAGACGATCGATACGGCCGGGAATGCGACGGCGGGGACAGGCCACAGCTACACGCTCGACACATCCGCACCGACGGCGGTTGCGACGGTGACGGCCCTGAGCTCCGATACCGGTACATCGAACAGCGACTTCGTCACCAGCGTGGCGTCGCAGACGGTCAGTGGGACCTATACCGGTACGCTGGGATCCGGCGAGACGATCCGCGTCAGCGCAGACGGCGGCACCACCTGGGTCACGGCGACGGCAAATGCGTCGAACCATACGTGGTCGGCATCAGGCGTGACGCTGTTGGCTAGCGGCACTTCATTATCGGTGCAGACGATTGACCCGGCAGGGAATGTGACGTCGGGGACACCCCATAGCTATACACTGGACACGACGGCGCCGACGGCTGCTGCGACGGTGACGGCCCTGAGCTCCGATAGCGGCAATTCGTCGAGCGACTTCATCACCAATGTGGCGTTGCAGACGGTGAGTGGCACCTATACCGGTACGCTGGGAACCGGCGAGACAATCCAGGTCAGCGCGGACGGCGGCACCACCTGGGTCACGGCGATCGCAAATACATCGAACCATACCTGGTCGGCGTCGGGCGTGACGCTGTCGGCCAGCGGCACGACACTGTCGGTGCAGACGATCGATACGGCCGGGAATGCGACGGCGGGGACAGGGCACAGCTATACACTGGACACGACGGCGCCGACGGCAGTTGCGGCGGTGACGGCGCTGAGCTCCGACAGTGGCAGTTCGTCGAGCGACTTCATCACCAGCGTGGCGTCGCAGACTGTGAGTGGCACCTACACCGGTACGCTGGGATCCGGTGAAGCGATCCAGGTCAGCGCCGATGGCGGCACAACCTGGGTGACGGCGACCGTCAATACATCGAACCATACCTGGTCGCTCTCGGGTGTGACGCTGTCGCCCGGCGGCACGACACTGTCGGTGCAGACGATTGATGCGGCCGGAAACATCACGGCGGGGACCGGCCACAGCTATTCGCTCGACACATCAGCACCCACGGCAGTTGCGACGGTAACGGCGCTGAGCGCCGATACCGGTACATCGAACAGCGACTTCGTCACCAGCGTGGCGTCACAGACGGTGAGTGGCGCTTACACCGGTACGCTAGGGTCCGGCGAGACGATCCAGGTCAGCGCAGACGGCGGCACAACCTGGGTGACGGCGACTGCAAACACGTCGGCCAACACCTGGTCGGCAGCAGGGGTGACGCTGTTGGCGGGGGGCACCACGCTATCGGTGCGGACCATTGATCTGGCCGGCAACATCACGGCGGGTACGGGGCATAGCTATACGTTGGATAGTTCGGCGCCGCCTGAAGCCGTCGCAATTACCTCCATTACCGGAGCATCGTCGCCTGCGAGCACGTCGATTATCGTTGCCGGCACCAACGGTGCGCTCCGGCCCGGCGACAAGGTGCAGATCAGCAGCAGCGATAATGCGACGTGGACGGATGTGGTGGCCAGCGGGTTGAATCGGTGGAGTTTCGCCGACAACGTCGCCCGCAGTTCGAGCTTCACCTACTTCATTCGGGTCGTGGATTCGGCCGGCAACGCCGGCGCGACGGCGACCCAGTCGGTGGTGGTTGCTAACAACGGTGCAACCGTGGCCATGGCCGCGGCCGGAGGTGTCGCCGAGTTCACCGGGACCGGCGGAAATCTCCAGGTCGGGGCGGCTGGTGTGTCCGCCACCATCAACGCCATTTCGGTCGCGAGCGGCGGATCCGCCACGATCAACGGGAGCGGCAATGTCATAACGTCTGCTGGCGATGCCATTGATCTTTACGCAACGGGAGCACCTCAGGGAAGCCCGGAAAACCTGCTGGTCAATCCAACAGGAACGATCACGGGCGCTGCCTCGGGCATCTCTGTGGCCCAGAATGCAGCGGGTTCGATCATGGTCACGACCTCCGGGCCGGTGACCGGCCTCGCGGGCCGAGGCATTCTGGCGCAGCAAACCGCAACGGGCACCGGCGCGATTACGATTAATGGATCGGGCACCGTAATCGGCACAGGCGCAGCCTTCAGTGGCATCGCAGCGCAGAACCTGAACTCATCGAACAATGCCGACATAACGGTCAGCCAAACCGGAAATATCATTGGTGGACACGACGGGATCCACGTCCAAACCAACGGCAACGGCAATATCAGCGTAACCACCGCGCCTAATCCGCTCGAGGCAACCGCGCAAATCGTCGGGTCCGCGCTCTACGGCATCGAGGCACAATCCAAGGGCACGGGCAATATCCTGATCACGACGGCTGCCGGCACGGTCATTACATCAGGCGGCGTCGGGATCAACGCGTACAACGAAGCGACCTCTTTGCCCAAGGTCGGCAATGTGATCGCAAGCTCGATTTCAGTCAATGCGAGCGGCGTGATCAACTCAGGCGTAGCTCTGACCGGACAAGGTGGCCGTGCAGCCGGTATCCTCGCCGGGTACAAAGGCGGCACGACCAATACGGTCAATGCCAGCGTGTACGGCAATGTCGTCGTCAACAACTCTGCGACCATCAACGCGGCGGGTGGTGACGGTATCCGCGCCTACAACTTCGGCCCAGGCAACGTCTCCATCAGCAATTCCGGGATGATCACTGCCAAGGATGTCTATGGCATCGTCGGTTCGAGCAACGGCACGGGCAACGTCTCGGTCACGACGACCGCCAGTTCCAGTATCACCTCGGGGTCGCATGGCATCCTTGCGATCAACCAGGCCACTTCGATTTTGCAGACCTTGGGCTCGACGGTCACCGTGATAGCCGACGGTACCATCAACTCGGGTGTACACCTTTCAGCCGGAGGCGCCTCGCCAGCCGGCATTTCGGCCGGATATTACGGCAGCAACGGCACGTCAAATCCGAACATCAACGGCTCGGTGCTTGTCGATAACGCGGCCAATATCACGGCGAGAGCGGGATACGGCATCATTGCCTTCAATCTCGGCTACGGAAACATCGCCGTCATCAACAGGGCCGACACGTCCGTGAGCGGCGGGCAATTCGGCATCAACGTCGGTTCGTCCGTCAACGGCACCGCGTCGCCGTCCGATGTCTCGGTGACCATCGAAGCCAATTCGACGCCGACGATTGCTGCAGTGACCGCGAGCTCGCTCATGGGCCTCGCCGCAATCAACGCCAACAACTCGAGCGGCGGCAACATCACGATCGTGACCGGTGCCAATGATCAGTTTATCTCCGGTGGCTTCGGCATCAACGCCAATTCGTCGGCGGGCAGCGTCGCAGTCGGAAAGCAGATATCAGTCACGACATCGACGGGGTTGATCGACTCCGGTTACAATGTCTTTTCGGGCGGTGGTACGCCTGCGGCCATTTCGGCCGGCTACGGTGTCCTCTCGCCGGCCAGCATTCACGGTAACGTCGTTCTGGACAATTCGGCGACTGTCACCGCGGCTTCGGGTTCCGGAATCAATCTCTACAACAACGGCAACGGCAGTATCAGCGCAACGCTGCGGCCGACGTCGTCGATCAACGCAGCGCAGGGAGCTGGCGTTACAGCATTCTCGGCCGCCGGCGGCAACATCGGGATCGACAACCAGGGCGCCATCACCGCGGCGGCCATCGGCATTTCCGTCAACAACGGATCCAGCGCTTCGGTCAACGGGTTGATCTCGATCTCCAATTCCGGAACGGTCTATGCGCCCGGCGTACCGTACATGCCCGTCGTGACAATCGGCAATGCGAACAGCACTCAGACCGCAACGGTTTCCAACAGCGCTACCAAGTCCATCGCCTCAACTCTCTTTGCCCGCACGACCGGCAACGTCGCCATTTCGTTCTTCACCGGCAATGGGTCGGTCACCAACAATGGCACGATCACCGGCAACGTCAATTTCAGCGGGAGTGCCAGCGGCAGCTTCAGCAACGCGTCCGGGGCAACCTGGAATATCAACGGCTGGAATTCCTTTGGCAGCGGTACAAGCACGATCGGCAATTCCGGTCTTATCAGCTTGTCTGGCCTTGCCGCCTTGTCCGGCCCAAGCGCGATCACCCTGACGAATACGGGCAGCATATCTGTCAGTTCCAATGCCTCGGCGCAGATCTTTGCGAACGTCAGCGGGGCAGGCGCGATCGCCTTGGGAGATCATGCGGCTCTCGAGCTTGGATCCTTTGTTGCGGCCTCACAGGCGATCAATTTGGCCGGCAGGGACCTTCTGACATTCGATAACCCGGCCTCGGTGGGTACCAATCTGCCGCTCACCTTTAGTACCAGCGGCAACGGCAACATTGGCACCGTCATAACCCTGCAAGGCAGTGGCATCACGGCTGCGAATGTAAGTGGCTCCACGCTGACCGTGAGCGGCGCTCAGAACCAAACGTTCCAGGTGTCCGGCACCGGGCTATCCGGCAACACGTTTGACGTTCTCTCGTCGAACCGCATCGTGCTGGTGCCAAGCAGCGCGCAGACCGTCTCAGGTATCTTTACATCGCAGCCGGCAGTAGCGCCCGCAAACTTCTACATCCTCGACAATTACCACATCAACAGCAGCACGGGCGCTGGATTCAACCTGTCGACGTCTGACACTGCGAATACGTATACGATCGTCGCCAACGCCAGTTCCGACATTGTGATCAACGGTGCGTTCCCCGGTCTCCGGGTCGCGACGCAGGGCGCCAGCGGCGCGATCATCAATGCTGCGAATATAGCCGGCCCGATCGCTGGCACTGGCCCCATCACCGGTGTCGTCGTGGATACCACGCAGAATGCAAACACCGGCAACGGCTCCGCCGACATCGTCAATTACGCAAATGTCAGCGGCACCACCAACGGCATCACCGCCAATACGGTCAACGGCAATATCAGTATTGTCAACATGGCCACCACGGTGGCCGGAACTAGCTCGTACGGAATATTGGGCGTGTCCAGCGGCACGGGCAACGTCACCATCACCTCGTCGGGCGGCACGATCACCGGCGGCTTTAACGGCATCCGCGCCGCAGCTCTGCAGGAGTTCACTCCCGGGACGGGCAACGTCATCATCTACAACTCGTCCAGCATCACGAGTGGCGCGAACTCAAACAATGCAGGCAGCGGCGCGGCCGGTCTTCGCGCGCGCATTCTCAATAACAACAACACGGTGCCGAACGCCGCGATCGCAGGCGACGTCACGATCGAGAATCGCGCCAGCATCACGGCGCTGGCCGGCGCGGGCATTTTTGCCGACAACTACGGTTCGGGAAATACGTCAGTTACGTTTGCGGGCGGCCAGAACACGATCACGGCGGTCAATGGCGGAGCGACGGGCGTCGGTAGTGGCCTTACTCAGTACGGCATCTTCGCCTTCACCTATGGTATTGGAAGCTCGCTGGTGAATTCCGGCTATGGCACCACCATTACATCGGGCAGCACTGGCATCAATGCCGGCAACCAGGCCACAACGATTGCTTCGGGCAGCGGCAGCACCGTCTCGGTCTACAGCCAAGGATTCATTTCATCCGGAACGAACGTCAACAACGGCGGCAGCGCGCAATCCGCGATCCAGGCAGGCTATAATCCCGGCGGCAGCGGCGCCTTCAGTTCTGCGGTGTATGGCGACGTGATCGTCAATGTCGCGAGTGACGGCAATCCCTTCGGCAACCCCAATCCGACTCTGCTCGCTGCGGCCGGGCCCGGCATCCTTGCGTACGACTACGGCGTCGGCAACATCACGGTCAGCGTCGGCTCGGGTGTGTCGATCAATGCACTGAACGCTGCATCGTCGTCATCGGGTGGTAATGCTCCCTATGGCATCAGCGCCACCAATCGCGGGCCGGGCAGTATTTCCGTCCTGACGTTGAACGGGTCCTCCATCAATTCCGGCAGCACCGGCATCAACGCCGTCAACGACGCAAATCCGACGGTGAGCACGCCGGATCTGGTCAATCTCTTCGCCGCCAATGCCGCTACCGGCAATCCTGCGGTCGTCGCGGTGACGGCGGCCGGCACGATCACTGCAGGCGGACAGCAAACAAACAGCGGCGGTACACCGTCCGGCATCGCCGCCGGCTTCTTTGGTGGAGGAGGGCACTCCAACCAGTATGTCAGCGGCAACGTCTTCATCAACAACGCCGCGGTGGTCAACGCTGCTGGCTTTGGTCTCCAGGGGTACAATTTCGGCTACGGCAGCATCACGATCAACGTCGCCTCGGGCGCCAACATCACGGCGGGCTCTAACGGCATCTACGCTCACGCCGACGGCGGCTTCACCGATCCGGTCACCGCCAGCGCGCTCACGCGTGATATCTCGATCAACGTATCGGCAAACACGACGATCACCGCCGGCTCTGCGGCTTTCAACAAGGCCTACGGCATTCTCGCCTTCAGCGTCAACGCGAGCAGCATCTCGATCGTGACTTCGGCGGGGGACACGATCGATTCGCAACAGGGCGGCTCCGGCATCAACGCCGTCAACGAGGCCACCAGCATTGCCCAGTCGTTCAACAGTTCGGTGGTCGTGACAAACGCGGCGACAATCCACTCCGGCATCGGCCTCACCGGATTCAACGGCCAGCCGGCCGGTATCATCGCGGGCTATATCGGCCAAACGACGGACCCGAGCCTGAACAATCCGCCGAACCCTGCGAACTACAACGTCTATGGCGAGGTCGACGTCAACAACTTCGGCAATATCACGTCGAATGCAGGCGACGGCATCAGGGCTTACAATTATGGCGTCGGCGACGTCTATGTGAACAATTTTGCCGGAACCATCGTCGCCATGGGCGGCGCCAGCCCGCCGAACGGAACGGGTGTCGGCATTCTCGCGCAGAATTTCGGACCGGGCAGCATTCATCTGACGACCTCGGCCACGACCTCGATTACGTCAGGCAGTTCCGGCATCGCTGCGGTCAACAAGGCGACCACTGCGGACCCGCTCCATCCCACCGTGGTCGTCCCCGCGACATCCGAGATCGCCGTTTATGCCTCCGGAATCATCAAATCCGGCACGACGCTGACGGGGTCCGGCGACGTGCCTGCGGGCATCTTGGCCGGCTACAACCCGAACAATTTGAACAACCCCCAGGTGGGCGTCGGCGTCCACGGCAACGTTTTCGTCGACAGCCATGCCACGATCCAGGCACCGTTCGGCACGGATGGTATTCGCGGGGTCAACTACGGCGGTCCGGATAGCAGCGGCGCTGGCGGCGATATCAATATTTTCATCGAAACCGACTCGACTGTGACGGGCGGGCGCTATGGCGTCGCCGCCCTGAGTTACGGCGTTGCCGTCGACCCACTGAGCCCTGACCCACAGAACCCGAACTATGTTCCCAATGGCGGAGACGTCAGTGTCACGAACAACGGCGCGGTGTTTGGTGGCGGGCTCGCGGCGATCAACGCGACGACCAACGGCGCCGGCGTGGCGACAATCGACAACACCGGTTTCGTCAGTGGTGTGGTGATAGGTTACAATGCGACTTTCACCAATGAGGCCAGCGGGCGCTGGCTCTTTGACGGCACCAGCAGCTTCACCGGCGCAAGCAGCTTCACTAACGCCGGAACCATCGAGACCAGCGGTACGTCCGCGATCAGCGGCCTCGATAGTTTCACCAACACCGGGATGATCACCGTCGATTTGGGCACCTTGACGATCGGCGCGCCCATGACCGGCGGCGGCACCGCCCGGCTCTACAATGGAACACTGGTTCTCACGGGCGTGTCCGACGTCAATGTCCAGTTTGCCGACATCAATCCCGTAAGCGGTGGCGAACTGGTGCTCTTGGATCCCATTCACTTCACCGGTACCGTTACAGGCTTCGACTTTGCCGACGCGATCGATCTTGCCAACGTTGCGCCTGGCAGCGTCAGCGTTACGAATGACGGCGGCTTCCTGCGCGTCAATTTCGCCGGCGGCGCGATCCAGCTGCTCGGCAATTACGCGGCCAACGGCTTCTCGATCAACTCCGATCTCAGTGGCGGCACGCTCGTCCGCTGGGAAGGGACCACCCACGGACCAGTGATCGACGCCTCGCATTTCACGCTTCAAAACAACGCGGACGGTACGACCACGATCTTCGGCCTTAATGTGAGCGATACCGATCCGGTCGGATCGCTGAACATGGCGATGGCCACGATAACCTCCTCGGGGGTGGATACGGTCTCGCCAAGCAGCGGCTCGGGAACCCTCTCCGACCTCACCACCACGCTCAACAACGGCGTGATCTACAATCCGACTGCGGCACCGGCGCAGAAGGAAATGATCACGATGACGATCACCGACAGTGACGGTGGGTCTGACGCGGTGCATTTTATCTTCACGCCCGGTTCGAACAACGGCGGCAACGGTGTTACCCTGCAGGGGACCTCCGGCGAGGACGTGATTTTCGCGACCGGCGGCCCTGATACGCTGACCGGCGGTGCGGGCGCCGATCTGTTTGTCATCACGCCTAACGGTTCAAGCACGGCGCAGGACACGATCACCGACTTTGTCGAGGGCTTCGACAAGATCGATCTCAGGCAGATGCCAGGGATTTTCTTCCTGGCTGACATCCAGTCACGCGCCACGCAGCAGGGCAACGATGCCCTCATCGACTTCGGCGCTACCGGCGGAGTGATACTGAAGAACGTCCTGGCGACGAGCCTTCTGGCCGGCGACTTCATCTTCAACAACGGCGTCACCGGGACCACCGGCAACGACACGCTGGTCGGCACCGGCCAGGTCGACGGGCTGTTCGGGCTCGATGGCAACGACCGCCTGCAGGGCCTTGCCGGCAACGATTGGCTGGATGGCGGTCAGGGCTTTGACCGCGCGATCTATACGGATGCGACCGGGCCCGTGACGATCAATCTGGCCGCGGGCACGGTGAGCGGTGCCGGGGTCGGCACCGACACGCTGGTCAACATCGAGGGCGCGGTCGGCAGCAATTTTGCCGACACGTATAACTCGGCGGGATTTACCGGCGACAGCGCGATACCGGGCACGCCGGTCGGCTTCAACGAATTCGAGGGCAAGGGTGGCGACGACACCATCATCAGCAATCTCAACAGCCAGGGCGCCGAGCTGACACGGGTGTCCTATGTCAGTGCGACCGGGGCGGTGACGGTCGATCTTATGGCGGGATACGCCCAAGGGGATGCGTCCGTCGGTCACGACACGCTCGTCGGCTCGGGCTTCAGTGGCGTCTACGGATCGGCGTTCGACGACACCATCAGCGGCAGCAATAATCCAAACTTCACGGCGGAAGTTTTCGCCGGCTTTGCCGGCAACGATCTGATCGACGGTCGCGGCGGCTTTGACCGCGCCGACTACAACGTCGATTCGACGACCACGTCGGGCATCAACGTCAACCTTGCGGCGGGCATCGTGACGGGTGACGCAACGGTCGGAACCGATACGCTGCGTTCGGTCGAGGCGGTCCGCGGTACCAACTTTGCCGATACCTACGACGCGACGGGTTTCAGCAATAACAGCACGAATGCAGGCTCGCTCGGTACGTTCAACGAGTTTACCGGCAACGGTGGTGACGACACGATCATCGGCAACGGCAACACGCGACTCGGCTTCAACAACGCCACGGCGGGCGTGAATGTCGATTTTGTGACCGGTATTGCCACCGGAGATGCATCTGTCGGCACCGATCACTTCAGCGGAGTGAATGCGGTGCAGGCGTCGGTGTTCGATGACACCCTGCTCGGAGGTGCGACCAACGACACCTTTACCGGACTTGCCGGCAACGACTACATCGACGGTCGCGGTGGCTTTGACATCTCATCCTACAACAACATCTTCTTCACCACCGGCGGCGTGACGGTGAACATGGCGGCGGGCATCGCGGCCGGAGACGCCTCGATCGGCAGCGACACGCTGCACTCGATCGAGGGCATCCAGGGCACGATGTTCGCCGACACCTACGACGCGACCGGCTTTGGCCAGGCGGGCGCTGCCAATGTTGGCAGTCTCGGCACCTTCAACCAGTTCGAAGGCCTTGGCGGCGACGACACGATCACCGGCAACGGCAACACCAAGGTCATCTATGGCAATTCGACCGATGGCGTGACGATCACGATCGGCGTCGGCGGCGCCGGCACGGCACAGGGCACGGCGAGTGGCGATCTGGCCACCGTCGGCCACGACGTCTTCACCGGTGGCGTCAACGCCGCGCTCGGCAGCAACTTCGCCGACGTCTACGACGCACACGCCTTCGACGGCGGCTTCAACGCGTTTCAGGGCAATGCCGGGGATGACACCATCACAGGCAATGGCGCGACCCAGATACAGTACGGCAATGCGACCACCTCAGGTGTGACGATCACGATCGGCGCAGGCGGGGTCGGCACGGCTGCAGGCGATACCTCGGTCGGCACGGACCACTTCACTGGAGTTAACAGTGCGATCGGTAGCAGCTTTGCCGACAGCTACAACGCGTCCGGGTTCAGCGGCTTCAACTCGTTCCAGGGCCAGGGCGGCAACGATACCATCACCGGCAATGGCGCGACCCAGATCCAGTTCAGCAACGCCACCGCCGGCGTCGCAGTGGACCTTGCTGCCGGCACTGCGGACGGCGATGGCTCGGTCGGACACGACATCTTCACCGGCGTCAGCAATGTCGTGGGCTCGAACTTCAACGATACGATTACGGGCAATGCCGCCAACAACGTTCTCTCCGGCTTGAATGGCAACGATACTTTTGTCTTCAAGGAGGTGACCGGTGGCGGAATAGGAAATGACGTGATCACAGACTTCGTCGCCGGACAGGATCATATCCAACTCGACTATGCGGCATTCGATCCGAACAACGCTTCGACCTTTTCCGCCTGGCTGTCGAGCCACGCCAGCACGGTGAACGGCACGGATACGTTGATCGACCTCGATCCCGTGTCGAACCCGGGCAAGGATACGATCCTGCTGAAGACCGTGGCGCAAGCCAGTCTACATGCCAGCGACTTCATCGTGCCCTGAAGTGGCTGTCTGCGGAGGTGTCTCGCCATTGAATTACTGCCTTTGGGTGCCGTCGTGTTTGTGCAGGTAGTGCGTCTGGCTCTCAAGAACCCGGGTCGGGAGCACGGATGAAGGAGATAGAGGTTTTGCTGAGGTCTCTCGTTGACGTCGACCGCGACATGTTGATCTCAGTGTTGTCCATGGAGGTTCAGACTGCGACAAAGATCGCGATGAGCGGTCACCAGCGAACCGCCTGGCAGCGCGTCAAGAGGCAAGGCGCCGTCGAGCGCGCCGCGCGTCTTGCACATATCCTGGCCTATTTCAGGGACGGCGAGGCACCGCCCGGCATGTCGGAGGATGACCGTGAGCTTTGCGCACAGATTGCGGAAAAGCGCAGCTTGTAGGTCGATGCGATGATGCGGACTGCAAGACGTTCGATGAAGAGTTGATCGCCATGGATGAGAACGACGCATTGCTGGCGGACCTTGCGGTCGGCAGTCGCTTCCGGGTCAAGTCCCTTGGAAAGCACAGCAGACGTCTGCACGGCCGGACCGGACGGGTCGTCGGTTTCGCCCATACCAAGAACGCGCTTCGGGTCATTCTCGATGGACAGAAATCCCCGCAGACGCTCCATCGCAGCTACCTCGAACCCCTGACCGAGACCGCACCCTGAGGCAAGGTGCGCTCGACCCTCCGGCTTGATGCGACGTCAGTTGGATTCGATAGGTGCGATCAGATCGACGATGCGAAGCAAGCCCTGACAGACGCGCCAGATGCAGCCTGTCCCGAGAAAGAGTTCGGTAGACGCATTCATGTCGCCGAACTGGAGGTGATATCCGTTGGCGATCACGTTGATGGATATGCGGATGCCGTTCGTGCCCACCAGCTGGGTGCGCGCGGTATGGACCGCTTCCACCAGCCGCCGTCCGAACTCCCTGGCGTCCTCGATATCGAGCGTTGCCAGCCGCGGCGGCGTGCGGGCTTGGTTGAACGGAAACACCGCGTCGATGAGTATGGTGTGCCCGTCCGATTGCAGTAGCAGCTGGCTGACCGACTTTCCGGCCGGGAAGAGGAAACAGCGCTCGTCGAGATCGATCTTGATCTCGTGCTTCGGCCGTAACTCGGCGATGATCCGGGGTGCGGGATTGATATTCATCGTGCTGCAATGCGAGTTGACCGTAAAATGGCTTTATCCTAGGCCGCTGTCGTGGAAGCGGCAAGCTGGATGAGATCAGGGACCGAAATGTTCCGGCATTCGACAGGCCGGCGGAGGCGCTATCGCGAGCCGCCATGTGCGGTATAGTCGATAAAGATTTAGACACGGACGCGGGCCGGGGAGACCCGACCGCGATTTTTTTGGGACATTGGGCCAATGGCAATCAGGATTGCGGCGGTGAGCTCCGCCACCATGTCGGACGACCGCAAGGAATTCGTCGTTCATACCACCGGTAAATACACCGGCGCGCTGGAGCTGCGGTTCGCCAGCGACTGCGTCGACGATTTGATCGCTGCGCTGACAAGCGCGCGGGGCGACGCGCACCCGGCGGCCCCAGATGCCGCCCAGCCGGCCGCCGCCCCGGCAGTCGTCCGCAATCCGAACGGCGCGGAGGCGGTCGCGCCGGCTGTGCCCAGCAAGGACAATCCCGACGAGGTGAAGTTCGAGATCCCCAAGAACTGCACGATTTCCGCCGATAACTCCGGCCGTGGCCTGGTGCTGTTCATTCTCAATCACCGGCTGGAACGACAGGCCGGCTACGCATTCACCCCGGACGCGGCGAAACAATTGGCCGGAGGGCTCACCAAGAGCGCCGATGCATTGCTGGCGCGGCAGGCGGCACCGAAGACCTAGGCGTCGAGCCGCCGTGTTGGTTTCCGGTCTTTTTTGACCCGTTCCGCAAGAAGTGACGATGATGAACAACGCAATCACGCTCAGCATTCGCCCGAAATGGCCGAGATCTCGGATCACTACGCGGCCTGGTCCCAAGGCCGCGAGATTGGCACGATCCGTCACGCGCGCGATGCGAGCGGGCCTGATCGTTCGTGGGAATGGTTCATCGTGGTCCCGATGGGTCTGCCGGCCTGGGCGAGCGGCGACGCACCGGACAGGGACACGGCAATCAGGGCGTTCAGCGCAGCCTGGGGAAGGCTGCTGAAGGAAACGCAGCCGCAGCGGCTGCAGCGCGCCTGGGAACTGGGCCATGCGGCGCAATCGCGAAGCGCGCCGTCGCAGTGCTCGCCGTCTCCGACCGTTGGCTGAGAGCCGGACGATCCTTCCGCTCGTCGGGCTGCCTAAGGTATTTGCCAACCTGCGAAAATCGGCGTTTGTCCGGATTTTCCCGACCATTGACGTCTCCAGCCGTAGCTTTTGCTCTTATAAACGTTGCATTATTGGCAAATAATTGCTTAATTTTCCCGGTTTGGCTCGTTTTGGGCAGAGGCTGTTTTGATTGATTTTTGCCCTCGTTGTTTTGCGTAGGCCGGCACGCGTGTCCCGCGTGAACGGTTTTTTTTATGCAGCCAACGACCGCAGAGCGGCGTCCTCCCAATCGGTTCCGGAATTTTTTTGATTCAGGGCTTTTGGAGGGTAGGTCATGGCAACGTTCAAATACGATCCGGCGACGGGCACGTACACTCTTGTCGATGACACGCAACTGATCGCAGATCCCACTCTAGCCAATCTTTCAGTCGCCACGGATCAAATGGATTATGCGCCGGGCTCGACGGCCGAGATCACGGTTTCGGGCTTTAGCTCGGGCGACACCGTCGAGATTACCGCTCAAGTGGTTGAAGCCGACGGAACGCTGGATGCCATCACGTTCGACACGATATTGACCGTCGACGGCAACGGCACCGGATTGACCACCATGTGGATCGATCCAACGCTCTATACCAACCAGACCATCCTGCTGACCGCGACCGACCTGACCGCGGGCGTCATGACGACGGAAATTTTCACCGACGCGACGCCTCCTGTTCCGACCGATTTCGGATATGTCGATGCGCATATCGACCTGGCGACGACCAACGCCACCACGCTCAGCGACGCTGGAGCCATCTGGGCCAACTCAGGAACGGCGCTGGTTCCCGGCAAGACCAGCGGCACCGGCACTTACAGCACATTCTCGGAGGTGCAAACTTCGAGCGGATCGGAGCAGGGGTTCAACACGAGTGCAAATGGTGTCCTGGACGAGAAATATAGCGACGTTCACAATCACCAACTCCATCTGACGAATCTTGTCGCGGTCTACGACGACGGCAGCGTGGTGGGTTCGGGGACGCCAACAGGAACCACCTATTACGAGTTCAAGCTCGATCTGCATCAAAGTGGCAGCAAGCCGTATCTGTCGCTCGACGGCTTGCAGATTTGGCAGTCGCACACCGACAACCTCGGTCTCAACACCTATACGGCGACGCCCGATACCGATGGTTCGCAGCCATCCACTGCCCCAAGCTTCAGTTTCAATGCGGGTGTTGCGACGCAGATCTACGATCTCGGCGCTCACTCTGTTCTCCTGAACGCTTCGTTCGCGGCGGGTAGCGGCGGCGGTAGCGACGTGATCGTGCTGATTCCGACGGCCGACTTTGACCCGTCATTGGGCAATGCCATCTATCTCTACTCGGCCTTTGGCAACCAGGGCGCCGATTGGCAGGCGAACTCGACCTTCGAGGAGTGGGGGGCTCTGACCGGCACGAACAGCACCCCCAATCCGACGGCGATCCTATCCGGATTCAAATATAATGATCTCAACACCAATGGTGTGCTGGATCCCGCCACGGATCTGCCGTTGCAAGGTTGGACGATCGACCTTTACAAGGACAACGACAATTCGGGAACGCTCACGGCTGCGGACACGCTATTTGCGAGTACGTCGACCGACGCGAGCGGCGCCTACCAGTTTGGTGATCTCGTAACGGGCATTGCCGCCGGCAATTACATCATTGTCGAGGAGAACCAGGCCGGTTGGACGGAGACGCCCGACATCCACACGACGCTTGTCAACGCGGCCTTCAATGCTGGCGATGCCGAACATGGCTATGCTGTGACCGTTCTGGCTACGGATACGACCCGCACCGGATTTAACTTCGCAAACCACGAGTCGAACTTCTCGGCCAGCGGCCAGAAGTTCGAGGACCTGACTGGGGACGGCAAGACGGCCGACGACCAGGGCTGGACCTATGGTCCGGTCACGATCTTCATTGACGAGGACAACAGCGGTACCCTGACGGCTGGTGACAAGTCGACGACGACCGATGCGACCGGTCACTGGTCGATTGGTGGACTGACGCTGTCCGACGTCGGCAAGATCATTTACGAGGTCGTGCCGAGCGGCTCTGAGCAGACCGGCGTGCTGGTGCAGACGGTCGACAATCCCGGCGGCGGCGGGACCGATACCGGCAACGACTTCACCAACTTCCGCAACTTCACCGTCAGCGGCCAGAAGTTCGAGGATCTGACCGGCAACGGCAAGACCGCCGACGACCAGGGCTGGACCTATGGTCCGGTGACGGTCTTCATTGACGAGGACAACAGCGGGGATTTGAGCGCCGGCGATAAATCGACGACGACCGATGCGACCGGTCATTGGTCGATCGGTGGTCTGACGCTGTCCGACGTCGGCAAGAGCATCTACGAGGTCGTGCCGAGCGGCTCTGAGCAGACCGGCGTGCTGGTGCAGACGGTCGACAATCCCGGCAGTGGCGGGACCGACACCGGCAACGACTTCACCAACTTCCGCAATTTCACCGTCAGCGGCCAGAAGTTCGAGGATCTGACCGGCAACGGCAAGACCGCCGACGACCAGGGCTGGACCTATGGTCCGGTGACGGTCTTCATTGACGAGGACAACAGCGGGGATTTGAGCGCCGGCGACAAATCGACGACGACCGATGCGACCGGTCATTGGTCGATCGGTGGTCTGACGCTGTCCGACGTCGGCAAGAGCATCTACGAGGTCGTGCCGAGCGGCTCTGAGCAGACCGGCGTGCTGGTGCAGACGGTCGACAATCCCGGCAGTGGCGGGACCGACACCGGCAACGACTTCACCAACTTCCGCAACTTCACCGTCAGCGGTCAGAAGTTCGAGGATCTGACCGGCAACGGCAAGACCGCAGACGACCAGGGCTGGACCTATGGTCCGGTGACGGTCTTCATCGACGAGGACAACAGCGGGGATTTGAGCGCCGGCGACAAATCGACGACGACCGATGCGACCGGTCACTGGTCGATTGGCGGGCTGACGCTGTCCGACGTCGGCAAGAGCATCTATGAAGTCGTGCCGAGCGGCTCTGAGCAGACTGGGGTGCTGGTGCAGACGGTCGACAATCCCGGCAGTGGCGGGACCGACACCGGCAACGACTTCACCAACTTCCGCAACTTCACCGTCAGCGGCCAGAAGTTCGAGGATCTGACCGGCAACGGCAAGACCGCCGACGACCAGGGCTGGACCTATGGTCCGGTGACGGTCTTCATCGACGAGGACAACAGCGGGGATTTGAGCGCCGGCGACAAATCGACGACGACCGATGCGACCGGTCATTGGTCGATCGGTGGTCTGACGCTGTCCGACGTCGGCAAGAGCATCTACGAGGTCGTGCCGAGCGGCTCGCAGCAGACCGGCGTGCTGGTGCAGACGGTCGACAATCCCGGCAGTGGCGGGACCGACACCGGCAACGACTTCACCAACTTCCGCAACTTCACCGTCAGCGGCCAGAAGTTCGAGGATCTGACCGGCAACGGCAAGACCGCAGACGACCAGGGCTGGACCTATGGTACGGTGACGGTCTTCATCGACGAGGACAACAGCGGGGATTTGAGCGCCGGCGACAAGTCGACGACGACCGATGCGACCGGTCACTGGTCGATTGGTGGACTGACGCTGTCCGACGTCGGCAAGAGCATCTACGAGGTCGTGCCGAGCGGCTCTGAGCAGACCGGCGTGCTGGTGCAGACGGTCGACAATCCCGGCAGTGGCGGGACCGACACCGGCAACGACTTCACCAACTTCCGCAACTTCACCGTCAGCGGCCAGAAGTTCGAGGATCTGACCGGCAACGGCAAGACCGCAGACGACCAGGGCTGGACCTATGGTCCGGTGACGGTCTTCATCGACGAGGACAACAGCGGGGATTTGAGCGCCGGCGACAAGTCGACGACGACCGATGCGACCGGTCACTGGTCGATTGGTGGACTGACGCTGTCCGACGTCGGCAAGAGCATCTACGAGGTCGTGCCGAGCGGCTCTGAGCAGACCGGCGTGCTGGTGCAGACGGTCGACAATCCCGGCAGTGGCGGGACCGACACCGGCAACGACTTCACCAACTTCCGCAACTTCACCGTCAGCGGCCAGAAGTTCGAGGACCTGACCGGCAACGGCAAGACCGCCGACGACCAGGGCTGGACCTATGGTCCGGTGACGGTCTTCATTGACGAGGACAACAGCGGTACCCTGACGGCTGGTGACAAGTCGACGACCACCGATGCGACCGGTCACTGGTCGATTGGCGGGCTGACGCTGTCCGACGTCGGCAAGAGCATCTATGAAGTCGTGCCGAGCGGCTCTGAGCAGACTGGGGTGCTGGTGCAGACGGTCGACAATCCCGGCAGTGGTGGGACCGATACCGGCAATAACTTCACCAACTTCCGCAACTTCACCGTCAGCGGCCAGAAGTTCGAGGATCTGACCGGCAACGGCAAGACCGCCGATGACAAGCCCTGGAGCTATGGTGCGGTCACGATCTACATCGACGAGGACAACAGCGGCACCTTGACGGCTGGCGACAAGTCGACGACCACCGATGCGACCGGTAACTGGTCGATTGGTGGTCTGACGCTGGCCGACGTTGGCAAGAAGATCTACGAGGTCGTGCCGGGCGGTTCGCAGCAGACCGGCGTGCTGGTGCAGACGGTCGACAATCCCGGCAGTGGCGGGACCGATACCGGCAACAACTTTACCAACTTCGAGCTCTTCTCGATCTCGGGCAAAAAATACCTCGATGCCAATTCGAATGGAAAGATTGACGCCGGCATTGATACCGGTCTTGGCGGCATCAAGATCGATCTCTTTGCTTGGACCGACACCAATAACAACGGCAAGGTCGACTCGGGCGAGACATCGCTCCTCACAGTCGCGACAACGGCGGCTGATGGTTCGTACTCGTTCAGCAATCTGGGCCCTGGCAAATACTTTGTGCAGGAGGAGGTGCCCGGAGGCTATACGGAGACCTTCGGTACAGCGGGTTATGCAATCGTTGGAACGAGCGGCACTAACGTCACCAACGACAATTTTGCCAATGCAATCAACCAAACAACTCCCGGCCTGACCAAAGGCTACTGGTCCACGCATTTGACGCTGTGGGATGTCTATAACGGAAATGAAAAGGGGGCGGGCGCTGAAGTGAATGTGACTCCGGGATATGACTGGAACCACAACGGCTCAACCGCAGCAATAACGCTTGCCAATCTGACCACGACCGGGAACTCGAGCGGCCTCGGCCAGGTCAAGACCGCAAACAATGGCGGCGGTGATTCCGGGTTACTGATGGGCGATCTCAACCATGATGGGCTTGTGGGCGGCGACGGGTCGTCTGACCATCTGTTCTTCGACCTTGCCTCCGCCCAGGTACTTGCGAATACCTCAGTGTCGGGGGATGCCCGCGCTATTCTCGCAAGCCAGGCAGTAGCCGCGCAACTCAACGAGTACGTCGATTATGCCTATGACATGGCGCACGGTGGTGTGGCAGCAGGCTTTGACGCATCTCCCACCGGACTGATCGAAGAGGCGGTGCTGTGGTTGAAGGGAACTGGGCTGATCAGTAACGGCGATAGCAAATTGAATTGGTCAACCGCCAACGACCTGACGTCTCCGTCTGTTCAGGCGATCATCAATCTCGGCAGTACTTCGTCGAACCCGGCAGTTGGCACCAACGATTATACGATTAGCGGCAATGCCATTACGTTCAAGAGCACGTCGATGCCGTCGAGCGACGCATCGTGGAACAAGTTCGTTGCAGTATTCAACGAAACGGCGGCCGGTTACCATCCAAACACGGGGAATGCCGCTGTCGACGCTACTCAATACACTGTTACGGCGACCGGCGAAGGCCTGAAAAACGCTCTCGCGGCCTACAACCATGGATTGGATGGTACGACGGCGGGATTTGTCGTGAGTGCCGATGGGAGCTTGATCGGCTGGCAGGATAGCCTTGGCGGTGCCGTATACGATGTGCATGCCAATACGACAGACGCTTTCTGGGGCATCCTGGAGGACCAGAACCTGCTCGGCATACACCCGATCGCAGGCATCAGCCACGCTTAGGATTGCGACCAGGACTTTGTGGACGGAAACCCGCGGCAGATATCTGCCGCGGGTTTCTATTGCCGGTCATGCAACCAGCGTCCACGGCGTTCCCGAGTGGAGCTGGTTCGAGGCCACGCCGGTCACGTCGACAACCGTTACCGGCGTCTGCCCGTTGTGGGCATCGACGACAACGTTGGTTCCCCCATGCCCGTCAGAGAGCAGGTTTAGCCATCCATCCGTGACGGGATTGGTGCCGACATATCCGGCGGACGTGAGGATCTGATTCAGGTCGATAATATCCTGGCCCGCAGTAAAGTCGCGAATGACGGCTCCTGCGGTGGTCAGGAATTTGAACATGAAGGTGTCGCTGCCGGAGCCTCCATAGAGAACGTCAGCGCCGTGCCCGGCGACGATCGTGTCATTGCCGCGGCCGCCCTGGATCGTGTCGCCGAAATCGTTGGCGATGATGGTGTCGTTGCCATCTCCGGCCCAGGCGTTCTTGATGATCGTGCTGGCTCCGATCTGTAGGGCCTTGCCGGCGATGGTGTCGGTCGCGCCCCGATTCAAGTCGAGATATGATCCTGTCGAAACTGCCGCGGTGTTGATTGTCGCGGATCCGCTGGCATCGTTGAGGACCTGCCGACTTGCGCCGGCGGCGGTTGCGAACTCGTCCGTGTAGACGTACGTGGTCGGTGTATTCGGCGCGTCGCCGAGTGCGGTCAAAGTCCAGCTGTTGAGCGTTCCGACGTTGCCCGACACTGAATCGGTCACCGTCAGGGTCCAGGTGCCCTTTGCATCCTCGCCCCAGAAACTATTGGCGGTCGTTTCGAATACGATACCGCTGCCGGTGCCGCCGGTTGGATGTGACGCAAGCACCGCTGTCGTTCCACTCGACGAAGTCAGTGTGACCGCCAAATCGGAGACATGAGCGTGGGTGATGTTGAGATCGATCACCATCTTCTCGACCTCCAGTGAGGACGCAAAGGTGATCTGGCTTTGCAGGCTGCCGGAGCCATCCGGGATGGCCGCGTTATCGGTGTGGCCGGCCGATTCAGTTGACATGTTGGCGTAGGTTGATTGCTTTTGCCAGCTCTCGGCCAATCGAACCGCGGCGGTCGCATCGACCAGGCCGAAGCCATAGTCGTTGCTGAAATGCAATCCACCGCCGTTCCAGTCGTGCGCGCCGTTGGTTTGCCAGCCGGTATTGGTCGGGTCGGAATTCTTGGCCGAGTAAGCCAGAATGTCCATCACGTCGCGATAGCCGAGAGTGGGGTTTGCCTGCAGCATCAGGGCGATCACACCAGCGACGGTTGGTGCCGCGTAGGATGTGCCGGCTGCAGACGTATAATCGTCAGTTGAATAACCGGCGGAGCCGAGCCGATCGTCGGTATAGGTTCCCAGGCCTGGAGCCGAGACGAGCAGCGCGGCGCCTGGCGTGCTGAATGTGGTGATGCGGCCGTTGATGTCCGTAGCGGCCACCGTGATCACGTAAGGATCGTTCTGATAGTTGTGATAGTTGACGTTGTCGCCGGTCGCGCGGCCATTGCCCGCGGCGAAAACCATATCGATTCCAAGTCCGCCCCGGCCGTTGGCGGCATCATTGAGTATCGCCGACTTTGACGACCCAAACGAAGAGCTGAAGAAATTATCCTGATACGCGGCGCTGTAGCCCCAGCTCGCGTTGGCGACGTCCATACCATTGGTAGCCAAGTGGTTGAAAGCATCAGCAATCTGGCTTGGGCCTCCGGTAGAGTAGCTGATGCGAAATCCGGCGATTCCGGCGTGGTAGGCAATTCCTGCGATACCTGATCCATCGTGTGCAGCGGCAAGGACGCCGGCGACTGTCGTGCCGTGGCTATCGGATGAAGTGCCGTAGGCGTCGCTTCCGCCGTTGGTCGCGTCGTAGTCGAGATTCGATAAATAGTTCGGGCTCAAGTCGGGATGATTGTAGTCGATGCCATCGTCGACGATGCCAATCTTGATACCCGCACCTGTGTAGTTCTGCCACGCCTTTGGGACGTTGATGCCAGTTGTCGGATTGGTGAGGCTCCATTGCCAGTTTGCGAAGTAGGGATCTGTGGGTAACGCCGTATCACCAATTGCCGGAGCGAGGGGGCGCCAGGTGGTCGTCACGTCATGGAGGGTAAGAGTCGTCGCGCCTTGGCCGAGTGTGGTCGACCCTGTGCTGCTGCCGCTCGTTGTGCCGCCACTCGTTGTCCCGCCGCTGCTGGTGGCGCCGCCACCCTTCTTCGCAGCGAAGCTCTCCGGCGCGCCCGCATCCGAGGTTGAAGCATCCGTTCCGAGCCCGCGATCCTCTGAATGGCCCGCTGGATTGTCCATCGATCCGACATGTGCCGAGGCGATGTTCAGTCCGACGAATTCCCATTCCAGAGCATTTGCATCCGCTTCAGAGAAATTCCCGTACTGATCATTCACGCCCCGCTTCGCCATCGAATCTCCTTGCATGTAGCGACGAAAGAAAATGCGCCTCATGTCGCGCGTGTTGCGCGGAGATCCGACGACGGAGCGATTTAAGGGTGGGTAAATTCAGTCGTTAAACTGAGATCGGCGGCGCCAAAGCGCTTACGGACGAAGCGCATGCTTCCGGACTGATTTAATGGCGCGTAAATTTGATTTATCTTTGTTTATGTTGATCGCCTCGTGATCGGTAAAATCGTCCGACGAGATCGGGGGTGCCCGCGCTGAATTCCCGCGTAGCGCCGCTTCCCGCTTCCCGCTGCGCGCCGAGTGAAAATGAAATTCGTATATTCCAAAGATTCGGATTGACAGAAGTTCGTGACTGGCGTATAGCCATGCCATCCTGGCCCGTCAAAAGGGCGTATCGCGATCGTCACGACACGGGGCTGGGATGCGGTGGCCGCGACGGCGTCGGCGCGAACAGGGTCGCAGGGCGGGGCTCCTTCGATGGTGCTCCGTGAGCGGCGATTGGGCGCGGTACGACACGGCGCTGACGGCGTCTCCATACGGTCTCGACGGTGCGCGCACGCCAACCGTCGAGGGTCCGGTGGAGGTGTGCGCGGACGGAGAAGTCGTGTGGTCCTGGCGCCCGAAGCTGGCGCCAAGCCTTGTGGAGGCGTCTCGCGCCAACCGGCGTGAACGCGAACATCCGCCTAGCGACGGGGGCAATTGAGCTCGTCTCCCCGAGGAGAGCACGAAGGACACCGTTAAAACCATCCGCGCAGGGAAGGCCGGGATGCCGGCATCACCTGTGACCCACCCGTGCGCACTTTCTTCGCACACGGGCTGCGGGTGCCGGCCGGCGCCCGACCTTCCCTGCGCCCTTTCCTCCGGGAAAAGGGAGTTCCCAGATTGAACCCGGGCATGTTGCGCCGCGGGAGCGCGAACCCATGTCCACGATTTGAGATATGACGGGGCGGGCGCCGGCGCCGCCTTATGCCACCCGGCTGCTTCCAGGTGCGCTCCAATCGATAATAAATATCGTAAATATCGTTGATGCCGTAGCTCTACGGGCACTTTTACCTTTCAGCGAGGATTGCTTTCTCGACGCGGAAGGGCTGTGCTAGACATTGTGCTCAATTGGATGAGAATTGTTACGGCTGCCAGCCGGTCTTTAACTTTGCCGGGCGTTGTCGCTCCGGTCGGTCGTTTTTGATTAGAGGGGCGGGCATCCGCCGGATTGTGTGAGCGCGCCTTTTAAAAGGCCGGACGAACTCCGGCGCCTGCTGCAGACCTGCCAAGGCTACTTTCTGACGGCCGGCATCTTCAGCCTCTCCATTAATCTGCTGTATCTCGCCGGCCCGCTCTACATGCTGCAGGTCTATGACCGCGTGATCTCGAGCGCCAGCGAGATCACGTTGTTGATGCTCACCATCGCGCTGCTGCTGGCCTTCATGGCGCTTGCCGGACTGGATGCGGTTCGTGCGCGCGTGTTGACCCGCGCAAGCATCCGTCTCGACCAGAAGATCGCGTCGCGTGTCATGACCGCGATCATCGATCGCTCGGCCGTCGCGGGTGGCGCCCGCAGCCAGGCGCTGCGCGATTTCGATACGTTTCGTCAGTTCATCACCGGTACCGGCGTCCATGCGATCTTCGATCTGCCATGGGCGCCGATCTACATCGCCGTCATCTTCGTGCTGCATCCCTTCCTCGGGGCATTCGCACTCGCCTGCTCGATCGTCCTGGTCCTGATGGCCCTGCTCAGCGAGTGGCTGGTCAAGCTGCCGCTGACGGAATCGAACGAGGCTGCGTCCCGCAGCTACAGTTTCACCGAGATGAGCCTGCGCAACACCGAAGTGGTCCGTGCCATGGGCATGACCGGCGGCCTGTTGCGGCGCTGGGGCCGCGACCGCGACCGGATGCTGGAGCGGCAGGTGGCTGCAAGCGATCGCGCGGCCGCGATCCAGAGCCTGATCCGTTTCCTGCGGCTCGCAATGCAGTCCTTGATCCTGGGACTTGGCGCCTATCTCGTGATCGAGCGGCTCACGACGACCGGCTCGATGTTCGCCGCCAGCATCCTGCTCGGACGCGCGCTGCAGCCGGTCGAGCAGATCGTCGGCTCGTGGCGGGGTTTGGTGTCGGCGCGGGCCGCCTTCCTTCGTATTCGTGAACTGCTCCAGGCACATCCCGTTCTCGAGGCGGGGTTGACGCTGCCCAAGCCCAGGGGCCGTCTGTCGGTCGAAGCGCTCACTTTCGTCCCGGCGGGTACGGCGAAGCCGATTCTGCGGGGCGTCACATTCGCGATTGAAGCGGGGGAGGTGCTCGGCGTCATCGGTCCTTCGGGCGCCGGCAAGTCGACGCTCTCGCGCCACCTCGTCGGTGTGCTGACGCCGTCGGCCGGAGCCGTGCGGCTGGACGGCGCGGGCGTCTCGACCTGGGTCAAGCGCGCGATCGGCGACCACATCGGCTATCTGCCTCAGGACATCGAGTTGTTTTCCGACACGATCGCCGCAAACATCGGGCGCTTCGACGAGGGGAACGACAAGGAGGTCATCCTTGCCGCTCAGCTCTCGGGCGTGCACGAGATGATCCTGAAGCTGCCGAACGGCTACGACACGCAGGTCGGCGAAGGCGGCGCCATCCTGTCCGGCGGCTTCCGCCAGCGCATCGGACTGGCGCGAGCGGTCTATGGCAGCCCCAGCATCGTTGTTCTCGACGAACCCAGCTCGAATCTCGACAGCGAGGGCGACGTCGCGCTTGCGGACTGCATCGTACAACTGAAGAAGCGGGGAGCCACCGTCGTCATCGTCTCGCATCGCCCGGCCACCATCGGCGTCGTCGACAAGATCCTGGTCCTCCGGGAGGGCGTCGCCGAGATGTTCGGGCCGCGCGCCGAGATCATGGCGCGCCTGACCCGTCCCGTACCCGTGCCCGTGCACGCGGTGCAAGGCTCCAGCAGCTAGGCGCGTCCCATGGCGATCATCGAGGCGGTACCCAAAAATCTCACGGGCGTTGGAGCCAAACGGGCGATCGCCGGCGGCCCACCCAGCGATTCCATCAAGCACGTCGCACTGGCCGGCTGGATCATCATCGCAACGTTCTTTGGCGGCATCGGTGCATGGGCCGTGACCGCCCCGCTCAACGGCGCCGTGGTCGCCAACGCCGTGGTCAAGGTCGATGGCAACCGCAAGAGCGTGCAGCACCTCGACGGCGGTATCGTCAAGGAACTTCATGTCAAGGAAGGCGACCGTGTTCGCGCCGGCGATCTGCTCATCGTGCTCGATGGGACCCAGGCGCGCGCGGAGTTCGACGTCCTCACGCAACAATGGGTCGTGCTTCGCGCCACGGAGGTCCGTCTGCTGACCGAGCTCGACCACGGGGCCGAACTCGTCATGCCCGCCGACCTGAAGGCGCGCTCGGACGATCCTTATCTCAAGAGCGTATGGAACGGGCAGATCAGCCAGTTCGACAGCCGGCGAGCCGCGCTCGAAGGTCAACGCAGTGTCATCAGGGAAAAGATCAACCAACTGGGCTCGCAGATCGTGGGGGCCCAAGCGCAAGTCAAGGCGTTCACGGAGCAGATCAACTCCGTCCACAGCGAGGCAAAGGATATCGCGCCCCTGGTCGACAGAGGACTGATCGCGCGTCCCCGCATTCTGCAGTTGGAGCGCACCGCCTATGGGCTGGAGGGCCAGATCGCGGATGCGAATGCCAACATTGCCAAGGCGCGCCAGGCGATTGCCGAGCAGGAGCAGCAAATTGCACAGCTCGATAACGATCGGATGACCGACGTGACCAAGGATCTTCGCGATACGCAGGCGAAAATCCTGGAGGTGATCCCGAAGGCCATGAACGCCAAGGCGGTCCTGGGGCGCATGGAGATTCGCGCGCCCTACAGTGGCCAGGTGGTCGGCCTCAACGTCTTTTCGGTTGGCGGCGTCATCCAGCGCGGCGACAAGATCCTGGACATCGTCCCGGAGCAGGACGGGCTGACCATCGAAGCGCAAGTGGCGGTCGAGGACATCAGCGACGTGCATCCCAATACGCGTGCGGAGGTTCACCTCACGGCTTACAAGCAGCGGATCGTGCCGATCATTCACGGCGACGTCATTCAGGTCTCGGCAGATCGTCTGACCGATCCGAAGACCAACAACCCGTACTACACGGCCTTCGTGCGGATCGACGGGGACGAGCTTGCCGCCATGCCCAATATCAAGCTCTATCCGGGAATGCCTGCAACCGTCATGATCCCGACCGTCCAGCGCACGGCCTTCGAATATCTGGTCGGCCCGCTGATCATGTCCTTCAATCACGCCTTCCGCCAGAAATAGGAATTGCGGCGACGTCGAGCGCGGAGAAGGGCAAGGTGGCCATCGTCCGACGCCGACGCCACGAGAGAGTGACGCTTTTCCGATGCGCACAGCTGTTGTTGTTGTCCTCCTTGGCCTGCTCGCCGGCTGCGGGGGAGTCCGGCAGGCGCTTCAGAACGAGAGCGAGGACGCCTCCGTCAGTCTGACCGATGCGCTCGCGGATTGCCGGAACGCCTTTCCCGACCAGATCACGCAGGCCGTGCGGCGCGCCGACTGCATCGTGAAGGCGACGGAGCTTTCGGTCAGGCCCAGCCTGCCATTTCCGGAACTGCTCGACCGCGAGAATGCGCTGCGCAAGACGCTTGCCGTCCAGGTCGAGGCGGGCAAGGTCTCGCTTCTCGAGCGAAACGACCAGATCGCGAAGGCCCACATGGCCATCGTTGCGGAAGAGGCGGAAAGACTGAAAGCCGTGCCGGCGGACGGGCAGGGCGCCAGCCCGACCTCCGTCGTTCAGTGGCGGGCCTCCAATTCGAATGCGTGTGCCGGTCTTGGGGGCAATTCTCCGAATTGCTATTGAACTGGCTTGGCGCGCCACTGCGACACGGCGCGAAACGTCGGAGCGAGAAGATTCGTCGCCCGGGCCGTCCCGATATTCACTTGAACGGGTCGTTGATCGAAGGAGCTGATTGCCTCACGCGTCGAACGCCGATGGGAGTGCCATCCGACACGAACAGAAGCTCATATCTCTGGCCGCGAGAGTCGGTCGCCGTGCAGGTGACGTTGGAAACCTTGCGCGCTGCGAAGTTGCCGAACTGGCGGCAGACACCCGTAGACGCCTCCTCCGCAGGCACCGGAAGCCCATGGACCTTCGGCCTGTGTTTGGAATTCAAGAGCATCCGGTCGACCGGAAGCTCGTAGGAATTGTCATCGAAGCGCTTGCCATTTTCTCCTGAGAAAGACACGACATGGCTATCGTCCGTCGGATCCTCGAGGGCCACAGCGAAGCTGACCCGTCCGGATTCCGTATGAGCGTAGGCAACGGCCTTGCACGCATAGTCCTGGCCGGCGATCTTGAGTGTCGTGCACTTGCCGGACATGAGCGCAAGAATGTCGGTCATCGGCTGACGATGTTCGATGTGTCTGGGCGCGTCGGAACGTTGCTCGACTGCCTGTCGTGTGTCCGCCGTTTGCGCGCCGCATGGGACTGCCAGGGTCAGAAACGCCCCGGTCAGCATGAGCGGGCGCCCCGCCCGCGGTTGAAGACGCGATAAAATGTTCAAGCCAGCCCCCATTGCAGGGCTAACGACCGCGACGGAGAAAGCCTCGTTCGATCATACCCTTACCCTGGTTGTGACATAGTGGCATTGACGTGATTGCCGATCAATCGCAACGAAGTCCGGGCGGGAAGAGCCTTGCCTTTTTAATTAATGCAGGCGAGACATTACACGCTTGGTCGAAACGACTACGGCCGTTTCGTTCGGCAAAGCAGCTTGCTTGGCCGAGGCAACTGTCGCGACGGCGTCGATTTAACGAGCTAGGAACCCGACGCGCGAAGCGACGTTGGCTTTGGGAATTGTGGCTCAGGCCTTGCATGGTCAGGGCGGCAATGCCGGCACCGGAATGGCAGTTAGCCGGACGATGTCCGCCTACGCCGGTCTCGGGAGCCGAAACCAATGAGTGATGATTGACTTCGACGCGGATAAGCCCCTAGTCTCGCCCACTTAAGGTCGTTAACGCTGATTCCCACTAATATAAATGGAATTTACAGGTGCCTAAAGTCAAGAACAAGGCCGCTGCCAACTTTGGTTCGCGCTTGAAGCAGCTGCGGGAAGAGCGGTCTATGACCATCACGGAGCTGGCGAGGCGGATTGACGTGACGCCGCCCGCAATTTGGCATTGGGAGAAGCGGGGCAGGCTGCCCAAGCCCGCCACCATAAAGGCCGTGGCAAAGGTTCTCGACGTCAGTTCCGAATTTCTCGAGAACGGTGTCCATATCGTGAGCACCCAGGATCAAGGGCCCTCGGACCAGATCTCGATGCGCCCGGACGAGATGAGCCTCGAACAGCTGATCCGTGCCATCGAGGCAAAAGGCTTTCATGTCCGGATCTCTTCGGCCGGCGATCGCGAGGCCTCCGAGGCCTAATCGGGAGAATGGGGAGTCCTCCTGCCCCTTCCTTTTGAATGTACCCTCGCCAGAACGGCGCGCGCCGGAAACAGTGCCGATCAAAGTCGTTCCGGCTTTGCGCGCGGCGATCCGGCTAGGGTCCAAGAGCGCAGTTCCGACCGGGGCGATCCTGCGCTAATTTTTATCATGCTGTAACGGTCGAACGGCGCGGGGGTGATGCCCCCTTGGCAAGCCGTGCAGTGACATTCACTGCGCACTTTCCGGTGATTAAAATAAGTCTCGCCGGAAAAAAGTCGAGCGAGTACGTGATTGAGGCTCGCCGACGTAAACGGATGCATTCTGTTCGTAGTGCTGGGCGGATTTTACAACTTCCAGCTATGTGGTGTCGTCGTGCATTTAGGCGACTGCCGCCGAGGCTTTGCGACCTCCTAAGTTGTTGAGCGAGCGCGCTTACTGAGCGGATCAAGCCGTGCCCCATGCAATCGGCTTGCAATCATGGATTGTGTATCGAGGTCGGCACCGACTCGCTGAGCTGCCGATGGCGGCCGAGAGGCCAAAGCGCTTGTAGACGGGCTGTGGCCGTGTCATAACGTCGTCGTTAAAGCCGTATTAAACTACGGATAAATCGAATTTAAGCCGCCCAATCGTCATTCGAAGGAGGCGCTGCGATGATCAAAGATTTTAGCACCTTTGAGAGTTTGCACTCAGCTCCTCCCATGCCGCGTGTCGTTGAAGGCACCGGCATTCAAATTCTCCCCGGCACACACCGCTAGACATTCTCCTCAGGCGCATACTGCTTGAGGCGCGTTCGCGTAACTTCGACTTGCTGCTCGCCGTTCGGTCCATTTTTTCGATGGAGCATTCCGATGGGTATAGCCTGGCGCTGGAACAAGGAAGCTCACAAGCGCTCCGCGTTCGAATCCCTCCTCGACAAGGTCATTCGCGAGATCCTTCCGGGACGGGACAGTAGAAAGCGGCGGATCGGCGGTGCTGCGCGCCCGGCGGCAAAGCCGCGGCGCCAGAACTTCACGCTCGAGGCGATCGAGCCGCGGCTGCTGTTGTCGGCGGATATCACCTATGGCGGGGTCCTCAATACGCATACGGACTTTACGCTCAAGGCCGAGGCGGGCTCGTTCAATCTCTACGACAACGCGACAGCATCGGTCATCGGTTCAAAATCAATCGTTGCCGGTGGTGACAACAGCGTCACGATCGACCGCGGCGGCGGAGACGATATTTACGGCGACACGATTCACCTGGATCTCAAGTCCTTTGAGACTGCAAATGCAGCGATCGGTGGCCACCTACTGAGCATCAATTTCACCGGCGGCGATCAAAGGCTGTTCCAGGACACCGTTTCGCTGGACGCCGCGTCTGCCGCGACGGTCGGTTTTGGCCTGAACGTCACGAGCGATTCCGCAATCTCGTCCGGCGCACATGCGAGCTTCGCTGGCGAACTGTCGCTGAAGTCGGAGGCCACCGCCGTTAGCGATGCGATCGTAGGCCAGGGAATACTGTCCAACGCGAATTCGGCCATCACACTGTCCGGCGCCAATCTGAGCGCATCCGGCAAGGTGAGTTTGACGGCGCACTCGGCGCTCAATGTGACTGCCGACGGTACTACTAAGGGCAATGCTGACGATCCTGACCTGAGCGGCGAGATCACCGGAAAGATCGCCGACGCGATCAACGACAATCTCGGCGACAAGATTCATCTCGTCTCACTGGTCACGAGTTTTTCCAGCGCGAAGATCGATGTCGGCGATTCCGTGCTCAGCGCGACCAATGGTGACCTGGTTCTCAATGCGACCGTCGACGGCACGCTGACCGCATCGTCGGCCAACAACAACTCGTTCAAGATCACGATCGTCGCCGGCGATGCGGATCCGGAGGTGCTGATCCACGGGGCCTCGACCAACGTCAGCGCCAGCGGCAAGATCGATGCGACCGCCAAATCCAGCGTGACGATCAATGCATCGGCCGTGCCGACCGACAACGCCGACGCATCGAAGGATGCAGCCGTGGCCGTCACGGCGTTCGAGAGCAGGGCAAAACTCGCCGTGTCGGACAGCGCGGTCGTGAATGCCATGGGCGGCGCCGCGACACTGCAGGCGAGCAGCGAGCTCGATGCCACGACCACGGCGGACGGCAGCGCGGGAACAGCCGGCGCGGGCGTTGCGGTTTCGGTGGTTTTCGGTGACACCGTAGCATCAGTTGACGGTTCCACCGTCAGCGGCCTCGGAGTCAGCCTTCAGGCCACGACGGACCGCGACATCACGACCACGGCCAATTCGTCGGTCGGCGGCAGTGCGCAGAGCGGCGGCGGCGACAACGCGAGCGAGACGACGCTCAAGAACAACAACGCGCAGACAGCGGGAGATTCAGGCAACGAAAGCATTTCATTTGCGGGCGCGATCGCGGTCGCGGTAGATACGGGCGATACCAAGGCCTATTTGCAGGACGGAACCATCAA
Organism: Bradyrhizobium sp. CCBAU 53338; assembly: GCF_015291665.1. Classification (NCBI taxonomy): domain Bacteria; kingdom Pseudomonadati; phylum Pseudomonadota; class Alphaproteobacteria; order Hyphomicrobiales; family Nitrobacteraceae; genus Bradyrhizobium; species Bradyrhizobium sp. CCBAU 53338. Next base: position 2,788,493 of record NZ_CP030048.1, read on the forward strand.
CGCCGGCATTGATGCTGCGTCGATCATAGCGGCGTCCGTCGACGTGATGACGACCAACGCGGATGGTGGGTTCACCCAGGATTCGTCCGGCGGTGGCGGCGGTGCTTCCAAGGCGGTCGGCGTCGCGGTCGCGATCAATGTCGCGACCCGGGATGATCTTGCCTACATTGGCGGAACGAGCACCGTTACTGGCGGTTCGCTCGCCATTGAGGTCCAGGCGCTGGACGACAAGCAAAGCGTATTCAGCGCAGAAGCGATCTCCGGCCTCGGGGACGCCAGCAGCGTCAGTTTTGCCGGATCACTGGCGATCAATGTCGTCCTGTTCAATCATAAAGCCTATCTCGACAACGGTGCGAACGTCACGCTGGTCGGGAGCCCGGACGTCACCATCGCGGCGCACGCGGACATCAAGAACGTCGCGAAGGCGACGCCGCACGAAGCCGACGGCGTGAATCCCGGAACCGGAATCGGCGCCTCCGTAGCTTTCAACTACGGTGAAGACACGACTGCCGCCTACGTCGACGACAATGTCTTGCTCACGGGCGCGAAGGGTCTGACGCTCGATGCCTCGTCGGCGCACGAGATGGAGACCGAGGCCAAGAACGGTTCGGCCGGCGGGACTGCGGTCACGCCCGTCATCGCGATTTCGGTCGCGAATGACGATACCCATGCAACGATCGGCAGCGGCGGCCTGCTGACGGTCGGCGCCGACGGATTCAATCTGAGTTCCACCCTGACCAATGTCGTCAGGACCTCCGCCGAGGGCGACACCGAAGCGGATAAGACCGGCGTCGGCATTTCGCTTGCCTTGTCGATCGTGAATGATGACTCGCAGGCCACCACCGGCCGCAATCTCTTCACGAGCGGCGGCGCGGCGGCCTTCATGTCGAGCGCCATCTCGATCAGTGAGAGCTCGGCGAAAGCAAGCGTGAAGGGCGGCGAAGACAGCGGCAGCGGCAAGAAAGCCGACGGCAAGAAGCAGGATCAGATGAACTTCGCCGACACCACGGCGAAGACCAAGACGGGTGGAAGTGCCAAGGGCAACAATGGCGCAACCGCTCCCGATGCCGATACCGGCAGCGGGCAGGTCGACGTCGCAGGTGCGATCGCGGTCAACATCGAGAATGGATCGTCGGTTGCGTCGATTCCGGATAGCGGCCATGTCACGGCGACCGGGCTGATTACAGTCCATTCGCAGGCCAATGTCGACGGGCATGCGCTCGCGGATGGTTCCGCGGTCACCGGAAGCGGCGGCACCGGCGTCGGCGTTGCGGTCGCTGTCAACGTCAACAACATCACCAACCAGGCCTTTGTCGGTAATGGCGCGGTGGTCAGCGGCAGTGGTCTGAACGTCGGTGCCGTCGTGGCCGATCGGCAGATCGACGCGCCGGTGATCACCGTACCGGTGGTCGACACCACGCACGATACGCTCTTCGTTGGTCTCAATGCCGGTCTCGCGAACGGCGATCAAGTCCAGTATGTCGGGCTCGGCGGCTTCGGCCTAACCCCCTTGGTCACGACCTATTACGTGCATGTCAACGGCGACGGCACCATCAAGCTTTACGACACCAACAAGGCGGATGCCGAAGACGGCGGCGCCACCGGCCTGGTGGATCTCAGTTCCGGCGCCCTGTCATCATCGGGCAACCAGCTCTGGAAATACATCGGGGGCGTCCCGACCCCGATCGGTGCGATTGATTTCGATCCGACCGGCAACATCACCGAGCTCAATCTCGGCCCCGACGAGACCCTGCGCACCGGCGACCGTGTCAAATATGATGCCAACGGCGGTTCACCACTCGGTGGTTTGAGCGACAACACCACGTACTTCATCATCGACCTGACCGGCGGTCACTACCAGCTCGCGGCGTCGCTGGGCGATGCCTACGACGGAAAGGCGATTACGCTGAGCGGCGCTGCGCCCGCCGGCCAGAAGCTGCACGATCTCACCCACTCTTCGCGTGCCGACGCAACGTCGGGCGCCAGCGGTGGTAATATCGGCGTCGGCATTTCGGCCGCAATCAACATCGTGAACAACGACACGCAGGCGGTGGTTGGCCTTACCCCGGGCGTGGATTTGTCCGGTTCGGCGACCGTGACGACGACCGGAGGCAATTCTTCGGTCTCGGCCGCCGGCGACGAGTCGAATTTGGCAACCGCCAGACCGCACGGCGACACCGAAGGCGAGAAAGCAGGCGTCGGTGCCTCGATCGGGATCAATGTGCTCACCAATACCGTCAATGCACAGATCACCGACGGGTCGTCGTGGTCCGGTTCAGTCGGGACTTTCACGGTTTCGGCCGACTCCGGAGATACGGCATTCACCCATGGCGAGAACGGTGCAGCGTCCTCTGGCGGGACCGGGGTAGGTATCGGCGTTGGCGTGCTGGTCGCCGACGAAAAGGCAACTGCGTATGTCGGCACTGGCGGACTGTTGTCTGCGAACGGTGACGTTGCGGTTACCGCATCGAACGATGCAGATTTCAACACCGAAACAGACGCCAAGGCAGCCGGCAAGAGCGTCGGCGTCGGCGCGTCGGTCTCAATTGCCTGGGTTACCGAGAAGGTCAGCGCCGAACTCGCCCGTAGCGTCAATACGACTGCGGGTGCGGCGACCGTTTCCTCCGATTCGACGGTCAAGAGCGAGGCCAAGGCCCTCGCGTCCGTCTCAGGGGCGAAGGACTCGGATGACAATGCCGATACGAAGGCCGACGGCCAGGTGAACGGCAGCAGCTCGAACACAAACAGCAAGGGCATCTCGCTGCCAACGGCCAGCGGCGGCGCTTCAGGCGGAAATTCGTCGGCTTCCTCCGAGGGCGGTACCAACAACAGCGGCGTCGGCATCGCCGCCTCTATCGCGGTCAACCGGATCCTCGCCGATAACACCGCGCAAGTCACCCACGGAGCCGACATCACGGCACAGGGCGCTGTGACGATCTCTGCTCAGGCCGAATATGACGGCAGTGCCAAGGCGATCGGCACCGGCGTCGCGTTGAACAGCGACGATCACATCGCGGCCGGCGTCAGCGTCAACTGGCTCGGGGCGACAAACAAGGCGCTGGTCGGGGGCGGCTCGGTCATCATCAGTCATGATGCGGTCGCGGGTATCACGATCCAGGCGATCACGCCGAGCGGCGAGACCGACGATTTTGTCGCATGGGGTGCGGCGGCCGCAGGCGGCAAGGGTGGCATGAGCATCGCCGGCTCGGTGGCGATCAACATCGTCGACCATTTCGACACCGAGGCATCGACGGCAAGCACCTCGCACCTCGAGTCCGACGGCGGGATCACGGTCAATGGAACTGCCGTTCTCGGGCCGCAGACGTTGGCGGCTGCAGGTGCGTTCTCCAAGGATAAGGGGGCGTTCGGTGCTGCAATCAATGTGACGCTGCTGCATGCCTCGACGACGGCAGCAATCGGTGGTGACGCGGATGCCGCCGGTGCCATTTCGGTCAAGGCCGAGAGTCACATGGTGCCAACCGAAATCGACCTGCCATTGATACAGCCGAAGCTGACTTCGGTGGCGGTCGCCGGTTCCGCCAGCCAAGCTGATTTGGCCATCGCCGGCTCGTTCATCATCAACGACCTGCACGTCGACGTGGACGCGCATATCGGCGCCTCCAGCCAGGTCAATCGGGGCGGCCTCTATACGGTCGGCAGCGCACAAACGGTCAGCGTGGCGGCGACAAACGAGACCAAGGTCGTCAGCGTCGCGGGTGCACTAGCCCTGTCTATCGATTCGTCGGGTTTCGGCGTCGGACTGGATGTCGAGATCCTGCACAAGACAACGAAAGCCTACATCGACGGGTCCGCGGTTGTCGGAAACAACGGTGGCGGAACTGTGAGCGTGACGGCGACATCCCCCGAGACGATGTTGTCGGTCGCCGCAACCTTGGGCGCCGGCTTTGGTTCCGTGGGCGCCGCAGCGTCAATCGGGATCGCCGACATTCATGTCGAGACCGACGCATACATCAACGATTCGGCGACCGTGCGCTCCGATGGCTCCGTCTCGGTGAAAGCGACCGGCACGTTCATCACGACGATGGTCGCCGGCGCGATCGGAATCGGCGACTCGGCCGGTATCGGGCTCGCGAACACGACATTGATTTATGACGGGACCGTGCAGGCCTATGTCGGAGCCTCTGCGACGGTGCGAGCGGGCGGCAACATCGATGTGATCGCCGCCGAAAGCGAGGACGTCATTGCCATCGCAGCGGGTGCGGCTGGAGCCAGTGAGGTCGGGGTCGCCGGCTCCGCTGGAGTCAACCTGCTGACCGAGCACACGACGGCGCGCATTGGTCACAACGCGGATGTCACGATCGTCGGCGCACACGATCTGACCGTCAAGGCGACCGATGATACCACGGTGACCACCGTGGCCGGTGAGATCGCGGTCGGCGGCACAGGCGGCGTCGGCGTCGGTGTCGGTGTCGGCGTGTTCAACAAGCACACCAACGCTTTCATCGACTCGGCCGTCGATGCGACCGTGGGCGGCAATATTTTCGTCACGGCGAAATCGACCGAGAGTCTGATCTCCGTTTCGGGTGGGGTCGCCGTCGGTGGAGACGTCGGGGTCGGCGTCAATGCCGATATCAACGTGTTCCAGCTGCAGACGCGCGCCTTCATAGGCGACGATCCGGACGATGCAATACTGAGTTTCGGCGATGGCAACGTGCATGCCGACGGCACCGTAGCTATTTCTGCCGACGACCAGACCGATATCAACGAGATCACCGCGGTCATCGCAGCGGCGGGTGTGGCCGGCATCGGTGCCGCGGCCGGTGTCGATGTTATGAACAAGGATACCCAGGCATTCATCGGTTCCCACGCCGTGGTCACGGGCGACGGGCTGGGTTCCGGCGCGACCGTGAATACGGGCGCAATCCACATCGACACAGCCGCTGCCGCCAGCACCTTTGATCCGCATGATCCACACGGACAGGGCATCGAGACAGGTCCTACGGGTGGTACGCGGAGTGCCGAATCCGACGATCCGGGCGCGCGCAGCACACTGCGGTCCGGCGGAATGGTTGGAACGCCCAGCCAGGATAAAGTTCTGGGCGGCACGACGAGTGGCGATACCTCGAGCCAGGATGACGATTCGCTGCACAACGTTCGTACGACGAGAGCAGAAACCGCACCTGGTTTCCAGGGCGTCGCAGTTGGTGCGACGAACAAGGAGAACATTCGGACATTCACCTTCAGCTTGGGTGTTGGCGAGGTCGGGGTGGGCGTGTCGGCGGGAGTCGATGTCGACAACGTGACGACCAAGGCCTACGTCGGTGACCATGCGACCGTGAATACGGCGCAGGGCAGCGTCATCATCGGCGCGGCAGACGATTTCTATCACCTTGCGATCGCGGGCGGGGCGGCCGGCGGTTTCGTCGGTGTCGCGCCGGCCGTGGGTGTGAACGTAGTCGGCAACACCACCCTGGCCTTCATCGGCGACCATGCGACGGTGAATGCCGGTACGCTTGCCGGTGGTGGCGACGTGACTGTAGCCGCCTCGATGCAAGAGAATGTCGTGATGATCGGCTTCGGCCTCGCCGGTGGTTTCGTCGGCGTCGGCGGCGCAGTGGACGTCCTCAGCGTCGACAACACGACCAAAGCCTATATCGACCACGATGCGGACGTGTTCGCCTATGGTGACGTGTTCGTCAACGCGACGGATACGACTCATATCTTCGAGCTTTCCGGAGCCATCGCCGGCGGTGCCGTCGGCGTCGGCGGTTCGGTCGGCGTAATGATCATCCACAAGGAAACCGACGCGACGATCGGTGCCGGCGCCACAGTCGATGCGCTGGGCAGAACCGGCGGCCATGACAACGTTCTGAACGACATCGTTGGTAGCAACTTCGCCCGAACCACGAGCCATGGCGTGATCGTTCAGGCCGAGTCCAAGGCGGACATGTTGCATATCGTCATAGCCGGTGCCGGCGGCTTCGTTGGCGTGTCCGGCGCGGTCGGCGTGACACTGATCAGCGGCGAGACCGATGCCGCGATCCTCGACAACGCTCAGATCAACACGCGTTACCAGACGGGTAACAACGCGAGCCTGCAGCAAGGCGTGCATGTCGGCGCCGCCGACGACGTCAATGTAAAGACGTTCATCGTGGCGATCGCCGGCGGGTTCGTCGGCGTCTCCGGCGCGGTGGATGTTGGTAACGTCAACAACAACGTCAAGGCGGTCGTCGGTACCGATGCGACGGTCAACGCGCTCGCGGACATCAATGTGGAAGCATTGTCGTTGAAGGACGTTGCAGGCTTCGACGCCAGCGGTGCCGGTGGTTTTGTCGGCGTCGGCGGTGCGGTCAGCGTCTGGGCGATCGGCAAGCAGATCGAGAAGAGCGGCAAGGACAAGGACGGTGCGGATACCGGTGACGCCCTCGCTGCCGGCGATCACAAGTTCGACCAGGGTAACGTCGATACAGGCGCGCACACGATTGATCTGGGCAGCGACGGCGGGTTCGGCGACGGCGCCGAGGTGGTCTATCACGGCGCCGGTCTCGGCGACGTCAGCGATGGCGACCATGTCTTCGTTCACCAGGTGAGCGGTGGCGTGATCCAGCTTTACGACAATGCCAAGGACGCACAGAAGCACGACGGAACCGGACTGAAGCAACTCTCCAGCCAGGGTAGTGATGGCCAGACGCTGACCTCGGTGAACGGCCCGGATGGTGACGCGGCGGCGGAGGCGAACTCCGGCAAGAACCTGGTGACCAACAGTTCCACCGGCAACGGCATCAACTACTTCACTGGCGACGGGAATGCGAACAGCAACCGCAGCCGGCTGAACAATGCCATTTCGGATCCGACGACGGGCGCCAGCGCTCGGGTCAATTCTGCAACCCCGAGTTCCTCGGATATCAGCGGCCGCGAAAACAATGCGCCGGCGCCGGCGAGCGACCCGACGATCCCGAACGGAACGTCGGCCGTAGTGAAGTCGGGCGCACATCTGAACGCAGGAACCGCGATAAACGTCATTGCGCACGAGATCGACACGTTCAAGGTGACGACGGGTCAGGCCGCCGGCGGCTTCGTCGGGGCCGGCGCATCGGTTTCCGTGCTGACCCTCGGTGAGAACGTCACGGCATTCGCCGACGGCACGCTGAGCGCCGGCGGCAACATCAACGTCAACGCGATCCTGAACGAAAACCTCAATCTGCTCGCCCTCGATGCCGCGGTCGGGTTTGTTGGAATTGGCGCCGCGGTCGTCGTCATCAGTGACGGCAGCTTGGCGCAGGCGAGCCTGGGCAGTGTGACGGATGCCGGCGATGTCTCTGTTGTCGCCAGCAACACTCGTGATCTGACGGAATTCACCGGTCAGGTCTCCGTGGGGGCCGTTGCGGCGGGCGTGTCCTATACCAGCCTGGAAACGACGGGTGGTGCGAGTGCGACGGTCGATGGCGGTGCGCAGATCGGCCAGGCGGCCGTCGGTACCGTGAATTCCCTCAAGGTGACGGCCACCAGCACCACCACGACTCACGTCCATACGCTTGCCATCTCGGCAGGACTGGTCGCGGTCGGCGTGAATTTTGCGCGCGACATCGACACCGCGTCGACCACCGCGGAAATCGGCGATGGTGCCGATATCAAGGTGACGAAGGACGTGACGGTCGAGGCAGCCTCCATCGACCTGGTCAATCCAATCATGGAAGGCGTCACGGTGTTGAGTGGCGTCACGGTCGGCCTGTCCTTCGACAAGGCAGACGTGGAAACCACCGTTCATGCGAGCATCGGCAACGGCACGGTGAACGCAACGAACGTGACCGTGACGGCGACGGAGAACGGCGATTCACTTCTGGTTGGCTATGGCGCCACCACGGACAACTCGTCGTCGTCGGGCCCGTCGCTCCTGAGCGTGGGTGCGAACATTTCCACCGCGATCATGACGCCGGACATGGAGAGCAAGATCACCGGCACAGTGACGGCGAGCGATACGGTCACGATCAGCGTTACGGATAATAGCTCTGCGGTCGCCAAGGCACATGGCCTCGGCCTGTCCGGTATCGGCATCGCCGCGTCGGAATCATCTGCGGAAGCCAAAGGCAAGGTCTTTGCCCATCTGGATGGCTCCGTTACTACGGCGAAGACCCTGAAGATCAGCGCCACGGGAACGGAAGCTGCGAACGCCAACTCGCAGGCCGTTGTTGGCGGCATCCTGGCTTCAGTGGATCATGATGGAGCGACCGCGACCGTTTCACCGGATGTCGAGGCGTATGTCTCGTCGAGCGGCAGCATCAACGTCACCGGGAACATCGAAATTGCGGCAGTGGCTTACCCGGAAGCCGATGCGCTGACCAAAGGCATTGGCGTCTCCGGGGGCGTGCACATCGGTGAGGTCGATTCGACGGCCACATCCAATCCGACGGTGAAGGCCTACATCGATCCGCCGACGGTAACGGCGGGCGGTACCGTCTCGGTTACGGCCACAGCCGACAGCAAGGCGACCAAGCCGCTGCCGAACTATCAGATCATCGGTGCCAACACCGATACCAGCAATGACCTGAGCGATCCCAACAACAACACGGTCAATGTCACCAACCACGGGCTCCTGACCGGCGACACGGTGCAATTGCCGACGAATGCCGGAATCGGCGGGCTGACCCCCAACGTCTTCGATGTCAACACCAACGCGCCCCTTGCGATCATCAAGACCGTCATTGCGGTCGATGGCGATCATCTCGCATTTGGCGACGTATTCGATGGCGCCAAGGTCGATCCGAGCACGGATATCATCGAACTGCCATCGGCGGTGAACCTGAACAATGGCGATCTCGTTGAATACGAGGTGCCAACCGGCAGCACGCCGATCGGCGGGCTGACGCCGGGACATGTCTACAGCATCTTCTTGCCGAATCCGGCAGATCAGACGCACATCAAACTGCGCGAGCCGTCGGGCGTAACCTACACCCAGCAGGCATTCACGCCCCCGGCGTCCGGCGACACAATCACTTTTGCCGCGAATCACGGCCTCAATGATGGCGACGCGGTGACCTACCATGCGCCGGCAGCGCACACGTTCCAGAGCGTTCAAGTCGACGTCAATTCCAGCAACCCGATCTTCGACCAGGGCAGCAAGACCTACAACAACGTCGACAACAACAATATCCAGTTCGTCAATTCCAACGGCGATGCTGCCAGCTGGGGCTTTGCTACCGGCGACATCGTCCGGTACAGCTCGTCGGGCGCACCAATCGGTGGACTGGCGAGCGGTGCCGACTACAAAGTCGTGACGGTCAATGGACCGAGCAGCAGTTCGATCCAGCTCGGCGACGATTCCTCACTGGGAATGGGGAATGTTCTTTTTGTCAGGAACGGCACTGGCGATACGATCACGCGTTCTGACGGCCACAATTGGTCCGACTTTGGCTTCGTGAACGGACAGACGATCGTCATCAGCAACGCAGTCGGCGGTGACAACGGCACCTTCCACATCGCGAGTGGGTCCGGAAGCAACACGTTGGAGCTCGTCGAGAGCAATGTCGTCTCGAACAACAGCGGCAATCCGACCTCGGCGAAGGTCGTGATTGCCCTTGATCCGGGCACCAAGGACCCGAACAATTCTGGGTTTGCAGCGCTGAAGAACGTCACGCATAGCCTGATCAAGAAGTCCGACCTCCCGATGACGGCCGGAGGCACCAATGCCGATGGCAAGCAGTTCTATGTTGAGAAGGTCAGCGACACTCAGATCAAGCTGCACCTGCTGAAGGACCTCAGTGACGCGGCGCTGACCCTGGCCGATCCTTTCGGCCCGACCGGCGATCACACGATCGGACGCGAGGCAGTGGACATCACCGGGCAGGGCGCCGGATTGCAGCAACTCCGCGTCGATCTGACCAGCGGTCCGGCCGGGACAGTCACGCTGACGGGACCGGGTGGTGTGTCCCTCGGTGTGATTTCGCCGCCGAGCGGCGACGGCGTGACGTCGGCGGTCGCGACGGGGTCCGGCGGCGGCGCGCTGCTCGGCTTAGCGGTTGCCAATGCGACGACGAACGACAATCCCAATGTTGACGCGCACATTTCGGCGGATCTGCTGTCGGCCGGTGGCGACGTCATCATCAAGGCGACGTCGACCACCAAAGCGACGTCGAGCGCCCGGGATGACGGCGGCGGATTCGTAGGCATCGGCGTGCCAACCGCAGATGCCAACCAGAACGACGCCAATCACAAGACCAAGGCCTACGTGGACGGACGCGTTGTCGCCACCGGTGACGTCAAAGTGCTTGCACTGACGAGCAATAATGCCGAGGCCGCGGCGCATACGATCACGGGCGGCCTCGTCGGAGTCGCAGTCGGGTTTACGCATTCCAATATCAGCGTCGACACCGCAGCGAACGTAAACGACAACACAGCGATTCTCGCAGGCGGCAGGATCATCATCGCTGCCGAAGACAAGGCGAACCAGGTCACGAACACCGATTGTACCGGGGTCGGCCTTGGTGGTGACGCCAACGCCTTCGCATCAAGCTCGCTCAGCGGCAAGACCGAGGTGAATGTCGGTACAGCCGCAAAGGTGGAAGGCAATATCGTGGTCCTGTCGGTCAGCACCGGGGACTCCAAGGCGACCGGCGACGACCAAGACCATCCGCAGATGACCGTCAAGGCAATCAGCGAGGGCGACGGCGGAGGCCTGGTTGCGGTCGGCACCGCGTCCTCGAACGTCAACGTAAACATTCCGTTCAATATTGAGGTCAAAGGTTTTGCCACGATCACAGGCTGGGAAGGTGTGGATTTCCGCACGTCCTATCAAGCGATCGACACTGAAGCGCATGCCGAATCGAGCGCAACCGGATTGTTCGGTGGCGTCGACTCCAGTTCAAGCAACACCACGACGCTCGACTCGCAAGTCAAGGGGGATGCGGACGCGATTGTTACCGCGACCCCGAGGGTCACGGGCGTCCTCGCGGACCCGGCCTTGCTGCCTCCTCCGGGCTCGACGCCAAGACTCGCGTTCGACATCGACATGACCAACCAGCCACGGGGCTCGCTCGATGGCTCCGACGGAACCATGAGGATCACCAGCGACAATCCCGATCATGTGCGGGCGCTGGGCTTTAGCCTCTCGGGCGATCCGGACCTAAATCCCGAGATCAAGCCGCAGATCACCTTCAATTCGGACGTGGTGATCTATTCCGGCCAGTCACCGGTGCTGATCATCGGTCCGACGGGCAACGTTGAGAAGCAGTCCAACGTCATATTCGACACCGCGACGGTTGGCTTGATCAACGTCCACGACATCATCAATCACGATCCCGGCGACGTGTATTTCGCAACTGGCGATACCGGCAGCAGCGACAGCCAGATCAACGGCTCGGGCGGCACGTGGGATTTCCGGGACAACTATCACCACGTTCAGCTGATCAACAAGTCCACGCTGGATATGAATGTACAGGACATCAAGGTCCTGGATGTCGATCCAGCTGACAAGCCGCAGGTCGACATCTCGAACACGGGCTCGCGCGGTCTGACCTTCAAGCTCAAGCGCGACGTCAGTCCGACGCTGATCGACATCGAGAATACGAATACGGCTTCGACGACCATCACGCTTAGTGGCGTCATCGACAATCCGATCGGTACCACGCGCGTCATCAACACCCATGGGGACATCCTGTCCAGCGCGAGCCGGGCAGACGGTGATGCGGATCCGGATTCGCTAATCCGAACCAATGTCCTCGACATCGAGGCGCGGCAGGGGAACATCGGCCAGAACCCCGGCATCGTGAACTTCGCCGATCCGGTCTCCCCGACGCAGCATCGGATCAACATCGATGTGGTCGACAGCGCGAAAGTTCCGGCAGAGACCGACTTCGTGAGTGGAAACGTCAGCGCCGGCGATCACTCGATAGCGCTGGGACTCAACCAGTTCTTCAATGGCGAGCTCGTGCAATATGTCGCCTCGGGCACAGCGCTCGGCGGGCTGACATCGGGCAACTATTACTACATCATTGCGGTCGACTCCCTGCGGGTCCAACTGGCCGAGGTATCGAGCCCGACGACGGCGATCCAGATCACTCCGACTGCGACGGCCACCGACCTCCATTCGCTCACGCCGGCGCAGCGCTTCACGGCCGTGGCCAAGGGCAACGGCACGACCGAAGGGTTCGCCTGGCTGGACGTCAAGGGGCGCCTGCGCGACGACAATACGCCGTACTCAGTCGTTATCGACGCGGTGAATACCGCGGGCGACGCCAACCTACGCATTTGGGGCAGCGTCCAGGACACGAGTGTCGGGACGGTCGGCGGCGTGCACGTGATCGACCGCGATGGAGCGAACACCAAGGATTATTTCAACAAGTTCCTGCCAGACACTGGTAGCGCGTTGCAGCAGGACAAGGGTGCATTCGGGACCGGCGGCGTGCATATCGACAGCACGTACGATATCCGAGCGCTGGACTCGACGGGCAATCTCTATCGCCCCGGCATCATCTCGGCCCACAACATCGTCATTACCAATGCCGAGCCGACAGCGACAAGTCCGAGGCTCATCAACGTCAAGGCGATCACGGAGATCGTCGGTGGCGGCACGCCAGGTCCGTCCGACACCCATCATGTCGACGTTTTGACGAACGGCTGGATCGACCTGGCCGAAAAGACCGACGATCTGCGCGTCGGCCGCGTCATGTCGACTGCAAATGACGTGACGTTGCATTCGCCCAGGATGATCATCGATGCTTTGAACGATGGTATCGGTTCGGAGGCAGACGTCACCGCCGTCAACATCACGATGACGGCTGGCGACAATGGCATCACCGGCACTGCCAGCGACAAGTCCGGTACCGGCGGCATCGGAGCCACCGATAATTTCCTCGAGATCAACGTTGACGAACTTTATGGAGCGGGCTCGAGCCTCGGCGTGCTGACCGCCAACGACGTCGCAGTGGCAAGCAAGGCCAACACCCAGGGCATCTTCATTACCGAGGTGGTGCGCGGCCTCGAGTCGCAGAACTGGCTGGGCGGGAAGGGTCCCGTCGATGGCTCGGGTCGCGAGATCGACGACCTCGAGGTCAATCTGGTTCAGACCAAGGGCGACGTAACGCTCGCCACGGATCCGGGTTCCATCGTCGATGCCCGCAATGGCGGCGTCGGGGCCGATACCGCCAATGTCATCGGCAATACGATCAACCTGTTTGCCGAGGGCGGCAATATCGGCAATTCGAATGGCGGCAACGATCTCGAAATCGATTCGCAGGCCTACGGCTATGGCACGATCGGAGCAAGAGCGACCGGCAGCATAGATCTCAGCGAAGCGCTGCCGACGACGGCTGTGGGCACGTTCTACGCGCGCGATGCCGAGGTTGTGCTGTTGCAGGCGCTGGGAATTGCCGGAGGCGATGGAGACATCAACGGCAACATCCGCTTCACGGTGCGCGAGAGCGCCGTGCAGGGCGAGGATCTGCATCTTCTGGACTCCGGAAGCGTGCTGTTCCTCGAGGATACGCCGGAGACGATGGTGCATGGTCTCGTCAACACGCCGAACGGGTCGATCCTGCTGCGCGTCGGCGACAATGTGACCACGGAAGCGAACTCGCAGATTCTCGCCGGCAAGAACGTCGACATCTACGGCGATTTCCGCCGAACCGGCGAGCTTTCCAGCGGCGTGGCGCAATTCGACAGCGATACGCCGAACGACACGCCGAACTTCGGCACTGTCATGCATCTGCATGGCGTCATCGCGCACGGCCCGACCGCGAGCGGATATCTCACCCGCATCTTCGGCAACGCCGACACCGACCAGATCTTCTTCGACGAGACGTGGCTCGGCGGCCAGAGCGGAACGCCGTCCTCGCCGATCCCGGGCGGACAAGACCAGAAGATTCCGACCGGCGGACTGGGACCGGTTCGCCTCATGTCGTTCTATTCCGGTGGTACCACGCGCGCCTACGGCAGCAATACGCCGACCCCGACCACTGCCGGAATCGATGCGCAGGTGACGTTTGCGCCCGATCCCAATGGCGACACCATCACGCGTACGGACGGCGGCACCTTTGCGGGCTTCGCCATCGGCGACGTCATCACGGTCGATTCCAGCGATCCCAGCAACCCGATCGCCAACAATCGCATCTATACCGTTACGGGGATTTCAGCCGCGGCAACGGTGCTGACCCTGAGCTCCGCCCGTGTCGTCACGGGGGCCTCGAACGTCAACGTCAAGATCAAAAATACCAGGCTCAATCCGTTTGCGCCGACGGGCGACAGCGAAGACTTCTTCGTGGTCAACCAGCTGCAGTCGATGGTGTACGGCCAGACCGCTCCGGCGACGGCGTCGAGCGATACACTGACCCTCGACGGCCAGGCCGGGACCGATACCTACGTCGTCAACACGACGGGTACGCAGGGAGAGCAGGGCGACACGTACAATCGCAACTACGTGATCAACGTGCTCGACACCGGCGGGCCGACGGACGGTGTCAACAACCTCTCCGTATACGGCAAGGACAATATCGATCCGAACTTCATCGGCGCCGGCAAGGCGTTCGACGATATCTTCCTGCTTCGTCGCACGACCGACATTCCGCGCGAGACCGGAGCCCGTCCTGAACTCTACGCGAACGAGTCGGCCTTCGTTGCCGTGCTCGATTTCGATCCGACCAAGCCCGGCTCGGCCCTTACGCAGACGCAGACTTCCGACGCGCCGGCCGACGGAACCGTGCGCTCGGAATCCGTCCAGCGCATCAACTACGACAGCTCCATCAATGGCCGGTTGATGGTGTTCGGGCAGGGCGGCAACGACTACTTCGCGGTCGATGACGAGGCCACCAGCACCACCCTCGATGGCGGCTCTGCCAACGACACGTTCCAGGTCGGACAGATCTACGGTTATCAGCGCGACGGCAGCACGCATCAGCCGGCGCCGCTCGGCAACACGTTGGGCGGATCCATCGTCACCGCCGCGGACCTGTTCCCGCAGCTCGCCAACTCGCTCACGCCGCAGAGCATCTACGGCACGGTGGCGACGACGCGCGGCTGGCTGTCGGCCGGCGCGACCTCTCCGCTGGTCGCCGAGGGCGGCAGCGGCGACGACACGTTCACGGTCTACAGCAACCAGGCGGTGCTGCGTCTCGAAGGCGACGACGGCAACGACCTGTTCACGGTTCGCGCGTTCGCGCTTGCCCAGACCGATCCCACGAGCGGCGACATCGTCTGGCTCGATCCGGTGCAGCAGATCGCGATGCCGAAGCTGACCAAGGGCTTCTCCACGGCGGCCGAGACGGCGATCCGCACTGGTGCCGGCAGCAACCAGGTGGAGTACAACATCAACGCGCCGGTTTCGGTCGATGGCGGCTCAGGCTTCGACAAGCTGGTGATCCTCGGCACCGAGTTCGCCGACCATATCGTCGTGACCGACAAGGGCATCTTCGGCGCCGGTCTGACCGTGACTTACAAGAACATCGAGGTGCTCGAGGTCGATGCTCTCGAAGGCGACGACACGATCGATGTGTTGAGCACGCCGCCCGGCATGGCCGTGCGCGTGATCGGCGGATTGGGCAACGATGCCATCAACGTCGCGGGCGACGTGGCTGGCGACGTGGTGTCGCGGGACATCAACGGCACGAGCTCGACGATCAATCATCGGATCTCGACCGACGACGGAGCATACAAGCCGGTCGTTCCCGACGGCATCTCGCTCAGCGTCTCGCGTCCCGACCAGGGACAGGTGATCATCGACGAGAACGTTCCGGACGATTTGAGCCCGGGCATCACCGATGTCACGGAAGGCAAGACGATCGGCGCCAATCCTGCGGACGATGTCTACGGCATTCGACTCGGGCACATCCCAGTCGTCGGAACATCCGTCTACGTCACGATCTCGGCCGCGATGAACCCGGAGGAAGAGCATGTCGCGAACGGCGCCCTCGTTCCGGCGTCTGGCGACATCATCGACACGCTGGGACTTGGCGACAGCGTCCTGCTGGCTTCCGGCAATACCCTTGCCATGGGCGACAAGGACAAGGCCGGTCTGTTGACGCCGGCAGCCTACGCGCGCGATGTGGTGCTCAACGGCACGCTGATCCACGTGCCGGCGCGAGCGATCGTGCTCGTGTTCGACAGCAGCAATTGGGACACAGAACAGTACGTTCACGTCACGGCGGTCGACGACCAACTCGCCGAAGGCGACCGCACGGTTGCGATCAGCCACACTGTGCTGAGCACCGATCCGACGTTCGACCACGCGATCGTGCGCAACGTCGAGGTGACGATCCACGACAACGACCAGCCTGCCGTCAAGGTGACGCAACTCGACGCCACGGTGACGGTGCCGGACTTCGTGAAATATCCGGGTTATGGCCGGCCGGTCGATGGCGTGACCAAGGTGCTCGAGGGCGCAAGCCCCCTGAACAATCCTGCTGATCCTCCTCCGGTCACTGCGGTGGACGACTACTTCGCGGTCGAGCTTGCAACCGCGCCGACCGGCACCGTCCAGGTGGCGATCAACCCGCAGTATCTTGATCCGACTGCGCCAAAGGATCTTCGTGTCTCGTTGAGTTCAGCCGACCCCCGCTTCAACATCGTCCAACCGACGCTGCCCGACCAGGACGGCGTGTACTACATCACTTTTGATGCATCCAACTGGAACCATCCGGTCATCGTGACGACGCATGCAGTGCAGCGCCTCACGACGGAGGATCCGCACGACACCACGATTACGGCGAGCGTCGTCGACGCGATCAACGGGGCCGTGACGACCGACACGGCCTACAAGAATGCCGCGACAGGCATCGTCTATTCCGGTCCCACGCTAACCTTTGCGCAGAGCGTCACGGGCGATACCATCACTCGCTCGTCGGGCAGCTGGATCACGGACGGGTACAAGGCGGGCCAGAACATCATCATCTCGGGCACGCAGACGATCTTGGACGGCCTCACCAACAACGCCTTGTTCGTCATCAAGAGCGTCGATGTGACCGGCACTATCCTGACGTTGACCACGCGGTTGACGGTGATTCCTGCTATCGAGAACACAGCACAGCACACCGTGAAGTTCCGTATCAACGGCTCGGACATCACCCAGACCATCGACGCGCAGGTCTTCGATGACGGCGCGGCGGGCGTCTTCACGCTCGAGAGCGGTGGCAGCACATTGGTGAGCGCCGGCACGGCCACGCAAGGCCCGGGTGACCCCGACACTTACACGATGCGCCTGACCAAGGTTCCACAGACCACGGTCAGTGTTGACGCGATCACCGACGGACAGACCGACATTCTCACGAATGGCGGCCAGATCACCCTGCAGCAAACCGGCTTTACCCAGACGCTGACCCTTTTCACCAAGGGCAACATCTCGGTCGGCCAGGATCCCGCGACGAGCGCCTGGATGATCACCCGCGCACCCGGGTCCCAGCTTGGCAGCTTCATCGCCGACGGCTTCCTGCCGGGGCAGACGATCACGATCACCGGCACCGGCCCGGGCGGCGTGGACGGCACCTACAAGATCGATTCCGCCAAGGGATCGGTGGGCGATCAATTCATCAAGCTGACCAACGCCGGTGGCGCGACCTTGCCGAGCGTGTCGGGGACGTTCAACACCACGGCGAGCCAGACCATCACCATCACCACTGTCAAGTCGAACGGCGTCTACAACAACGGTAACGTCAAGTACACCGCGGCGGACGAGGCGTTCCTGATGTTCACCGGCAACGTCCAGGTGAATGGGGCGGTGATCACGCGCTCCGGCATCGGAAGCTTCATCAACGACAACTTTGCGGCGGGCGAAATCATCCGCCTGCAGCGCAATGACGGCACGAGCGTGGGCGATTTCACCATCGCCGCAGGCGGCGTGACCGACACGCAACTGACGCTGACGGCCACGACCGGGCTGAGCGGGATGGCCGGTGACCTCAAGGGCGCCAGCATCAGCAAGATGCTCGATACGCTGGTTCGTACCGACGGCTCGAGCTGGCTCGACAGCGGCTTCTTCGAAGGCCAGCTGGTACAGATCACGCCTCTGGGCGGCGGCGGCGCGGTGCTGGTGAAGATCGACCTGATCACCGGTACCGATGCCGGCAAGCTCGACAAGATGGTGCTCACCGATCATCCGGCGAGCAACGGGCTGAATGGCACCGTCCCCTATAGCGGCCGTCCGTCTCTAGCGTCCCTGCTGACGCCAGGCATGGCGATCAACGTCAATATGGTGCAGATGGCCGCACGGGTCGAATTCGACCCGACCGGCGGAACCTATGCCTGGTACACGCAGGCGACGATCAAGGTGCAGGCGGATCCGTATTTCGACATCCAGCCCGGCCACGAGAACCTGCGAGCCTTCCCGAAATCGGCCCACACGTTGAGCGGCATCAGAGGCCCGCTCGCGGTCGAGGGCGGCACGACCAGCGCCGACCGCTCGCTGGTGCAGGCCGTATTGCTGCCCGGCGAGGCCAATGGCCCGTTCTTCAACATTCCGCCGCAGCCGCCGGAGACGCAGTCGATCGACGTGCTCAATGTCTATAGTGACGGCACCCAGGGAGCCGCCACCGGCAAGCTGACGTCGACGTCGCTCACCGGCCTCAACATGAACAAGGCGGGCCTCGACTTCACAGCCATACTCGGTGGAGCACATCCGTTCGGCGAGAGCGGCGTATATCCGGGCGGCATCAGCTACGGCTCGATCGTGCTGGCGCAGGATCCGCAGTTCCCTGGCGATCCGAGCAAGCATATATTCCTGACCGACGGCAGCCATTCGACGCTCGAGGTCGTGAACCTGTTCCTCGGCCAGGGCAACGACAAGCTCGACATCGACAGCACCCTCATTCCGGGCCCGGACCACAATGCCGACGGTACCATCGGCCTCGTCTCCGAGCATGGCGGGCTCACCACGATTCACGGCGGCGGCAACGCGCCGCTGCAGCTGATCGCCAACAACGGCGGTTCGTTCAGCACCTATGCAGGCGCGCAAGCTGGCACGTACCAGCTGGTTCGCTCGGATGGTCTGGACTGGACGATCGACGGCTTTGCGGTCGGGCAGCAAGTGCTGCTCAACGATGGCGGCGTCGTCGGCTCGTACACGATCATTGCCATCGGCAATCCGCCGGCCGCCGAGCCGGACGCCTCGCACAAGCCCGGCAGCGCCTTGACGTTGCTGCCTGCCGGCGTCGCGCCTCTGACGCTCGGCACCAAGCAACTCGGCACGATTTCGGTCATCGATCAACTTGCTGTCGTCAGCGGCCAGATGCTCGGCAATCAGACGACCGGAACCCTCGAAGTATCGGGTGCTACGGGCTTCAACCGCATCACGCGCGACGACGGTTTGACCTGGGCGAGCCTCGGCTTCGCGGTCGGACAGCAGGTGGCGTTTTCGATCGGCGGGCTCCTCGGCACACGCACGGTGCTCGGCTTCGACAACGCGACGCCGACCACGGGGTTCGGTAGCGTGCTCATCCTGGATGGTGCGGCACTTGCAGCAGTATCGCCCACGGCGGGCGTGGTGGCTGTAAACAGCCGCAACATCGTCTCCTCCAGCCCGGCAACACCGTTTGCGCTCACGAAGACCACGATCGCCCGCAGCGATGGCGGCAACTGGATCAGCGACGGCTTTGCGCCCGGACAGGCCGTGACGATTGGCGGTCAGTCGGGCTACTGGCTGGTTTCCGGCGACCCGACCGCGACGACGCTGACGCTGCAGGGTGCCGATCTCACGACGCTGCCCGCGGTGCAGAAGGTCGCGATCGTCCGCATTGGCGGCGACACCATCAATGTCAACGGCAGCACCGAGGTGGTAACCGGCAATTTCGACGTGACGGCGCCTGTGGCACCCGTCGGAGGTGTCGGGGGTGATCCGGCGGGTACGACGGATCGCCTGACCCGCAATGACGGCCATACCTGGGACGGCACCAACAGCGGCGACAGCGCCTTTGCGGTCGGCCAGCAGGTGACCATCAGCGCTACATTCAACTTCCCGCAGGTTGTTTTCGCGCGCAGCAACTCGGGCGATACGATCACCCGCAGCAGCGGAAACTGGGTGAGCGACGGGTTTGTGGCTGGTCAGACAATCGTGATCACAGACACGACCAGCAAGAACACCGACCCGAGCAATAGCGGCGACTTCCTGACCAACAACGGCAGCTTCACGATTGCCAATGTCACGGCGACCACGCTGACGCTGACCGCGGCCAACACCGTGGTGCCGACAGCGGACTTCGGCGCGAGCGAATCGGCGAAGATCTCGCTCTATGGCAACTTCATCGTCACCGGTTTCGCGGATCCGGTCGGTCCGGTCGATCCTATCACCGGCCTCCCCACCGCGCCTTACAAGACCCTGCTGGTGAGCGGCGCGGTTCTGCCGCGTCAGGCCGCCGTGCCGATGACGGTCAACGTCGATGCGCCGCTCGTTGTCTACGGCGATACGTCGCAGGATGGCGTCTGGTACAACGGCGTCGCCACGCAGCAGTCGCTCGGCAAGTTTGCCAATAAGCCGCAGCCGCACATGGACAACGTGACCTTCACATTGTCGAGCCCGTCGGTTCCATTGGTTGGATTCGACAATCTCACCGCGCCGGCCGGCACGGTACAAATCAGCGCGCCGTACACCGGCTTCAATACGGTGTCGATCTCGGATGATACGTTCGGCAACCTGACCAGGGCGGATGGCAGCTCGTGGGTCACGGCGGGCTTCAAGGTCAACGGCCTTGTCACGATCAATGGCGTTTCGGTCGGCACCGTGTACGGCTTCAAATCGTCCGACCCGCTGGCGCACCCCTTGGCGACCGATGTCCTCGTGGTCAACAACCTGCTGCCCGGCTATGCGGCGGGTTCGACCACCCAGGCGGTCCAGGAGTGGAACACCGCGTCGATCAAGCTCGCCTCCGGCCAATACGATCCGGGATTCGTGCCCGAAGGCCTCATCGCAATCGGCAAGAACTACACGTCACTGGTTTTTGCCCGCAGCGGCGGCGGCGACACGATCACCCGCAACGACGCCGGTGGAAGCTGGGTTGCCGACAAGTTTGCGATCGGGCAGAGCATCTCGATCTCCGGCACCACTTACAATGACGGCGGTGGGGGCCCGAATTACGTCATCACAGGCGTCACCGCGACGGAGCTCACTCTTGCTGCGGTCCAGCAGTTGATTCCGACCGCGCCGGGCACGTTCGAGACCGCGCGTATCAGCATCGATGTCGGCACGATCGCCGAGATCGGAACGCAGTACCAGGTATCGTTCTCCAGCTCAGGCGGGCAGAACTTCATCACGCGCTCGAGCGGCAGCTGGATCACCGACGGATTCACGAATCCGGCGAGCCCGGACAAGGCGATCTCGATCGCGCTCTACGGCGCAACGGTGGAAACCAACGACCAGGTCTACAAGGTGCTGGCCGTTTCGCTTGATGGTCTTACGCTGACCGTGGACAAGGCCGTGACGCCGGGCGGCTCTCAAACCGTCGTCATCAGCGGTGGTCCAGTGAGCCGCGACACCCTTTATCTTGCAAACCTGCGGCCCGGCGCGCTGGCCCTGCTCAATGGTGGCGCTCCGCAGACCAACACCATCGTCGAACGCAATCGCCTCGGCCAGAATGCGGACTTCTTCGTCTTCCCGTTGGCCGCCCAATACCAGTTCGACGGCAACGATACTATCGACGCGCACACTCTGTTCGCGGGGATCGCGGACGGACGTCTGCCGACCGTGGGTATCACGGCCTATGGCGGCCGCGGCGACGACACGATCCTCGGCAGTGCGGCGAGTGATTTCCTGGCCGGCGGGTCCGGCAACGACACGATCATCGGCGGACGCGGGGGTGACCAGATCTATGGCGACTCCGGCATCAACGTCGATGTGATCCGGCGCGTCATGGTGGTGGCCAATGCGGCCGGTACCTCCGGGGCAGTCAATGTCGATCCGATCCTGGCCGGCAGCGACCTGATCTATGGTGATGCGCAGGGCTCGAGTGCGACCAACGCGTTCGGCGACTACAACGACATCATCTTCGCCGATCTGGGCGACGTGCGTCAGGACGTTTCCGGCGCGCGCGATACCACCAAGCCGGTGGACCTGAAGCCGCAGCGCATCGAGACGACGCTGCGTGATATCGCGATCACGAGTGCGTCGCGGCAGAACGGCAAGAACGACATCGTTTACGGCAACGGCGGCGAAGACGTTCTGATCGGCGGCCCGGGCAGCGATGCGCTCGATGGCGGCACCGATCGCGACCTGATCTTCGGCGACAACGTCACGCTCGACCGTACCGGTCATTTCGGTAACTACGCGAATCTCCGCTTCGAGACCCTGTCCGGAACGAAGATCTACAGCACAGCCCTCAGCACGGACACGCTGGCGGCCGGATTGGACTACGCTAACGGCATTCCGCAGGCCGATCCGCGCGGGCACGGGGCGTGGGGCGACTACCTCGTCACCATGTACGACACGCTGCCCGACCAGACCAAATCGGCGACGGTCGAGAAGTCCTTTGGCGATGACTACATTGCAGGCGGCCCGCAGGACGACATGATCTTCGGCCAGGCCGGCAATGACACCGTCCAGGGCGACGGATCGATCGACTATGTGTCGCATATCCTGGTCGACAACGGCGTCGGCGCGATGATCGTGAGCTCGGGCGACAAGTACGGTGGACGCGTCGGGGTGTACCAGACCGCGACCAATATCGCCGGTAATCCGTTCCGTGCCGCAGACAACAGTCTGGTGCTGCGCCCGTCACTCGACGGTGCGGCCGATGGCCAGGATTACATCGAAGGCAACGCCGGCAACGATCTGCTGCTGGGCAACCAGAACCAGGATGACCTGATCGGCGGCAACTCCGACATGTTCAGCCTCAAGGATCCGACATTCAATATTTCCCAGAGCCTGCGTCCCGACGGCTCGGACCTGATCTTCGGCGGCTCCGGCGTTGCCGTCGCGCGCAATGCCATTGGCGATGCGGCAATCGATTCGAACGGCAACATTACGACGAGCGCAAATGGTCATGCGAACGATTCGGACGCGATCGTCGGCGACAACGGCGACATCATCCGGCTGGTAGGCGTCAAAGGAAACGTCGCCGATCCGGTCGGGCTGAGGACCGTCGCGAGCTTCACGATGAACGCCGATCTCACCACGACCGCCATCGCGACCCAGGTGCAGAGCTTCAACGGCTTCCTGCGCTTCAACTACGAGACCAGCACCGCGGAAGGGACGCTTTACGACCAAACCGTCAAGATCGTCGTGCGTGCCGTGCGGCTGCTCGACTACACTCCGGGTGGCCCGGACTTCAACGGCGCCGACCCCACCAACCCGGCAATCGCGCCGAATGACATCGGTGCCGCCGACGAGATTCATGGTGAATCCGGCGACGACTTCATCTACGGCCAACTCGGCAATGATTGGCTGTACGGCGAGGGCCAGAACGACGACATCATCGGCGGCTACGGCAACGACTGGATTTCCGGCGGCACCGGCGATGACGGCATCATCGGCGATGACGGCCGGATCTATACCAGCCGCAACAGCCTGAGCGCCGACCCGACCAGCGCCAAGTACACAGTGAGCGCCGGCGAACCGCTCAACGGCATCGCGCCGCTGCTCCCAAGCGATCCCGATCCGAAGTACAGCAACGGCAACGCGCTGAACGAGTTCATCTACACGCCGGGCAACATGCAGATCGACACGATCAATGTGAGCGGCGCTCTGAAGAAGACCGTCGACCTGACGCCGTTCAGCTCGGATCCGACCTTCAACGGAACCAAGGACGATTTCGCCGTCCTCAGCACGAAGAACAATGGCGCCGCGAGCGACGGCAAGACAAAGTCGCACAACGACGACATCATCTTCGGCGGCCTGGGCAGCGACTGGATCCATGGTGGTTCCGGCGACGATGCGATCTCGGGCGCCGAGTCGCTGAAGCTCTCCTACACCCAGGTGGAGAACGCGAAGACTCTCGACCTGACGGGCATCGCCGAGACCGACTACTACCATCCGTTCAATCCGGGCGACGCGCTTCGCTTCAATCCGACGGATCCGGACGGCAAGTTCACGCATCCGCACATCGCGAATCGTACGGGCGAGTTCGCGCTGTACGACGAGAACAATCCGATGCGGAAGATTCTCCTCAATACGGATGGAACTGCCAGCAGCACGGGGACCGGCCTCGAATGGTTCCTGAACTTCGACCAGACCGAAGGCGTTCTGAGGCCGGGTGGCACCACGCCGGGCAACCAGAACCAGTCCGTCACGTACCCGGCCGTTCATGACGACGGCAACGATGACATCTTCGGCGATAACGGCAACGACTGGATCGTCGGTGGCACGGGCCGCGATCACACCTATGGTGGCTGGGGCAACGACCTCCTCAATGCCGACGACGATCTGACGACGGCGGGCGGGCTGAACAACGTTCCGGAGACCGCGCCGACCTATGAAGATCGGGCCTACGGCGGAGCAGGGAAGGACGTTCTGATCGCCAACACGGGCGGTGACCGGCTCATCGACTGGGTCGGCGAATACAACAGCTATCTCGTGCCGTTCTCCGAATTCGGCATGGCTACGGTAAGTCGGACGATGCAGCCGTTCCTGCACCACTTCCTGTACGCGGAGTCTCTGAGCGACGGCGTCGACGCAACGCGCTATTCCGACCTGAACAACGGCGCGACGCCGCCGGTGCCGACCAAGAACAATGATCCCAATCCGGGTCGCAACGGAGAGCCGGCGGGCGAACTCGGCCTGGTGCTGCAGCAAGATACCGCCTGGCACGCTCAGACCGGTGCGCCGACCGATCCGCAGGCCGGTAACACCCCAGGCACGCAGCGCGACGTGCTGCGCAGCGCAAGCTACGCTCCCAATACGGTGACCGGTATGTTCGCAGACAGCGGCAGCTGGTCCGTAACCAATAGCACCTACCAGAACAGCACGTTGAACGTGAGCGGCGACAACATCAGCCTGTTCGATCTCGACGCGTGGTTGCCGGGCAACTTCTTCGAAATTCAGTCGACCATGAAGGTGTCGAGTGGCGGCACCTTGCAGAATGGGTTCATCATCTTCGACTATCAGGGGTCGAACAACTTCAAGTACGCGGGTCTCGACGTCACCAACAACGTGATCAAGATCGGTCAGCGTTCCGACGCCGGCTGGACGGACCTTGCAACGCTCTCCGCCGGCAAACCGGGCTTGGGTCTGAACTCGCAGAACACTCTGCTGCTCACTGTCAACGGAACCGCGGCAACCCTGACGGTGACCAGTGCAAACGGCGGCAAGGCAGCGAGCACGCTGAAGGTGTCCTATGCGTTCAACGCTCCGCTGAACACGGGAATGGTCGGCGTCGGCACCAACAACTCCCTTGCCGCCTACACCTCGTACACCGTGCAGAGGTTGCCGATAAGCTTCACCTACAATGTTCTGGAGGATTTCTCCGACGGCGTTGCAAACAACTTTGCGGCCCAGACCGGTACATGGACCACCACCAGCGGGACCAGCGGTCGTTACTTTGCGGTTCCGCCGGCTAACGACGCCGCCCTGTCAACGAGGCAACTGGCGGTGGCGCCGCTGTCCTACGTCGAATATTCGGCGACAGTGAACGCGAGCAAGGCCGGCACATCGGCAGGGCTCACCTTCGCGACCACGTCGACCAACGACTTCCTCTATGCCGGCATCATCGCCGGGACCAACCAGGTCGTCCTTGGACATCGCAGCAACGGCAATTGGTACGTCGACGCCGTTGCAAGCACGACCATCACGGCCGGGACCGACTACAACCTGCTAGTCGCCCTATCCGAGGGCGTCGTGAACAACGTCAACGTCGTGCTAAACGGCAAGAGTGTCTTGAGCTTCAACTACAATTACCTGGTGCACGACGGCAGTCTCGGGCTCTATGCCCGCAACGGCAATGCGTCCTTCGACAACGTGCTGATCCGCGGTGACGACATCGCCTATGCCGGTGGCGGCACGCCGCAGGTGGCCGCTCTGGCGGCGCCTCCGGCGACGGACGTCGCCGTCGTGACAGCCGACCAGCTGGCGGCCATCGTTGCGACTGCGAAACAGGCCTGGACCGCCGCGCTTGGGCCGTCCGATCCGCGCCTGTCGATCCTCGATCAGGTCACGGTGCTGATCGCCGACTTGCCCGACCAGATGTTGGGCGCGACGACGGGATCCACGATCGTTCTCGATGGCGAGGCTGCCGGTTGGGGATGGTTCGTCGACCCGACGCCCGGCGACAGCAGGGAGTTCTCGATCAGGCTGTCCAGCGAGGTATCCGAAGCTGCACCGTCGAGCCCGGCTGCCGGACGCATGGACCTTCTCACGACGCTCGTCCATGAGATGGGCAATGCGATGGGAATGCCGGAAGACTCCGGCGACGACGTGGCCGGCATGGTCCTGGGTGCCGGCGAGAGGCGGTTGCCGGAGCCTGCCTGGCATCCGGCGCCGGCTTCCGCGGCGGTGCTGCAGAGCGTGGTTGCCGCCCAGGCCGTGCCGCAGATGACGCTGATCCCGCTCGCGCAGGCAACGACCACGATCGCGCCGCCGCTACCCGCGGTCGCCAAGGCGGACGAGCCCAGCGGTATTACGCTGATCTCGAATATCCTCCTGAGCCCGATCGCAAGCACGTCGCAGAACGGCGTCCGCAAGGACGCCGGCATGACCGACGATCCGGGCAAGTCTTTTGTCTCGCTGTCTGCCAGCCTGACGGGTGGCGCTCCGAAGGGTTCGACAGTCCCGCAAGAGGACGTCTCTTCACCACAGCAGCACTCCTCGCGTAATATCAATGGCGCGAAGGAAACAACGAGCATAAACTGGCAGAATAATCTCGATGCCGTCGAGCATCTCGCCTCGGGACCTTCGAACGGTTCGCAGGAGTGGCTCGACGATTTCCTGAACCACGTGGGCCAGAACGAGACCCAGTGGAATCCGAACGCGAGTCTCCGCGTACGCCCATTGTCGATTAATAATGCGGGCCATGCCTGAGCCCGTAATTGCAAGGGAAGGAGCCTAGTAATGACCGCCCAATTGTTGATTTACGAAACCGTTATTCCGTTGTCCGCCGCGCGGCACCGTGGCTGCGCAGTCGAGATGGCCAGGAACTACGGCTTCAGCAGCAAGACCAATTCGGTACCTTTGATGGCGGTCGAGTTTCCTGCTGCGGCATCCGAATATGCGATCGTGTTTGCCGGCACCAAGGATAACGTCATGCCGGCCGTCATTCTCGGCGTGCGAGACAGCGAAAACCTGTTCCTGTCGGAGGATTCAAAGTGGGACGCCAAGTATGTCCCGGCCTTCCTGCGTCGCTATCCATTCGTCTTCTCGACCAGCTCGGACGGCGAGAGGTTCGTCCTGTGCATCGACGAGGCTTACTCGGGCTTTAACCGCGACGGTCGGGGACAAAAGCTGTTCGACGACGACAGCAAGCCCACCCAATATGTCCAGAACATCCTGACTTTCCTGCAGGAATATCAGGCCCAGTTCAATCGCACCCAGGCCTTCTGTCGCAAGGTCCGCGAGCTCGATCTGCTCGAGCCCATGCAGGCACAGGTGGAGCTCGCCTCGGGCGAAAAGCTGTCGCTCGCGGGGTTCATGGCGGTGAACCGGGAGAAACTGAAGGCTCTGCCCGGCGAAAAACTCGCCGAGCTTGCCAAGACGGACGAGCTCGAGCTGCTGTATCTTCACCTTCAGTCGATGCGCAACTTCCAGGCCCTTCCGTCGCGCCTCGCTGTCGTGCAGGGGACGGCTCCGCCGGCGAGCGGGCCTGGCGATACCGCGGAAGCGGGCGATCGCCTGAACGGGGCAAGAGCATCCGCCTAGAGAACGGATCACACCGTGTCCCTGAGTGAATGCGAGGCCTCAGCGCCGCCTCCGTCGCGCGCGCCGCGATGCTGTTCACTCTTGCAGCGTCGCGGGCACAGCTCCGAGAGCGATGAGTAGCCAATGAGCACTGCGTCCCCGATCTATTCCTTCACCGAGGACGCAGCGCGGGCCGAATCGATCGCCTGGGCCAAATTCTCGGCCGCCAAGGACAGCTCCGAGTTTTGCGCGAGCTGGCTCGCAATCCTTTGCCTGCAGGTCGAGCGGGTCGGCGGCGGGCTTCTGCTGCTGGGGCCCGACAAGGATGGGAGCTACGTGCCCGCGGCGGTGTGGCCCCACCCCGGTCTGGACATGCAATATCTCAGCCCGGCCGCCGAACGGGCTCTGACCGAGCGTCGCGGAATCGTGCTGCCCTCGGAGGGCCAGGGCGCTGTGCGCGAGCATCATGCGTTTATCGGCTATCCGATTGAGATGTCCGGCACCCTGCATGGGGTCGTGGTGCTCGATATCGGGCCCGGCCCGGAAGCTGCGCTGCAACGGGCTTTGCGGTTGCTGCATTGGGCGAGCGCCTGGCTGATCGACCAGTTCCGCAAAGGGGCGCTCGAGGAGCGCGACGCGCGGCTCGCGCGAATGGGGCTCGCCATGGATATCGTGGCGACTGCGATGCAGGAGCGCTACTTCTCGGCCGCTGCCCTGGCTGTCGCCAACGAACTTGCGGGGCGCCTGGCGTGTGATCGTGTGAGCGTGGGGCTCGAGCGTTCGGGCAGTATCGAGGTCAAGGCGATCTCGCATACCGCGACGTTCGACGCCAGAATGGATCTTGGCCGGCGCATCGGAAACGCCATGGACGAGGTGCTCGACCTCGACGTTGCGCTGGTGTTTCCTCCACGCGACGATGTGGAGAGCGCGGCCCTCGCGCATGCCGATCTCGCACGCGAGTATAGGGATATCGCGGTCTGCTCGGTGCCGCTCGCAGATGGCGGGCACGCAACCGGCGTGCTGACCCTGGAACGGACCGCGGGCGAGCCGTTCGACATCGAGACCATCGAGCTCTGCAAAACGGTCGGCGCACTGCTTGGTCCGATCCTGAAGCTCAAGCGCGAAAGCGAACGCAGCGTCGTGCGACACGCCGCGACCTCGCTGCACCATGGCCTGGAGCTCTTGTTCGGACCGCGCCATCCCGGCGCCAAGCTCATCGGTCTCTTGCTGGTGGGCGTCATCCTGTTCTGCAGTGTTGCGACGGGCACGTATCGTGTTGCGGCAAAGACGGTGATCGAAGGAGCGGTACAACGGATCGCCGCGGCACCGTTCGACGGGTATATCGCAGAAAGTTTCGTCCGCGCAGGCGACACCGTGCATGCGGGGCAGGTGTTGTGCAAACTCGACGACCGGGAGCTCAAGCTCGAACAAACGCGATTGTCGTCCGAGCGCGAGCAGCTCGACCGCAAATATCGGCAGGCGCTGGCCGCACAGGAACGCGCGACCATGACGATCCTGCAGGCCCAGATCGAGCAGGTCGACGCCATGCTGTCGCTCGTCACCGACAAGCTCGCCCGTGCCACGCTGGTTGCGCCTTTCGACGGCATCGTCGTCGCGGGCGACCTTCACCAGCTCCTCGGGACGCCGGTCGAACTGGGCAAGATGCTCTTTACGGTCGCGCCACTGGACAGCTATCGCGTCATCCTGCAGGTCGAGGAGCGAGACATTTCCTACATCAAGCTCGGTCAAGAGGGCGAGTTGACGCTTTCGGGAATCCCGCAGCGAGGAATGGGCTTCTCCGTCGAGCAGATGACGCCGGTCTCGACCGCCCAGGAGGGCCGCAACTACTTCCGGGTCGAGGCGCGGCTGCAGAATGCATCCGAACGCGTGCGTCCCGGCATGGAGGGCGTTGGAAAGGTCGATGTCGGCGAGCGCAAGCTGATCTGGATATGGACTCACAATTTCGTGGACTGGGTTCGCCTGTCGATTTGGAAATGGCTGTTCTGATTGCGAGGTCGAGGTGAACGCGCCGTTGCTCAGCAATTGGTGGTATCGAGTTGCAGCGCGAAAGCCGAAGTTGCGTGCGCACGCCCGATTGCATCGGCACATCTATCGCGGTGAAGTGTGGTACCTGTTGCAGGATCCCGCCTCGTCGCGGGTGCATCGCTTCAGCCCGTCGGCCCGACTGATCGTCTCGCTCATGGACGGAACGCATTCCGTCGAACAGTTGTGGGAGCTTGCGAACCGTCATCTGGGTGAAGATGCACCCAGCCAGGACGACCTCATCCAGCTGCTCGGCCAGCTGCATGCCGCGGACCTGCTGGAAAGCGACGTAACCCCTGATGTCGCCGAGCTGTTTGCTCGCAGCGAGCGCGAGCAAAGGGCGCGTCATTTGCGTTCCTATGGCAATCCCATGGCGATCCGCATCCCGCTGTTCGACCCGGATCGGATGCTTAATCGCTGGGCGGGTCTTGTACGGCTTATCTGGAGCGGATGGGGAGCCATCGCGTGGCTGGCCGTCGTGTTTCCGGCCTTCATTCTGGTCTGGCCACATTGGCCGGAGCTCAGCCACAATTTCAGTGACCGTGTGTTGGCGATCGACAATCTGTTCATCATCTATCTGGTTTTTCCTGCGATCAAGGCGTTGCACGAGCTGGGACATGCCTCCGCCACCAAGGCCGGAGGCGGAGAGGTCCACGATCTCGGCATCATCCTGTTGGTACTGCTGCCGGTTCCCTACGTCGATGCGTCGGCCGCCACCGTTTTCAGATCCAAGTATCGGCGCGCTCTCGTCGGTGCGGGCGGCATGGGTGTCGAACTCTTTGTTGCGTCGATCGCGTTCTATCTGTGGCTCCTGGTCGAGCCGGGCCTGGTGCGGGCAGTCCTTTTCAATGTCATGCTGATCGCGAGCGTCTCGACGCTTCTGTTCAACGGCAATCCGCTGCTGCGCTACGACGCCTATTACATTCTGGTGGATCTCATCGAGATTCCGAATCTGGCGGCGCGGTCGGCGCGTTACTGGGGCTATTTGTTGGAGCGGTATCTGCTCGGGGTCTCCGACCTGGAGCGTCCCGATGCTTCCGGCATGGAGCGGGCATGGTTCTTGTTCTACGGCCTCGCTTCGACCGCCTACCGCATCATGGTGACGATCTTCATTGCGCTGTTCATCGCGGGACAATTCTTCTTCATCGGCGTTATTCTTGCCGCCTGGGCGGTCGCGGCGATGGCGATTCTTCCGATCGTAAAGGCGGTGCGGCACCTGATCGAAAACCCCCGCCTGCGCAAGCATCGCGCCCGTTCTGTTGCGGTAACGGCCGGACTCGTGCTCGGCCTGGCCGTCTTTCTGTTCACCGTTCCGATGCCCTACCATTCCAACGTCGAGGGCGTGCTTTGGCTGCCGGAAGAAGCAATGGTGCGTGCAGCTTCGAATGGCTTCGTCCATGAACTCCTGGTTACGCCGGGAACGCAGGTCGCTCTGGGTGACCCGTTGGTTGAGAGTAGAGAGCCGACACTCGTTGCGCAGTTGCGCAGGAGCGAGGCCAAGGTAACGGAACTTCAGGCCGAATATGCCGCGGAGTTCGTGTCGGATCGGGCAAAGGCCCAGATTGTCCGCGACAAGCTTGAACTCGAGCGCGCAAATCTGAGCCTCGCCCGCGATCGCGCTTCGGACCTTGTGGCGCGTGCTCGCAGCGATGGCGTGTTTGTCGTACCGCAGATGGTCGATATTCCCGGCCGCTACTACCGTCGGGGTGAGCTGCTTGGCTACGTTGTCGGCAACACGACGCCGCTGGCACGCGTCGTTGTGCCTCAGGAGGCCGTCGACAGGGTACGCCTCACGACCGATCGCATTGAGGTCCGTCCGGTGGACCAGCCGCGGCTGATCCTGAAGGGGCGCGTATTGCGGGCGGTGCCGGCCGCCGGCGAATATCTCCCCAGCGCGGCGCTGAGTGTCGAGGGAGGCGGGGATATTGCGACCGATCCGCGCGATGCGAAGGGGCCAAAGACGCTGCAGCGGACCTTTCAATTCGACATCGAGCTTGAAGGCCTGGAGGCGGTGGACCACTTCGGCCAGCATGTCTTCGTTCGGTTCGAACATCGAAGGGAGCCGCTGGCAGTACAATGGTATCGCAGCGTCAGGCTGCTATTGTTGACGAACTTCCATGTCTAAGAGCGTGATGGATCTCGATCACCGCGACCTGGCGGTTGGCCGTCCCTATCCGGAGCGCGCGGACCGCGAGCCGGCGGTTCACGATCGAGTGGCCGAATATCTGGCGAAAGGACTGTTTCAACGCGCCTTCGACCGGATCCGCGATCCGGTTCGCACGTTGATGCCTATCGTCGAGCATGCCGCGGCGCATGAGAATACCCTGCGGATCATGAGCGACGAAAAATTGCGTCTCCAGGTGTCGGGTATCCGCGCGCAACTGCGGAATTCGGGGTTTACGCCGCCTCTCGTCGGCCGATGCTTTGCACTGGTGCGGGAGGCAGCGTCGCGGACCATCGGTCAGCGGCATTATGACGTCCAGCTGATTGCGGGATTCGGGCTGCTGAAGGGCAGGCTGGTGGAGATGGCGACCGGTGAAGGCAAGACCATTGCTGCCACGCTGCCTGCGGCCACGGTGGCGCTTGCCGGGTATCCCGTGCATCTCATTACAGTCAACGATTATCTTGCCCATCGCGACGCAGACGAGATGAGGCCGCTTTACGAGTTCCTCGGCCTGAGTGTCGGGGCCGTGGTACAGGGCATGCCGAAATCCGAGCGGCGTCGCGCCTATGCGAGCGCGGTGACATACTGCACCAACAAGGAGCTCGCGTTCGACTACTTGCGCGACCGTGTCGCGCTGGCGCATCGTAGCAGCAGTTTGCACCTATCGCTCGATCGTCTGCGCGGCAATTTCAGACGGAACGAGGATCTCGTGTTGCGCGGGCTCTATTTCGGCATCGTCGATGAAGCAGACAGCGTATTCATCGACGAAGCGCGCACGCCCCTCATTCTGTCGTCGTCGACGGGAGCCGCCGAGGAAAGGCTGCAATGCGAGCAAGGTCTTCAGTTCGCGCGCTCTCTCGTTGCGGGAGAGCACTACGAGATAGATCTCGCAGAGCGAAGTCTCGCGCTGACCAAGGAAGGCTGCCGAGAGATCGGCAGGCTCGCCGAGGAGCTGCATGGTGTTTGGAGTTCGGTTCGGGCTCGCGAGGAGCTTGTGACCCAGGCTCTCTCGGCAATGATGCTGTTCAACCGCGATCAGCACTATGTCGTCATGGACGGCAAGGTGCAAATCGTGGACGAGTCGACGGGACGCGTGATGCCCGACCGCTCCTGGGAACGCGGCCTTCATCAACTCATCGAGATCAAGGAAGATTGCGAACTCACGGATCGGCGCGAGACCCTCGCCCGCATCACCTATCAGCGGCTGTTTCGTCGTTACATTCGCCTGTCCGGAATGACGGGTACGGCCCGTGAGGTCGCGCGGGAGATCAAGTCCGTGTACGGCCTCGATGTCGTTCGTATCCCGCTGAACCGGCCTTCGCAGCGCCGGGTGGATCGCCCTCTGGTATGCACGACCCCGGCCGAGAAGCTGCGGATCATTGCCGACCGGGTGGAGCGGTTGGCCGTGGCCGAGGGCAGGGCGGTGTTGATCGGCACGCGCTCGGTAGGGGCGTCCGAGGAGATCAGCGCCGCCTTGAATGCGCGTGGCATTGAACATGCGCTGTTGAATGCGAAGCAGGACCAGGATGAGGCTGAAGTCGTCGCAAGGGCTGGCGAGCCCGCGCGGGTCACGGTGGCGACGAACATGGCGGGTCGCGGCACCGATATCCGGCTCGACCCGGGCGTTGCCGCGCGGGGCGGCCTGCATGTCATCCTGACCGAATACCACGATTCCCGGCGGGTCGATCGCCAACTGTTCGGCCGTTGCGCGCGGCAGGGCGATCCCGGCAGTTGTGAGGCGATAGTTTCGCTTCAGGACGACGTGTTCATGATCCATGCAGGATCGATGACGCGCCTGATTGCGCGACTTGTCAGCACGCGCATTCCTGTTCCGCTGCGGGTCTACCAGTCTTTGCGCTGGCTGGCTCAATTCCAGGCGGAACGACGACATGGCTATGTGCGCGTTCAGAACGTGAAGCTGGACCGCCGGCTCGACCGGGTGCTTGCGTTTTCGGGGAGAGGCGAATGAAACGAATTCGAGCACTTGAACGCGTGCCCGATTTGCGGACGCGGCTTTCGGATTTCAATCTCGCCGGCGACGAAGCCAAGCGTCCGGCCGTATTCGGCATCTTGTGGAGGATCTCCGCCATTTTGGTCGTCTTTTTCTCCGCGGGAGCAGGACACGTCGACGCGCAGGAGCGAAGGCCGGAGGGGCAGTTCGATTGCCTGATACAGCCGAAAATGGTCCTCAAGCTTGGAACATCCGTGCCGGGTCTCCTGAACGAGGTGCTGGTCGATCGCGGTGACGTCATCAAGAAGGGAGATGTCGTTGCTCGCCTCGAATCGGGGGTCGAACAGGCGGCGGTGTTGCTGGCGAAGGCTCGTGCCGAGAACGACGCGACGGTTCGCTCGAGTATCGCCAAGCTTGAATTCCAGCGGCGCAAGGACGAGCGATCCAAGTTATTGCGCAAGAACGATGCGGTCTCGGTCGCGGTTGCCGACGAGGCTGAGACGAGTGCGCGCGTTGCCGAACAGGATGTCGAGGAAGCAAAGGTCAACTTCGCGCTCGCCGGGCTGGAATTGGCCCGCGCCAACGAAGTCCTCAAACTGCGTACCATCCGCAGCCCCATCGACGGCGTGGTCGTCGAGCGCAAGCTGGGGCCTGGCGAATATGCGTTCGATCAGGCCCATCTCCTGACGATTTCGCAAATCGATCCGCTGTTGGTCGAAGTTTTTGTTCCGCTCAGCCAGTTCGGGAAGATCCATGTGGGAGCCTCGGCGGAGGTGCTTCCGGAGGCGCCGGTAGGAGGCCGATACACCGCACGCGTGACGGTGGTCGATCAAGTCTTCGACGCGGCGAGCGGGACGATCGGTGTTCGCCTTGAATTGCCGAACCCCAATTATGCGCTTCCTGCAGGTCTCAAATGTCGCGTTCGTTTTCCTGGTGTCGGTTGATTCGAATATCGAGCAGGTGAGGAAATCGGGTGCGTTCGACGCTTAGGAACGTCCGAACCATGCGCCCATCGAACTGAAAGGTTGCAAGATGCTGGAAGGTACAATCAAGACGTATCATGGCGACAGGGCGTTCGGTTTCATCAGGCCGGATTCCGGCGGCACTGACATCTTCTTTCATCTCAAATCGTGTTCTCCCGGCCTCACACCCGAGGCCGGTGCCCGGGTGACCTACAATCTTGCTCCTGATCAGCGGTCCGGCAAGCGGCAGGCCGTCGGCGTCCGGGTCCTCGCCAATGCGCATCCCGTGCCGGTCCTGACGCGCTATGTCAGATCACCGCGCCTGCAGCGCTGATCGGTATCTGGTCGACGGGAAGGACATCATGCTCGCTCGCCTTCGAAAGCTCGTTTTCCATATCCGACACCGTACGCCCGCCGTGCGCTTCACCGAAAGCATTCGCCGTGTGAACCGCCTCGTGCGCCTCATGTCGACGATGCAACGACGGCCTCCTCGCAAGGCTGGACAAGGTTGACGATGCCGGCCGATCCGGACGGAGGCGACAGCATCGACCGGAGGGAGACGATCGTCCGTCGACTTCTGCAACGTGCCGCCGCAGGCATCCGTCGCTCGCAAAGGCCAGCTCCGGAGGTCCCGTTCGGCCGTGAGAGCGATCCGAATCTCGAATTCGAAGAGCACCAGACGGGCAGTGGGATCGCCTGGCTTCTGGGGGCCTTGTCCTTTTTCATGATTGTCCATGCAGTTTGGACAAGGCTTGCCGCTTCATGAGCGGGCCGGCAGCGATGCCTTTACCGGCGGCATTAATCGCATTTACTGCGTTTTAACCATAAGCGCTCAGCCTTGGTCCCGGCGTCGGATGGTCCCGGCGTCAGATTGGCCGTTGGCGCGGACGAACCGGTATCGGGTCATGATCGACATCCTGCGCGGGCTCCAGCCCCCACATTGGCTCATCATCGCAGGCTGCGTCCTGGTTGTTCTCGGCTCGGCCGGCGTTGTGATCAACGGACGTAAATTCCGCTAACGAGCAGAGGACCCGCCATCATGCCCACGGGTTTTCGCAGACGGTGGACGGCGAAATGCGTCCGGCATGCCGCCGCGTTGGTGCTGTCGATCTGGGGCGCGGGCTGCGCGACGTTCGAACCGGTCCGCGCAGGCTCGACGAGGTCGGTTTCGTGGGATGGACTTGGGCGAAATCCGAACCAGGCCAGGCCTGCAGCGCGCCGTGCGATGGCTGCCTCCCCGACGCCGGTGGACCGCATCGGCGAACGGGAACGGGCGCTGACGACACTGCGCCCGTACTCCAGCGCGTGGTGGGCCGTTCACGACGAAATCGAGGGAGAGCGGGACAGGCAGTTGGCCGAAAAACTCGTCATCTGCCGCGATTGCCTGCCGGACTTCAACGCGGCCGAGGCGACCGGCTCGGTGGCCGGGAGCGGCCGCTGATCGGCCGAGACACGGCGAGCCGTACCCCTACGGGCTTCCTCGGAGCCGGCGAATCGGGCCTAGTTCCTTCCAAGACTTGTGCCCGTGGTTCAATTGACGGAGCAACGGTTGGACGATCTGGAGCGCACGGTCGAGCTGCTCAGGAAGTCGCTCGCAGCGGCATGGCGCGATCTCGCGCAGTCCTCGAGCTCTGCCGTCGATAGACGCGAGATGCGGGCGCAGGCAAAGCGCTGCAGCGAGGAACTCAGGCGCTGTCTTCTGATCATCGAAGCCAGGCAGACCCGCAAGCACGCGAAGGCGCTGTCCGATTACGACGGTCGCGCCCTGCCTAAGCCTGGTTTCCGCTTTCTCGGAATTACGGACCAGTAAACGGCAGTAATGGTGACATAAATTCATCGCCACGAAATCGTCCGGAAACCAGAATTCCGGATTGCCGACATCGCCCTGAAACCTTGCGAGACCAGCCTGTCGATGTTTCGAGCGATGGGGATTTATCATGTGGGCATTTCTGAACGACCTCTACCGCGAATACTGCCTGGCCCGGATCAACGAGATGCGGAAGTTCGAGCTGACGCATTGAGGCCGGCGGTGCGAGCCGCCGGTCCTGGGCGGCATCCGCGATCTCCCCCTTGTACGGGTGTCAAAATACTGCTGCGCGGATAAGGCAAGCGCTGTCGGGCTGCCCGGCTCATTCGTCCGGATGGCAGATCAGCCGGCGAGGATGCTCGGTGCCGAGCTCGGAAATGAGATACGCCGGGGCCCGGCTCTGCTGAAACAGGCGCTCGGCCAGGTCGCCGTTGCAGCGCCTGATCTTGGTGACGTAGTCGCACCACTCGTTGTCGCGTGGCTGCCGCATGCGGGGGTCGCGGTCGGGGCAGGGCCTCTCGTCCATGAGGTACGGAGCCTGCGCGTGCGCATCCCCGGCAGACATCCAACAGCAGACCATAAAAACGGATAAACCGAAGTAAAATCGCATGCCTGTCCCCAGCCGCCCCGGCGATTCAGCTTCCCCCAAGCTTGCTGAAAACGCAAGATCGCGGCCTCCCGGCATCAACACGAAACAGACGTCGGCCGCGGATTTATGCTAATCTTCGCCGGCCGCGCGCCATTTGCGGTTTTAAGCTTCCTGTTTCCCGGGAGGAATTTTCATGAAGCCAATCATTTTGCCGGCCGTGCTGATGTCGCTCTTTACCCTCGTCGGCGGCACCGCAAGCGCGCAGCACATGCAGGAGATCGTCGCGACCGAGACGATCGAGCTTCGGGCCGAGCAGGCCCGCACCTTCACGCTGGATCAGCCGGTGAACAAATTCTCCCTCTCGGTCGAAGACATCGCGCAGGTCATTCCGGAAACCGACCGCGTCTTCACGATCCGGGGGCTGAAGGCCGGTCGGGTGATGATGACGGCCTATGCCGCCGACGGTCAGGTCGTCCACCGCGCCAACGTCATCGTGGACCAGACCCAGGGGCTGGTGAAGATCTACCGCGCCGAGGTGAAGGATTATGTCGGCTTTTTCTGCACCAGTCTTTCCTGCGGCCGAGCCGACCCCGATGCCAAGCCGCTGCCTTACGGGGCGACGCCGGAGGCCCAGCAGCGGCAGCAGCAGCGGAGCGAGGGCGGCAGCGCCACGCCGGCGAAAGAGTCGCCCTGAGGCCCTCCCCCATATGAAGGGTGCGACGACTAGTCTAGCACATTAGGCTCGCGCTTCCTCTTGGCCAGATTAATCTGGCTGGCTCTAAGGGGGGCGTATCGCGCTTGGCGAAGCGCCTGGCGGAAATTTCCTTCAGATCGCGCTCAACAAGATAACTCCGACGAGAACGAATAGAAAAACACTATTGCGGTCCTTCAGAGCAAATAAAATCGGATCATCGTCCATTTCTCGCCTATGTGCCATCATCAATGCCCGTCCCAACCAGTACATGAGAATGGGACAAATCAGCCAGAGATTGTACGGATGACGATACAAGCGATGAACCGTCTCAGAGGAAATGTAGAGCGCAAATACGGTGACCGCATTGAATGACGCGGCCGCCGCAAGCGAAGCCACAATGGTTAAATCGCCCCTTTTGTAATTCCTGTTTGCTGGGTCCGGCAAATCAGCGTCGAGCCCTGTCGTCAGCTCCACGTAGCGCTTGATCAAGGCCAGCGCCATGAAGACGAACATCGAAAAGCCAAGTAGCCATTCTGATGAAGGCACTGAAATAGCGACCGCGCCACCTACGACCCGAATCGTGTAAAGCGCCGCGAGAGCAATGACATCTAGCAGCATCTTCCGCTTCAGTACGAAAGAATATGCAATCGTCAGACAGAGATAGGAGCCTAGCACTGCGGTAAGTAACGGAGACACTGAGCTGGCCGCCATTATTGCAATCGTAACGAGGGCGACCGCGGCAATGAGACCGTGCGAAGCACGTATCGAGCCGGCGGCTATCGGTCGGCTCCTTTTTCGCGGATGGTTCCGATCTGCATCGATATCCACCAGATCGTTCACGATATAAATGCCAGAAGCTGCCAGAGAGAACCCTACGAAGGCTGTGGCAGCGTGGCCGAATGCGAGGAGCTCAAACTGATGAGCGGTTATCAGCGGTACGAATACAAGCGCGTTCTTTGACCATTGGTGCACCCTGAACAGTCTGGTCCAGAGGCGCATTCGTTCGAGGAGATCTACCCAACTCCGCGATGCGGTGATAGGAAGCGTTAAGCGTTCGAAGCCGCCAGCTCCGAACGCTTTTGCAAGTCGCATCTCCAGCGTAGCCTTGGAGTTCGGTTCGTCACGATCATCGTTGATGATAACTCCAGCAAACAGTCCAAGATGATCTGCTATCCGTTGCGTGTGCCACCGATCCTCATCGGAGATCAGATAAACACGCCTGCCCGCGCACAGGACTTGCCGGATTTGGGCAAGCATAGTTTTGTTATAGGGAAGGAGTGAGATGTCCAAAGTCGACCTTGGGGCCGACAAGTTGGTGTCTGCTTCGGCCCGACAAAAACTCATGAGCAATTCGAAAACACCGGCAGGATGCTTGCCAAGTAGGGCAAAGATGGATTGCAATGAGAGATCACCACCCATCACGACGTCGGCAAGCTCGACCACGATTGGAGCCGCATTTGCAGATGTGTCGGCTGAGCTAAGGTCCATGGCTTAAGGTCAGACCCACACTAGTGCCCCTGCTATTGTTGGTTTTAGTCTATCGTTGGGAAGTGTAATCATACGAGCCCAGGAATTATATAAGTCAATCCTTTTTCTGAAAGTCGTATCTAATGAAGTCATCGGACTTGGCCGAATTATTTACAGGAAGGCAAACGAGGTATGCGCGCTATCTTATAGAGGTCCTGACGGTTGTTCTTCTCCTGATGACAAGCTGGTTTTCCCGATGGGGGAGGTGGCAGAATAGGAAGATCCTCGATTTCGATACATTTTACATTGTCGCTCAAAGGGTTTGGCATGGCGACGTCGAGCGGGCCTACTATATTGATCAAATGCTCAGGATGGAGATGGATGCGTCCGGCGGACCGTTTAAACCCATGCCCTGGACATATCCGCCCCAGTTCGATTTGCTGGTCGCTCCCTTGGCCCTCCTGCCTGTCGGAGGGGCATACTTCCTTTTTGTTGCGGCAACGCTAAGCTTCTACCTTCTGATACTTAAGGCGATTTCCCAGAGCGGCTTCACGCTAATATCGTTCCTGCTTCTGCCCAGTTTGCTGATCACGCTTATCGGAGGTCAGAATGGCTTTCTGACGGGGGGGCTTATCGGCCTTGCGTGTCTGACAATCGAACGACGGCAGGTAGTGGCTGGACTGAGCCTTGGTGCAATGGTGGTCAAGCCACACCTTGCTGTCGCTTTCGCTGTGTATGTCGTATTAGCACGCCGCTGGATCGCGCTTGTCATAGCAATTGGTGTGGTTCTTTCGAGTTCTATCATTTGCACCGTATTGCTCGGCCCCGGTATCTGGAGCGCCTTCTTTGTAAGCGTACACGCTTCCGCTGATTCGCTTGCCCGCGGCGGCGTCTACCCATTGTATCGAATGGTGTCGGTCTATGCTGGGCTCCGAACAGCCGGATTTCCCGCTTCGCTGGCGTTTTTGGGTCAGGTCGTCGCGGCGATCCTTTCCCTGTTCATTATCGCCTTCGTGCTCTACCGCAGACTACCGACGCGCTGGTGCGTGGGTCTGGCGGCGGTTACCTCGCTGTTGATCAGCCCTTACGCGTACGATTACGATTTGCTTATCCTCGGTATGGGCATTGCCATTTTGCTGCCCGAAATCACAAGGCGGGCAAATGCGGGTGAGCGCATAACCATATACAGCATGATGCTGTTTGCGGAATGTTCGGGAGTCCTCCAAGCTTTGCGCGTGGGAACTCTGAACGAAAACGTTGATTTGATCGAGCATCAGGTTGCTTCGTTTGGCGGCTTCGCCGTTGTAGGGCTAGTTTTGTTGATACTTCGCGTTCTGTTGCGAGATGCCGGCCCGGGTGCTTTGTGCAAGAATGAAGTACCTGCTCACGGCGCGGAGGTCGGAAGCAATTAGCTCGTTGATTCGGGTCTCCGCGGCGAGCCCTCCGCTTGCAACCGGTGAGCTTTATTCGCGCTAAAGACGGTAGAACCGTTTGATCCCAGGGCTCGCCCTCCCTCGCAAGACGAACAGGCGGCGGTGGCCGAAACGCAGCAACTCGTTGGCGAGTTTACGTAACCAGCTGGAGCTAGGCAGAACCGCGTCAGGCGAACGGCTGGAGCGATAGCGCGATCTGCTTCAACGATCCACGATTGAGCAGGCCCGCAGGCCGGCACCTCCACGTTGGATCAGCCGGTGGAAAGGTTCTCCCTTTCGGTCGAAGACATCGCGCAGGTCATTCCGGCAACCGATCGCGTCTTCGCGATCCGGGGCCTGAAGGCCGGTCGGCTGATGATGACGGCCTATGCGCCGACAGTCAGGTCGTCCACCGCGCCAACGTCATCGTGGACCAGACCCAGGGACTGGTGAAGATGTACCACGCCGAAGTGAGGATTATGGTAAGCATCCGGTGAGTACCGCGGAGCGGTTATTCAGGCGGCTTGGTTGACTTGGTTGTTTCGGTTGCGCCAATTCCAGGGCAGAAGTTCGTCGAGCTGTTGGAGCGGATGTGCAGCGATGCGCGCCAGGACGTCGGCGAGCCAGGCTTGTGGATCGACGTCGTTCATTTTGGCTGTGACGATGAGGCTGTACATCATCGCGGCCCGGTCGCCGCCGCGGTCGGAGCCACAGAACAGCCAAGACTTCCGCCCCAAAGCGATGCCGCGCAGGGCTCGTTCGGCGGCGTTGTTCGACAGGCAGATGCGGCCGTCCTCAAGGAAGCGGGTGAACGAGCCCCAGCGCTTGAGCATGTAGTCCATCGCCTTGGCAACGTCGTTGCGCCGAGAGAGCTTGGCGCGTTGCTCACGCATCCATCCTTCCAAATCGGCGGCGAGCGGCGCGCTGAGCTCCTGGCGCACGGCCCGGCGCCGCTCGGGCTTCTCGCCGTTGATGCCGCGCTCGATCTCGAACAAGGCATCGATCCGGCGGACTGCTTCCAGCGCCAGCGGCGAGATCACCGCAGGCTTTCTGCCCTGTACCTTGCGGCGCGCATTTTCCGCCAGATCAGCCATTACGAAGAACGGTCGCCGGGCATGGACCCAACACGCGGCTTCCAGGATCGGACCTGCGTTGCGGCCCGCCTCGTAAAGCTTGCCATAGCCGCTATAGGCATCGGCCTGGAAGATGCCGCTGTAGCCGGCTAGATGGGCTTGGGGATGCTCGCCGGCGCGATCGCGCGAGTAATAAAACACTGTCCCCGGCGGGGCTTGGCCGCCAAACGGCTTGTCGTCGCGCACATAGACCCAGATTCGACCGGTATCGGTCTTGCCTTTGGCCAGGACCGGCACCGTCGTGTCATCTCCGTGCAATCGCTCGGCGCTCAGCACGTGGGCCTCGAGGCGCTTGAACAAAGGCATCAGCGCCGCCGTGCAGCCACCAACCTGGTCGGCCAGGGTCGACAGGCTGAGCGGCACGCCCTCTTTAGCATAGCGCTCGGCCTGCCGGTTTAGCGGCTGGTGCTGACCGAACTTCTCGAACAGCACCATTGCCAGCAAGCTGGGGCCGGCCCAACCACGAGCGATGACGTGGAACGGCGCCGGGGCCTGGCTGATTTTCTCGCAATCACGGCAGCTGAACTTCTCCCGGACGTGCTGGATCACCTTCCAGGATTTCGGGATCACCTCCAGCGTCTCGGTGATGTCCTCGCCAAGCTTGGACAGCCGCAAACCGCCGCAGCAGATGCACGACGTCGGTCCCGGCACGAGCACCCGCTCGCGAGGCAGATGCTCCGGGAACGGCTGGCGCGACGGCCGCTTGCGCGTGAACGAGGCCACCTTTGTCGTCTTGGCCGCGGCCATTTCGGCAGCGAGTTCGTCCTCAGTCGCTGAAGCCTCGAGCTCCTCCAACGTCAGTTCGAGCTGATCCAGCAGCCTTGCGGTACGCTCCGAGCGAGGGCCATGGCGATCACGGTTCAGCTTTTTGATCTGCAGCTTCAGGTGAGCGATCAGCGCATGGTCGTCGGACTGCTGGGCGCGAACGCTGGCGAGTTCGGCACGCGTCGCCAGCAACGCCGCTTGGAGCGCCTCAATATCTTCCGGCAGCTTCTCGGGACCGTCACCCATGCATCGATGGAATCACAAAAACCGCGATTTGGCGCGCGCTTTTTGCAATCTCACGGGACTATTGCGCAACCTATCCGGCGCTCTGCGGCCGCCAGCTGTGTTGCGGATTGCGCCAGTCGATCGCCTCCAGCAAATAGCCCATCTGAGCTGCCGTCAGCGACACCACCCCATCCACCGTCGCGGGCCAGATGAAGCGCCCATGGTCCAGCCGTTTGGCGTAGAGCGATAGCCCGATCCCGTCGTGCCAAAGCGCCTTGATCAGTGTGCCAGCACGACCACGGAACACGAAGACGTCGCCGGCAAAAGGATCTCGCCCCAGCCCCTCCTGCACCAGCAATGCCAGACCCTGCATGCCTTTGCGCATGTCAGTGTGACCGGTCGCGATCCAGATTCTTGCCCCTGCCGCGATCGGGATCATCGCCGCTCCAGCAGATCCAACACGCGAGACAACGCGGTCATATCAACGCCGGCGTCCACGATCACCCGACAGCCCTTGCCGATGACAATCTCCATGCGTCCGCTCGCTGGCCCCGCCAAAGCTATTGGCGGCACCGGCGGTTGGTCCGCCATCACCGTCGCAGGCACAAAGGCTGGCTGAGGCTGTTCAATGTCGTTCGTCCGCGCCCCAAACGATCGTCGCCAAGTCAACAAGAGCGAGCGAGAGATGCCATACCGTCGTGCCGTCGACGAGACCGCGCGCGGTGCTTGCAAACTCTCCAGGACGATTTTGAGCTTCTCATCATCGGTCCAGCGCCGGCGGCGGCCGGTCTCGACAACCTCGAACCGTTCGATCTGAGTACTGAATTTATTGCTGTCCATAAGGGCTGTTACACAGCACCTGCATCAACCCGACAAGGCGGCCCTCACCGGAGGGAGACGGATTATGTCGGCTTTTTCTGCACCAGAATCTCCTGCGGCCGCGCCGACTTCGATGCCAAGCCGCTGCCTTACGGGGCGACGCCGGAGGCCCAGCAGCAGCGGAGCGAGGGCAGCAGCGCCACGCCGGCGAAAGAGTCTCCGTGACAGACGGCCTGGCAGGGCCGGCCGCGGCGCCAGGCGCATAGCCGTTGACGCCTGCGGCCTGCCGGCCTTCGGAATTTCCGCTTTGCGGAGCCGCGGCGCCCCCGACAAGCTCGGGGGCGATCATGAGGCTTGTTTTGTCTGCCGCTCACCTCGGCTCATGTGGGCTGTTGGTTTGCCTATTGCAGGTGCAATTAACCCGCAATTTAACGGGACTTTGCCTTTTTAACCGCCTGACGGGTTCGGGTTCCCGGCCGTAATCTTCCGGGGCGCCCCGAGTAAGGTTAAAAAACGATTAGCAGGTGACAACTTTCAGGAGAAATATTAGAGTTTTAGCAGTTGGCTGAATTTTATTGCCAACGCTAATGACCAGTTAATCTTAGTAACGAGGGATATTCCACTATGCTGAAATATTACATCAAGACCACCGAAGCCCTGAAGCAGCTGCGTTCGGACACGCGCGGTGTCGTGTCGTTTGAGTACGTCATCGTTGCTGCGTGCATCGTCGCTGCGGTGGCGGCCGCATTCGGTACGAGCGCGGGAACGGGCATCGGCAAGGCGCTGTCCGATGCAATCACAGCTATCAGCGGCAAGGTAACCACAGCCGTCGGAACCTGATGTTCTGATCGAAAGGCGGGACATTGGGATTGTCCTCTGTCCCGCCTCACTCGCATGCGTTCAACTCATTTTTTTTTAAGCGATTAAGTTGGCGGGGTTCTCGTCAAAGAGTTTTCTGGCGTCGGGAAACTTTCCATGTTTACGCACCGGTTGAAAATAATAGCCGCGTTCAAGGGTCTCGGCACCGACAAAGGCGGTGTGGTGTCTTTCGAGTACGTGGTGCTTGCGGCTTGCATCATCGCGGTTGTGGGGAGCGTTTTCAATAACGGTGCAGGCGGGGTTATCAAGAATACGCTGACGACCGCACTAAACACCATCGTTTCTGCACTCAATGCTGCTGTTGGAGGATAAAAATGGCTGCTG
Source organism: Bradyrhizobium sp. CCBAU 53338 (assembly GCF_015291665.1). Lineage (NCBI taxonomy): Bacteria > Pseudomonadati > Pseudomonadota > Alphaproteobacteria > Hyphomicrobiales > Nitrobacteraceae > Bradyrhizobium > Bradyrhizobium sp. CCBAU 53338. The sequence goes on from NZ_CP030048.1 coordinate 2,833,415, forward strand.
GACTGGTGGAACATTTTCTACCACCCGATTCGTAAATCCCTCATTTGAGGCCAGCGTTTGATGAGTTCTATTGCTTGGATCACATATATTCTGGAAGTCTTGTTGTTGCTTCACGTCGCAGCTTCTGATGTGGCGACACGACTGATCCGGAATGAGATCTGTCTGGCGCTGGCGCTCCTTGGAATTATCAGTCAGTTTGCACATCCGGCCCAGCTCGTTGAGTCATTATTCGCTGCTGTCGTCCTGTTTTCTCTTCTGTTCGTCGTCTACTTGCGAGGATGGATGGGTGGCGGCGACGTCAAGCTGCTGACCGCTCTGGCGGTCGGACTTCCCTTTAGCGACATTATTCAATTGTTGACCGTTACTGCGCTGGCCGGCGGTATTCTCGCCATTTGGCACGTGATGATGCGGAACCTGCCTTATCCCCGGCTGGCGCCCGCCGGTTCGTCGCTGGTGCGCCGGGTCTACGCGGTCGAGCGTTGGCGCCATTTGCGCCACGCGCCGCTGCCTTACGGTGTTGCCATCGCCTGCGGCGGCATCTGGGCCATTTTCAGTCGAGGATTTTGACATGTCATCCGCTTTGCGCATCTCGATCATCATGGTGTTGTTGCTTGCAACAACGGCGCTCGGGCTCATTGCCTACAACATGAACCTGCCGAGACAGGTTCCCGCGCAGGTTGCCGAAAAGGGTCCGGCCGCGCCCGCCACGGTCGGCTATTTCGTAGCGGCCCGGCCCCTGCCCAAGGGGACATTGGCCCGCCAGGAGGATTTCACGCTCCGCCAGGTGCCGCCCGAGCGCGTCCCGACCGGGGCGATCCTCGAAACACCTGAATCCACCGCCGGGCTTCCCGGGTCGCTGGTTCGCAAGTTCGTCGATGCCGGCAGCCCTATCACCTTGCAGGACATCCTGCGCCCGCGCGATCGCGGCTTCCTCGCCAGCGTGCTGGCGCCGGACAGCCGGGCCATCAGCATCAAGGTCGATGAGGAATCAGGCGTCTCGGGCTTGGTCAGGCCGGGCGACCACGTCGACGTCGTGCTGACCCAGGTGTTCGAGAAGGCGGATCCCGCGCGCCGCGCAATGAGCGAGACGGTTCTGCGCAACGTCCGGGTCATCGCGATCGACCAGGAGATCGTGCAGGGCGGGCGCGGAATTGCCTCCGTCGCCGGCAAGATGCCGCAGACGGTGTCGTTGGAGCTGACCCAGGAGCAGGTCAAGAAGGTCACGGTGGCCAAGCAGCTCGGGACGCTGTCCCTGGCGGTACGGGCGGCGATCGATCAGTGGGACAAGGGTGACACCGGCGCGATTTCGAGCTGCGACGTCTCGCCGGAGCTTGCGCGCCAGAATGCCATCGCCGGCCAGCGGACGGCGGTGGTGGTTCATTCGGGCGGCGAGGTCAGGCAATACACGGTCAGGAAGCAGGACGCCGAAGACGTCGATGCGGCTGTGAGCTGCGATGGATCGGAAGCTGCGGAGCGCACCGCAAGCGCCACTGGCTACGCCGCCAGGTTGCCGGAGAAGCATTGATGAACATGGCCGTGATCACTCCGCCCGAAGAAACGACATCCATCGTCACCCGCAACCGGATCGTCTGTTTCGTCAATGACGAGGTCAGTGCAGGCGCGCTCGGCAAGGGCCTCGAAGGCAGTAATCTCGCTGTCAGGCACGGCACGATCCGCAATGCCATCAAGATGCTGGAGACGGACACCGATCTGTTCGCCCTGGTGGCCGACATCAGCGGCATTGACGATCCGTTTCCCGAGCTGGAACGCCTGGCCGGCGTCTGCCCGCCGGATGTCCGCGTGGCGCTGGTCGGTGACAACAGGGAGATCACTTTCTACCGTGAGCTGATGGAGCTCGGCCTGACCGAGTATCTCCCGAAGCCGCTCACGCGGGATATCGTGCTGGACCAGCTCCGTCCGAAATTGCTCGGGGACACCTCGCACGTTCAAGCCGACCGCGGCGGGCATGTAGTCTCGATCTGCGGCGCGCAAGGCGGCGCCGGGGCGACCAGCATCGCCATCAATCTCGCGCTCCAGGTCGCCGAGACCACCAAGGCCAAGGTCGCGCTGCTCGATCTGCATCTGCAGGGCGGCGAGACGGCCGTGATGCTGGGCGTTCGTCCCGGGCCGGGGCTGCGCATTGCCCTGGAAAATCCGATGCGGGCCGACACCCTGTTCATCGAGCGCGCGGCGATCGAGATCAACGAGCGCGTGTCCCTGATATCGGCCGATGAGGAGCTCGATGCGCAGCTCGACATCACAGAGGCCGGGGTGCGGCATGTACTCGGCCTGCTCCGCCAGCGCTTCAACTACGTCATCGTCGACATGCCGGTGCCGTTTCCGCCGTCGATGCACCCGGTCATCAGTCTGTCGCGCCACGTGCTGGTGCTGCTGGAGGCCGAGGTGACCGGGTTGCGCAACGCCCATGCGCTCCGCACCGCGGTCACGAACATCGCCGGCAAGGACCGCGTGTTCACGCTGCTCAACCGGGCCGATCGCGCCGGCGGGCTTCCGAGGCCCACGATGGTCAAGGCGCTGGGCGCCGAACCGGACATGGTGATCCCGGATCTCGGCAAGGGCATGACCCAGGCGGTCAATCTCGGCATCCCCGCGCTCAAGCACGTCAGAAGATTGCGGCGCCACCTCGCCCCGATCGTCCGGGAGATCACGGGTGTCGGCGCCGAGCAGAAGGGCCGGCTGAGGAGGCTGATCGGGCTATGAAGAAATTCGGTCGACGCCCGGACGACATGCCGGATCGCGTACCCGTTCCGGCGTCGGGTTCTCCTCCGCCGTTGCCGGGCGCGGCGACGGCAGGTCTGCCGTCGTCACATCAGGACGTGCTTGCTTCGGCGCCCGTCGTGCTGACGAGGCGCGAGGAAAGCGAGGTTCATCACCCCGTGATGCCTGCGTCGCTGCGCGAACGGGTCATCGAGCAGATCGATCCCGCGGCGGCGGCGACCGTGTCGCGCGATATCCTGCGGCGGCAGGTCGAGGAGATCATCCACGGCATCGCCAACCATGACCGGCTCGAACTGTCGGGCCGCGAGCAGATTTTGCTCGCGGACGAGATCGCCGACGACATGACCGGCTACGGCCCGCTGCGTCCGCTCCTGCTCGATCAGACGATCAGCGACATCATGATCAACGGTCCCAGCAACGTCTATGTCGAGCGAAGCGGCAAGCTGGAGCGGATCGCGGTGCGGTTCCGCGACAACGACCACATCGCCTCGGTGGCGCAGAAGATCGCGGCTCAGGTCGGCCGGCGCGTCGACGAATCCAGCCCGATGGTGGACTGCCGCCTGCCGGACGGCAGCCGTGTCAACATCATCCTGCCGCCGCTCGCGATCCACAGTCCCTGCATCTCCATCCGCAAGTTTCCCAGTCGCCGTCTGGACATGGCTGGGATGGTCGATAACGGGTCGATGACCCCGGCCATTGCGCAACTGTTGGAAATCGCCGGCAGGTCCCGGCTCAACGTCCTGGTCTCCGGCGGCACCGGCTCCGGCAAGACCACGCTGCTCAACGCCATGAGCCAGTTCATCGATCCCCGGGAGCGCATCGTCACCATCGAGGACGCAGCGGAGCTGCAGCTTCAGCAGCCGCACGTGATCAGCCTCGAGACGCGCCCGCCGAGCCTCGAGGGCACCGGGCAGGTGACGCAGCGCGATCTCCTCTGGAACGCCCTGCGCATGCGTCCCGACCGGATCGTCGTCGGCGAGGTCCGCGGCGCCGAGGCCTTCGACATGCTCCAGGCCATGAACACCGGGCATGACGGCTCGATCTCCACCGTGCACGCCAACAGCACCCGCGATGCCCTGACCCGCGTCGAGAACATGGTGCAGATGGGACAGGTCAATCTGCCGTCGCGGGCGATCCGGTCCCAGATCGTTGCCGCGCTGGATCTCATCGTCCAGGTCGAACGCATGCGCGACGGGCAGCGCCGCATCGTCCAGATCACCGAGGTGATCGGTCTGGAAGGCGAGGTGATCACGACCAACGACATCGCGGCCTTCGAGTACAAGGAAGAGGACGTTCACGGGCGCATATCGGGGGCATACCGGTCGACGCACGCGGTTCCGAAATTCAAGAGCCGTCTTGTCTATTATGGACTCGATCGGGATTGGGACGAGGCAATGAGGCACATATGATACCGCAATCCGTGATCGTAGCGGTTCTGATGCTCCTGCTGTGCGCGACGGCGGTGTCGCTGTGGCTCGACGGACGGCAGCGGCGTATGGAACGCCAACTGACGACGGCCTTGCCCAGCTCACTTGCGGCAAGTTTGCCTTCGATCCGTAGGCTCGAAAATGGCACCCGCTCGCAGTTTTTGCATCGTCTCGCCAACTATCGTCCGGGCATCGTTTATGCGTGTCACCCGGCCTACGTGCTGCTTGCCGGCGTGGTCGCAGCGTCAGCGATCCTTTATGCGAATCGTCTGTTTGCGTTTTCCTCGCTTTATGTTTCGATCGCAGCTGCTATCGGCGCGCTTGTAGTGGTGCGAGGTCTATTTGGGTGGCAGCAACGCAGCTTTGCCAATCGGCTTTTCCGGCAGCTACCTGACGCGATTCAACTCGTGACGAGCACCGTTCGAGCCGGGTTACCCGTCAACGAGGCTTTTCGCGCCATCGCTCGCGAGATGCCGCAGCCCACGGCGGGACAGTTTGCCGTCGTCTGCAGCGAGCTGAGCGTCGGAAGACCTCCGGAGGAGGCCGTGGAAGCCGTTTATCGGCGAACGCAGGTGGCCGAGTATGCGATGTTTGCGGTGACGCTTGCCGTCCAGTTGAAGTCGGGCGGCAGTCTGGCCGAAACATTGCAGATTCTGGGAGAGACCGTGAGTCAGCGCGTCGCGCTCGCCGCGCGCGCCAAGGCGCTTGCAGGAGAGGTCATCTTTTCCTCGCGCGCGTTGTCGATGGCGCCGCTTCTCGTGGGTGGTTTGTTATACATGATCAATCCGCAATCCATTGATCTGTTGTTCTATGATCCGGTTGGAAACACGTTATTGGCTTACGCCGTCGGCTCGGTGCTCGTCGGGCATTTCGTGATAAGATGGATGATCCGGCGGGAGACGGCACTATGACGGCCGGTCTCGCATTTGTTGCGTTGGCGATCGCCGCGGCGGCTGCAACCTTCGTGTTGATCATCCGCGAACTGCACCTCCGCACCCTGGATGCGCGCGTGTCGAATGCAGTGCTCGGCATCCCCGATCGATCGACGCGTTCGAAGGATCTGATGAGCTGGCTGTCGTCGATCGGTACGCGGTACAGGCGGTTCTACGCCGAGGAAAATCTGGACCAGCTGCGAGCGGTGCTCCAGTCGGCAGGCTTCAATCACTACCGGACGCTCCCGGTCTGGATCGGCGTCAAGATCGTCTGCATGTTCCTGCTGCCTGTCGTTGTCTTTCTTTTCGTCCAGCTTTCGGGAAGGCCTTTCGGGGACGTGCTGATCTTCACCCTGGTCGCAGTGGTGATCGGTATCATGGGCCCTCGGCTTACACTCCATATGCTCAGGCGGCGTTTCGATGCTGCCATTCGGCTCGGCACGCCGGATATGATCGATCTGCTGGTGGTCTGCAGCGAAGCGGGCATGGGGCTGGAAAGCGCTCTGCAGCGTGTGGCGGAGGAAATGTCCGACACCAACCCCGCCATGGCCCGGGTTCTGTACGGCTTGCTTGACGATCTCCGGATCCTGCCCAGTCGCGCCGAGGCCTTCGAGAAACTGGGAGCCACCTCCGAGGGACTTCGCCGCTTCGGCACCATGGTGAGCCAGAGCCTGCAATACGGCACGCCCCTTGGTCAGGCTTTGCGAACGATCGCCGCCGACCTTAGGCGCGAGCGCATTACCAAGCTGGAGGAACGGGCGCACAAGCTGGGCGCCAAGCTCACCATTCCGATGGTGCTGTTTCTGCTTCCGGCGATGTTTGTCATTCTCGGCGGAAGTCCGTTTCTGCATCTCATTCGCACGTTCAAGCAGATTTAGGTACGGGAAAGTCATGGGCCGGGTTAGCTCTCCGAAAGCTGTTCAGAGCGTTACGAAAACGATCTTGCGTTTGATGCGCGACAAGCGCGGCGTAAGCGCCCTCATGTTCATAGTATCTTCGATCGGATTTATGGGCATGGTTGGATTCGGTATGGAGGTCAGCACTTGGTACCTTGAGCGAAGACATGGACAGAATACCGCCGACTCAGCCGCGATTGCCGGTGTTCTCGCGCTCATTCAATCAGGCACATTTGCAAGCGCACAAGCCGCAGGCATCGATATGGCGACAAGCAACGGATATACGTCGGGGGCAAACCAAACGACAGTTACTGTACAGCCTGGCACATACAGCAGTGGCTTCAGCGCTGATGGAAGTGGAGCCTGTTCACCATCCTGCAATGCTGTCAGGGCTACCATCGTTCGTTCAGTGCCTCGCAGCTTTACGGCTCTCGTCATGGGATCGGGCTCAACGAACGTTACTGAAGTGGCGACTGCCGAGCTCGCGACGTCAGGGCCAGCATGTTCGTTGGCTTTAGCGGGCGGACTCGCTTTCAGCGGCAGCGCGGCAGTCACCGCAACGAATTGCTCTTTGGCGTCTAATAAGACAGGTCCTCAGTCCATTTCTTTCAACGGCGCTGGGGCTAATAAGACTCAGGCGAACGCTATTCTGGTAGGAGCGGGCGGTTGCACTCAGTCTGGTAGCGGTAGTCCCTGCACTCAGCAGGGCAGCCTGATGTATCAGCCGCCTTCGCTAGATCCGTATCAGGCGCTCTTAACGGATTCCTCCGCTATTCCCTCTGCGGTGAACGCCACGAATTGTAGCAGTAGCAAGACAGCCACTTCTCCTTATGTTATCTCCCCTGGCGTGTTCTGCGTCGGAGCCGATCTAAAAATTAACAATGCAGGCAGTAGCCCTCCAGGGCCGCCGACAGGGACGCTACCGTCGGGGACCTATTTCTTCTACAATTCATCAGTCACCGTGTCGGGCGGAACGCTCATTTGCAATGGGTGTACTTTTATTTTTACGGGCAGTTCCGCCAGTAAACTCGGCCAATTGAGCATTACCGGGGGAACGGTAACGATGACCGCGACGAAAACCCCTGCTTATGCTGACACCAATTACAAGGGCATTTTGTTTTATATGGACTACCGATATCCGGAACAGAAAGCAGGATCTTGCGGGAGCACGCAGGTCACATTGACGGGCAGTTCGACCGTCACATTGAACGGGGGAATGTATTTTCCCAATGCGAGCGTCTGTGTAACGGGCAATGCATTCGCTACCGCAGAGAGCTGCTTCTCGTTGGTCGCTTGGTCTGTGTACTATAATGGCAACGCAACTGAACAGCTAAGCGGATGCAGCACTACCGGCACGCAGACCGCTCAGGTGCGGGCTGTCAACCTCGTCCAGTAGAGGCAACCTATGAGGCGCCTTAATTTCGTACGAAATCAGCGCGGAGCGGCCGCATTTGAGTTCGTCATGATTGCGGTGGCGTTGTTTACGTTGCTGCTTGCCGGTGCCGGCATAGGCGACGTAACGCAACGAGGGATCGCGATACATGCGGCTGTTAGGGCGGGCGGAGAATATGCACGCTTTTTCCCCACCGATCCGGTGGGCATTCAGAATGCCGTAATAAACGCTCTTCCCTCAGGCTGGACATTGAGTGGAACGCCTGCCGTGACGTGTTCCTGCGCTGGAGTAGCGACAGGATGTACGGGGATTGCGACGGGCACCACCTGCAATCCGCCATTTTTGGTTACGGTCTCAGCGAGTATGCCTGCGACCAGCGTGAATGCTCTTCTCTGGTCAGGATCGTTCAGTAACAGAGCCAGCTATGAAGTTCGTGTTCAATAAAGGTCGTGATAGGTTGGGGGCTGTCTCGTTTGAGCTGGTGCTCGTCTTCATGATGTTTGTCTTGATCTTCATTGCAATAAGTGATGTCGCGCGATTTTACGTAACAGCGAATTCGGTTCGCACTCTGTCAAGTGAGTTGGTGCGGCAGACCCTTATCTACTGCGCGACCCAGTCTCAATCGGCGGTATGCGCGTTGCCAGCCACCGGAGCGAACAGTGTCGCTACCGCAGAGTCGGTGGTGCCGTTTCTCAGTACTTCCGGGTTCGCTGCAACACCTTCGGCTTCTCGATCCGCGATGAATACCAGCACCGGGGCGATGAGCATAACTGCGAGCGCAAACTACAATTTCAGCTTCATGCTGCCAATATGGAGGGGAACCGTCAGCCACGTGGCTCAGAATACCCTTGCAGCATACTGAGACAAAATCGCAGTTTAGCTTTGCGTCCGCAATTCCAGCTTTGCACTGCCTCCAGGCGGGGCAATGGAGACATTACGCCGCCGACTATTGACGATTTCGGCTTACCCGAAATTCGGCGCGAATCGCGCCCTATTAGTCGCGCCGCGACCACGTTTATTTCGACCGACGCACGTCTGCGGGACTGTGCTAAAAGCCAGCTACAACATCTTAAGGTACGTAGTTATTCTTCCGTTCCTATGTGAGAAGTGGTGCTTCCTGGCAACATTCTCAGGTTTTCTATGGCGTTGCGGCGCTGCGGTAGGGGTCTCGCCTTGCCAAGGGCGCGAAGGATTGCTGATGATCTCCAGGCCGCCGAGCGCGGCCGGCGGGCCTTGGCCCCCGGGCGGATACGGGAGTGATTTTAGGCCCGATGTGTTCGCCGGAAAGAAAATAACCGGTAACGGTTTATAGTGGAACGAATTGTAAGCTCTGTGGCGTTGCGTGCGAAGGAGAGTTGTTGAGGCGCCCTGGAGTGCATCGTTGGGGACAGCCGCAGAATGCGGCAAGGGGTTTTGAGATGGGTGGCGGTCGCGTTTTCATGGGGCCCGGTGGTAGGCGTTTCGCCCTGAGCGTTTTGGCTCTGAGCGCCGGATTTACCTTGGCGGGCTCCGCGGATCACGCCGGTGCAGCCGACCGGCGGGTGTCCGGCGGTGGTGTGTTCGTCAGCGAGATGAACGACGTCCAACGCATCAAGGTGATCGTCAACAAGTCCAGGACCTTCCGGGTCGAACAGGCCTTTGCGACCATCGTGGCTGGCTCGTCCGACATCGCCGACGTCAAGTCGCTGAGCGACCACCTGATCTACATCCAGGGCAAGCAGACCGGCACCACCAACGTCATTCTTTTCGACTCCGCGATGAAGCAGATCGGCATCCTCGATGTCGAGGTTTCGATCGACACCAACAGTCTGCAGCAGAACATCCGCGCCAGCACCGGCTCGCAGGGTATTCGCGTCTCCTCGTCGGAGGGACAGGTGGTGCTGAGCGGCACGGTGGTCGATGCCGTCGCCGCCGAGCGGGCGATGGCGATCGCCACCGGCACGGTCGCCAAGGGCGGCACCGTCGTCAACGCGATGAGCGTCGCGGCGCCGCAGCAGGTGATGCTGGAGGTGCGCTTTCTCGAGGTTAGTCGCGACGCCGGTCGCAACTTGGGCGTCAATCTCTATGCTGCGAATGCCAATGGGACGAATGTCGCAAATTCGGGGCGCGGCGGTGCAACTAGCGCGACGGTCCGAGAGCCGATCGGTGGGATTAACACAATCCAAAACCCCAGTGGTAACACCGGCGGTTCTCCTGTTGGTGCTTCTCCTACTGGAAGTCTTCCGATCCTCGGAACGCTCGGGACGCTCGTCGGCACTGCAGGCGGCGTTGCTCCGGCCCCGTTCGGAAGCTTGCTAACCAGCATCATCAGGACCAGCAACGGCGGCTCGGTGGACCTGTTGATCTCTGCGCTGGAAACCAAGGGATTGGCGCGCCGGCTGGCTGAGCCGAACTTGACCACGCTCTCCGGGGATGCCGCGCGCTTCCTGGCTGGTGGCGAGTTTCCGGTGCCGATCCCCAACACGACGACGAACGGTTTTCCGACTGTCACGATTGACTACAAGAAGTTCGGTGTCGAGCTTGCTTTCGTTCCCACTGTCCTCTCGCGTGGCGTGATCAACCTTCGTGTCGAGCCATCGGTGAGCGAACTTGATTTCTCCAACGCAGTGACAATTCAAGGGACGACGGTTCCTGCGCTGACGCGCCGCGACGCGCGGACCACCGTGGAACTGCGCGACGGCCAGAGCTTCGCTATCGCCGGCCTGCTCCAGACCCGTAACCGCCAGGACGTCTCGCAATTGCCCTGGATCGGCTCGGTGCCGGTGCTCGGTAGCTTGTTCAGCAGCAAGTCCTACCAGCAGCAGGAGACCGATCTCGTCATCATCGTCACGCCGCATCTGGTTGCGCCGGCGGCGCCGGGGCAGCGACTGGCCTCGCCGCTGGATTCACGGCTGCCGGCCAATGACGTCGATTTCTTCCTCAACGGCCAGATGGATGTCCGCAAGCGTTACGATGACTACGTCAATTCCGGCGGCGAGGTGAAGGGGCCTTACGGCCACATCATCGCGCCCGAGATCCGGACGCCCGTTCCGCCCCCCGCCGCGGCTGTCGACCAGCCCGTCGTGAAAACCCTCAACTGAAGGACGCGGGAGATGACCATCAGGTATCTGGCTCTGTGCGCGCCCTTGCTGCTCGGAGGATGTTACGGGCTCGCCGGACATGACGAGGTGGACCGCTATTTCCAGCGTTCCGACACCATCACGATGAGCGCCGGCGATGCCAAGCAGGTCAACGCCGTCACCCACACCATCACGCCGTGGCCGCGCTACGTCGGCGACACCAGGATCGCCACTGACGCGCGGCGAGCCGGTGCTGCCGTCACCCGCTATGGCAATACCAGGCAGCCGGTGGATCAGCTTCCGGATATGGGAGATCCCACCAAGGCGATGGGCCAGCGGCCGCCAACCACCCAGAACGTCAACATCGAGGGGTTGGGGGCGGGCTCGTCAGCCGGTGTCTCAGTACCGGTGGGCGGCGCGGGGGCCGGAAGGTAAAAGCTGAATTATTTGAACGATATAGCTACTGCAGTGGGTATTTTGCAGAATGTGGCTGCGAGCTGGCTGAGGCCGCTGGGAGCCGGCGGGGGACAAGGATCGATGCGGCGTCTCATCATGATGCTGACCTGTTGCTGGTTGGGAATCGGCCTTGCCGGGTGCGACTACACGGTGCGGGAGGCCGCGATCGTGGCGCCTGTCGATCCGCCGGGCGGCGATCCCGTGCAGGAGCCGACCGACGTCAAATACTATCCCTCCGACGAGCCGGTGCGGCTCGGGCTGGAGCAGTTCAACCGCGGCAATTACGGCATCGCCAATCGCTATTTCAGGGACGGCGTCGAGAAGGCGCCGAAGGACCTGACCGCGTGGACCGGCCTGGCCGCGAGCTACGATCGCCTGCACCGCTTCGACCTTGCCGACCAGGCCTACGCACAGGCGATTCGCCTCGGCGGCGAGACCGTGCAGATCCTGAACGATCAGGGCTATTCCTACATGCTGCGCGGCAATCTGAGCGCGGCACGGCGCAAGTTCGAGAAGGCCTATGCGCTCGATCCGGGCAATCCGGTCATCGTCAACAACCTCGAGCTGCTCAACGGCAGCCGCCGGTTCATTGAAAGGTCGCCCAACAACCAGCCTTAGACTGATTGGCTGTCGATGCGATAATCATCGTCACTTGCTGGAATTTATTTAAATGCGTTGTCTGCGCAGCATCTACGCGTAAAGCTGGCGTGTTGCCTTGCACTGCAACCATTCGAACTGCCGCCACGACTGGCTCCAATTGCGGTCAACGAACTAACGTTATTCTGGTTGAGCCCTTCTCGGAGCCTTTTAGCTTGGCATTACCTATCTCGCCCCATTTCATCATTACAGGATTACCGTCCCACAGCCGTTCTTTTGTTTTTTGCATCGGATAGATTTTAGTGCTTCTGCGCGTTGCACGGGGGGGGGGGTGATCCCGATGCTTAGAATTGCTGATTTCAGTCTGCTGAATTGGCCGTCGAATCGCCGCGAGACGCGCTCCTATCAGGCCAGACTTAATTGATTATAGCCCAGCTTTGGCCGCGGGCACCGCCGAACCGTTGTCCGCTCTGCGCGCAACGAACAGGATGGATACTACCGCGACAACCGCCCCCCCGATCAGGTCCGAGAAGTGGTGGCCGCCGAAGACAGGCGTCGCCGCGATCATGATTGTGCTGAGGACTGTCAAAAGCGGGAAAAGAACCCTGACTCCCCTCGCTGCATAGATGCAAATTATCCCGAAGATCATATGGAACGAGGGAAACTGTACGATGCCATCGAGCTGACTGAGAGGAATCTCATGAATCGCCCCGCCGCGCAGGTCGAGAAACAACTGAACATAACTGGCATCAGTCACTGACGTCTGCTTGTACCAGACGAATGCACCGCCGGCGGGAAGCACTGCCGAGATCGCGACGGTTAAGACGAGCGTGCTCGCGACGAGTCCAATAAACTCATCGATACGCGCGAAATCATCGGCAATCACGGCGAGCCACCAGAAGAGCAGCGCAGTTTGGACCGGGATCGAGCTATACGCAGACCTCAGAATGACGGAGAGCAAGGGGTGGGAGTGTACGAAATCGAAAGCAGCCGTCCAGTCCAGACCCAATGCCTGATCGACTCTTGACAGCTCGGCGTCAATGAGGGGGCGATCGAACGTCGCAACGATACAGGACAAGATAACCATGACGCCCGTTAGGGCGAGGTACTGCATCACGGCGTGGCACAGGCACGCAATGCGCGGCCTCTTCCGCACGAAACGGTAAATCACAAATATCCCTAGCAGCAGCAGACCCAATAAAAGAGCCCAGCGCTCGACAATGATATGAACGCCTACCAGCCTGGAAAGAAAAAAGTCAATTACGGCAATGCCAGCTAGTAAAGACCAGCGGAGAAAGTTGTTCACGTCCTCACCAAAGTGCGACTTCAAAATAGCTAGATCTATATGTTCAGCAATATAAAACTGCAATCTTGCGTCGACTTAAAAGCTTAATCCAGCGGCTTTGCTTACGTGCCTCGACCCGGCAGCGACGCGACAGCGTCAGGCATTCCCGGGTGAAGTCGTCGACCAGGGTCAGGATGCGGAAGCGCCGGCCGCTAGAGAGCGTATCCGTCACGAAGTCGAGCGACCAGCGCAGGTTCTGACCCTGCGGATCGTCATCGGCGCCCGGGTGCCCAGTGCCCGTTTGCGGCCACCCCGTTTACGCACCGGTCAGCCGCTCCTCCTTGTAGAGCCGGTACAGCTTCTTCCGATTGATCCGGCCCCCTTGCCGAGCCAATAGCAGCCCCACGCGACGGTAGCCGAAGCGGCAGCGTTGCGAAGCCAATTCCCCCAGCCGAGCCCGCAACGTGCCATCGTCCGGTCGCGTCAGGCATAGCGGTCGGTCTTCGGCTGCAGGCCCACCAGCTTGCAAGCCCGCCGCTGCGAGTAACCCTTCTGATCGGTCGCCCAGGTCACAGCACGTCTCCGCAAGCCGGGGCGTCAGAAGTTTTTTCCAGCATCTCCTTCAGCGTCGATGCATCCAGTATCGTCTCTGCCACCAACTTCTTGAGCTTGCGGTTCCCTTCCTCGAGGGCCTTCAGCTTGCGGGCATCGGAGACCTCCATCCCGCCATAGCGCGACCGCCACTTGTAGAATGTGGCGTCGCTGTTGCCATGCTTGCGGCACAGATCGCTCGCCGAAATCCCGGCAGCGTGTTCCTTCAGCACCTCGATGATCTGCTCTTCGGTGAACCTGCCTTTACGCATCGTCCGTCTCCTCGGTGGAGAACAGAACCCTAACTCAAAATCGGGGGCGTTTCAGGGGAGCAGGTCACGCTAGACGCGTTGCAAAATTCGGAAATTTCTAATCAGCCCAACGCGCGCTATCAAGGCAAAAGATGGTGATGTTGCTGTTCGCCTCAGGGCGCACCTACAATAATTAGTAAGTTGTTCAATACCGGCGCACTGCAGAACGCCACGACGATTGCTATATTGTAAGGATTATTGCTTCGCCAAAGTAGCCACATCATGAAATAGGTCAGAGTCAATTTGGGGATAAGCCACCATACTCCGAGCCACGTTTGAGCGAAGTGCATAAACGGGTTTAGCTCGTGAAGTCCGCGATTCAGAATAACATTTGTGGTGAAGAGGTCGGAGATCCCCAATATCAAGACGGAAAGAACCAAGAGCGTCTTGATCAGATTTGCCTCGATCTCTCGCGCTGAAGATCGCTTTTTGCTTGGCACCACCAAGGTTTGATAAGCGAAAGCGGCTCCCTCTAGACGGTTATGCTGAAACCACCTTTGGGCGTCTAACTTTGTGGCAAAGACCCTAAGATGCTGCGGATCGCTAACGTTCTTGCTCGTGTCCGTATAAATCCAAACTTGCATCTCACAGGCTTCTCCGGAAGCGATTTGAATCTAGATGGGCGGAGCCGTCCACGAGAGCATGATGCCCGAGGGATATTCCAGCTGCAACTGGCCGATCGTAGCAGCCTTGTTTTGCTCCCCTAAACCCTCCCGGCCTTAAAATATTGGATCAAACTCGAATTGATTCCTCTGGAATAGCGGCTCACGCTTTCTTAAGGGAACCTCAGTAGCCTTCGTTCATTGGTAGGCCAGCGAGACTGAAATGATCCGGATTAAACTAGTCTTAATATTGTCGGTACTGGCGTTGGGCTGTGCTGACCTCGCCACGACAAACAGGTTTCTAGAACTCGGGTTTCACGAGGCAAATCCGATCATGGCGTGGAGTCAAACCCTGCTGGGCCAATGGTGGCTGATACCCAAACTGGTAGCCACGGGAGTTGTCGCGGCCCTTCTTTGGCGCGCCAAGAATGTCTACAACGTCGCACTCGTAGTCGCGTTTCTCGCCACCCCCGTGATCAACAATCTGCTTCTCATCGCGGGCGCAAACTAAGAGTTCGAAGTCGAGGTCGTCTGCTCACGTCTCCGAGCCCGACGGGATCCGCGTGCTGAGCGAAGACAATGGGAATGGTGGCAGTCGCGCGCCGGGCAGGCCCTACCTGGGTGGATGCAGGCGCGAAGATGACATCGACCTTCCTGTCAACGAGTTGCTTTGCGAGATCGAACGTTTGATCGACGCGCTCGGCCCATTGAAAGTCGATTGTGAGATTCCTGCCCTCGACATATCCGAGGTCGCGTAAACCGGCGCGGAAAGCCTCCACTTCGCTCCGTCCAGCTCGATGCTTCGCCAAATCCCAGATACCCGATTTTCCAAACCCGTGCCGATTGCTGTCCAAACGACAGCTCTGGCCAAGTCAGTGCCGCACCTCCCACAAGAGTTACAAAATGGCGGCGTTTCATGCGGCCCCCCAGGGGGCTTGAGCTTAGTTCAATTTTGCTCCCGGTCCAACGTGAGGAAAACAGCTCGGGGTCAACAAGGCCGTTTTGACTGGCGGTGGGGAGCTTCCGCTTTACCCCCAACCCCAGACGTCTCGCCGCAGCGCCCTAACGGAAGCGAGGGGCTAGAAGCGGTCATTCGATCACTTCGTCAGCCCGGACAAGGAGAGTCGTAGGCATTGGCAGGTCGAGCGCCTTCGCGGTCTTGAGATTTATGATCAACTCGAAGCGGGTCTGCTGGTAAAATGGAATGTCGCCCGGATTGTCACCTTTGAGGACTCGATAGACGAGGTTGGCGCAGCGCCGCTGAACATCTACAAGGTCGGTCGAATAAGCCATCAGACCGCCAACATCGACGAACGCGCGATAAGGATAAACTGTCGGAATCCGCGTGTTTGAGGCGAGTTCCGTAATGGCTTTGAGATAGGGAAGATGGTCCGACTCGTCCGACAAGACGAGTGAATCCACGCGATCTTTCTCCATCAAGCGAAAGGCGGGCTTGTATGCCTGCTCGCTGATCGTCGTTAGCAGCGTACCCAACATATTAATTCCGGCTTGCCGAGCAGCCTCCTGGACCGCCGCCGCAGAGCCAGACGTCCTCTCCCACAAGGCTTGCGACGAGAGGAAACGCGCATTGGCGAGATGTGGTCTCGCTTCTGCAAGCAGTCCAAGACGCTTTCCCCAAATTTGTATTCCGGCATCCACGCTGACTCCCGTGATGTTACCGCCGGGTCGGGCAATGCTTGGGACAAGCCCAAGTGCTATCGGATCGGCGGATATTGCGATAATGGGTATCGTCGCGGTCGCGGCTTTAAAAAGTAATGCTAGCGGACCGGACATTGCATAGATCAAATCGGGCCGTGTGCCGACGACATCGTGAGCAAGATCGGCAAAATGCTTGATGCGTCCTTCCCCGGAATATCGTTCCACCGAGAGGTTTTGACCCTCAACATAGCCAAGTCGATCCAACTCTTCGAAAAAGGCGCGAAAATATCGGTTACCATTATTCATATCGCTGGTCTTGGTTCCCGGCGAAACGAGCGCGATTCGCTTTATCGCTGGTAGTTGCGAACGCGCAAGGGACGGCCATGTAACCGCACCGCCAACGAGGAGCTTGACGAAATCGCGCCGACGCACGCTTTCCCCTCTTAAGCTGTCCAACGATCCCGCTTAGCCTAGCATCTTGCGCCGTGACTGCGAACGCGAAATGATCCCCGATGGGTCTCGCGACGCTGGCATACGCGACGCCTGCCTTGGGTCAAAAGCGGTAATGCTGACTGATCGCTAGATTTCCGCTTGGCCGTCAGAAGCTGACATCTCCGCCCTTACGAGTACATGCCCTACCTCACCAGCTCACCACCTTGTGCGCCTAATCCTCGACGCTCTTCTGGCGGCGCTTCAAACCTTCCAAGTCTGAGCGCGACGTTCTCACGGACGATTAGTTTGCATCACGTGCTTGTTCGCTCGCCGCGCCCCCTTTTGGCACTACAAGCCGGAAAGGCGCGCTGACGCGGCTTGCCGTTGGATTTCGGCCGAACGTCATAAACCGCCGTAAGGGCGGCTATCCAGCCAGAGGGATCGCGCAACCGCGAGCGGCTCGATTCCGAGCCTCATCCACCAGTCCGTCTCCTTGCCGGCGCGGTGCAACTCGCGATGATGTGCTCGGCATAGCGGCACCGTGAACTCATCACTAACTTTTTGTCCAATTCCGTGATCCTGCGCGAACTTGAGGTGATGCGGGTCGCTCGGCTCGCGGCCGCATACCAGGCAGGCTTGCTGGGCGACGAACCTTAAGTGGTGGCGATCACGCTGTCGCAAGGGTTTTGAAATTGCGAACGCACTTGGAGCAGCGCCAGCGTTTTGGTCTGGATTGATTTCTATATCAGCTTCAGAGGAGCCTGGCGCCGACGTGGGCATCCGCAATGCAGTCAATCGCGCGTCAAAAGCTTCGCGGAGCCGCTCGGCATCTTGCAGGCGAAGCGTATTTACCGCGGACCACGACCGGGATG
This sequence comes from Bradyrhizobium sp. CCBAU 53338, assembly GCF_015291665.1. Taxonomy (NCBI): domain Bacteria; kingdom Pseudomonadati; phylum Pseudomonadota; class Alphaproteobacteria; order Hyphomicrobiales; family Nitrobacteraceae; genus Bradyrhizobium; species Bradyrhizobium sp. CCBAU 53338. The sequence goes on from NZ_CP030048.1 coordinate 2,850,666, forward strand.
CCCACTTGTCGAGTTCGTCCTGGGTCGTCAGTGATTCCAGTTTGACCATCATCTGGGCCTCCAGCTCTAACGAGGCTTTGGCAGACAACGGCCTGGTCAACATGCGCGCCGCGTTCACTTTGGGCGCAGGCCTTTGAAAAGCGCTTCCGTTCAGTTTGGAGGGCGTAGCGGATCTTCGGTTTTCTGAATCCCCATCGGTCGGGCTCGCGCCATTCGGACTGCTTGAGCGCGACGCTGGGATCGCAAGATCCGGTGCATCGAGATCATCCTCCCCGGCAATACCCACCAAGGTGAACAGGCCGTAGCGGCGCGCGTACGTCAGCGCTGCGCCCATCCGGTGCGGGGCGGCTGTTTCGCTGACCGGGCACACCGGCCAATCGGAGGCGATCCATTCGCCGGAAGCGTGGAGGAGAGTGGTCGTCAGTTTAATTAGCCCCGTCTCGAGCTCAATCGCGGTGGCTTGCACGGTCGCGATTTCGTGCTTCGTGAGGCATTTGCGGACGATTTCAAGTCCACTCGCGAGCGAGGCATAACGGAAGGTCCGGTCATCTTCGCGGGGAAAAACAGAGACGATGGTCGCTGACAGGGTTTTCTCGGGATTTTTCAGTTCGGCTTGTGCGCGTGCGAGAGCGCCGGCGATCTGGCCGATGTTTTCGCTGGATCGCTGCATTGATTACTCCGATGGTGTTTGGTGGGGAGTTGACCCGGCTCACGGCCGGGCCAAACGTTCGATCTGAATGGCGAGGATGAGCCCGGCCGCGACAATCTGCCGTTCGAGGTCAAGGGTGAGGCAATGTAGTACGACGTCTTCGCAGTGGCGGTCCCGAAGCCCCTGCAGCCGGCCGAAGATCTCGGCAAGCAGCTCAAAAGCTTCTTGGTAGGCCTCCGGCGGGTCGCAGGCAGGGTCGATGTGTGTAAAGTTGAAGAAGGACGGCACGAGCAATTCCTGGGACAAAAGCTCTGCTGTGGCTCGGCGAGACGAGGGCCTCAAGCGACGGCGATCACCTCGAAGCTGATCGCCCCTGACTTTGAACGCTTGGCCCGAACGCCGTTCCCGCATGCTTCCTTGGCGTCGTCAGGCACCAGCGCCTTCAACTCGCCTTTGGCTTGTTCGTGCTCGGCGGCGGCGTCCTTGGTTCTGCGATAGATCTCCGCAAACTCGGCCCACATATTCGAGCCGCTCATGTCGACCATCCGAACCGCCTCGAGCTGGGGGCGCGGTGGCTCGATCCCGAATAGCTGCGGCGGCTCACCCGTCTCGACGCATCGCCAAAACTTCTTCTCTGCCGTGAGCAAGAGATGCTGGTAGAGCGGATCGGCCGGGATTGTCATCTCGATCCATTTGCCGCCTCCGGTGATGATCGACAGTACCGCGCTGCGCGCGGCCGTCACCCACATGTTGTGCTGCAACTGCGCCATGTGCCTTGTCGCGGCCGCTTCCTCAGAGAAACACCATGGTTGCGCGAACTTGGCTTCGAATACCGCGCCGCTGGCCTCAATCCGCCCGTCGAGCGTGGCCGCCATCCACCGGTGCACTGGATGGAAAATGCGCCTCTGCACATCGGTTACGGTCTGGCCGGTGTTCTTTTCGTACCAGTGTCGATTCAACGGCTCTGTGCATGAACCGAGCTGGACCAGCAGGTTTCCTGACAAATCGTTTGGCTGAAGTTCGCCACGCTTCTCTCGCCAAAGCCGCAGGAGGGCAGGAGCGTCATCTCCCATGATTGTGCGTGCGTCGGACCCGCCTATGAAGTGGCGGCGTTCGTAAGATGCCCCTGTCGAATCAGATGTTTGCATGATCTTTTACTCCAAATGAACGCGATTTTAATTATCAAGTGATATTAAGAATATCATTTGATTTCTAGGAGTCAAGCATGAGATTGCCCCTCGCGAGCGCGCAGATCCGAGCGGCCCGCTCGTTAATTCGCTGGCGTGCGGAAGATTTGGCGCGGGCTTCGTCTGTAGGGATCGCAACAATTAGGAGGGCCGAGCTCGCGGAAAACGAGACCTCGCTGACAGCTGCAAATGACCAGGCCATCCGCCGTGCGTTAGAGTCGGCCGGCGTCGAGTTCATTGACGAGAATGGTGGAGGACCCGGCGTACGCCTTCGCAAGGGCAAGCGGTGAAATGCGCTTTCAGCCCGGGGCAGCCAAACCGGCTTATTCACAACTTTAGATGTGTGCGCAGCTAAGTCTGGTCACAAAACGAGGCGTAAGCAGATTCTTCAGTGCCAACGCGCAAGGATTTACAAAACGAACCCAATTTAGCGAGGCGGAATCAAAGGTTTGGTTCCCGGCAGAGCGACGTTTCGGATTGATCGAACCTTGTCAAAGACGTGGGGCTTGCCCGTGAAGCCGCCGCCAATGTTGATCAAGCCTGTTGATAACCACGCAAATCAAGGCAGCCGGTTCTCTCGTGCTGCCAGCGTAATGGTCTTGTTAATTTCTATCGCTTGAACTCACCCCGCGCAGTCCTGCTCGCGGAGAAGGAATATGTCGCCCAAGCGGTCACCCCACGATCTGTTCGATCGACTCTACAAATGCATATCGCTGCCGACCGAGTCGGCAAAAAAATTGAAGGACATTCGGAGGGCGGTCTACGACGAACTCGCACCTGAAACGGCCATCGAGCAATTCATTGTGCGCGAAATCGTTATGGTGATGGTTGACGTCGAGCGTCATCACCGGTTTCGTGCAGCCATTCTTCGAAGCGCCTTCTTACCTGCGCTGCAGAATTTGCTCGAGCCGACGAGCCCGTTTGCGGGGGCAATCACAGATCCGATCGTTCACTGCTATTTCACAAGTGCAGATGCAAGAAAAGACGTCGAGAGCCGGCTGGCAGGCGTCGGCCTGCGCGGTTCTGATATCGAAGCCGAGGCGTTTCGAATACGGTTCCATGTCTTGGAAAGTCTGCAGAAGCAACTGGCTGCCGACGAGACACGGTTGCGGCTGCTGTTGCGAAGCTTGCAGCAATTTCGTGATCAGAGCGCAACTAAAGCGGTTGTCGCCCCGAGTATAAGCCCTGTCGCAGTCTCCGAAACGTCAATTCACCAAGGGGCGCCCAGATGACGTCGGAATCTCAACTTCGCGCCAACAGGACCAATGCAGCCAAATCGACTGGGCCGCGATCTCGCCACGGCAAGAAACGTGCGAGCCAGAATTCGTTCAAGCACGGGCTTGCGAAGAATTCCGCTGGGCACACCGGCGAGGATATCGAGCATTTGGCCCGCGAACTGGCCGGCCAAGATGCCGAGATGCGAACCTTAGAAAACGCCCGTAGCTTGGCGCGTGCCAATATCGATCTGGCCCACATTCGGTCGGTCAAAACTTCCATGCTTCGGCGGATTCTGCAGTTTGGCCGCTTGCATCGTCCGTACTACCTTCTCTCCCAGCTTGATCCAATCGTTCTTACCGAGCAGGAGATGAGAAGAGCCGAACTAGCATTCCAGAGCGGCAAGCTGCCGCGTCTTCGGCGCCGCAAAACCAAACCCATGCCAGAACTGGCCCCAGAGCGCACGGCGGAATCATTGCGGCGTCTGCATTCAGAATTCAGCGCAATCGATCGATATCACTATGAAGCCTCAGCCCGGTTTAGTCGCGCGCTCGGCCGCTTTCTGCGTACGATGCAGCGAGGGTATATTTGCTGAATTCATAGTTAGTCCGTGCTTTGCGTGTCTGGGTTATCTCGCACATGCTGTACTTTCGGCTATGCCTCTCGCCATCGTCTTAGCTATCCTGCTGGTGCCCACGGCGGTGCGGCCGAGCCGGGATAGGTAGCAACATATAAATTATTCAACTATTGAGTGCCAATCGCGATCGTCAGTACGATCGCGATTGGTCTAAGTTCGTGGCCGCAAAGCCGCAGATAGGGCAGCTTGGTTCACCGTATTAGAACGGAATCCACATGGCACTTAAGTACCGGTAGGGTGCTGATGCCGGGGCTGGCATTTCATGACCGACAAGAATTTCAACCGGCAAGGGGCCGCTCTTTGAGCGGCCCCTTTCAGTTGGAGTTGGCCGTCGAAAGGTCGCCCGCCTCCGGCAAAAGGCGCAATGGAGGCGGGCTAAGGGCACTATGCGGCGGCGGGCCCCCGGGGCTGGCAAGGCGACCCCCGCGCGCGATGGAACCGTAGCACCGTGGAACCCTGCCGGAAATCCGCAGTAATACCGGAACAGCAACTCGGCTGCCCGAGACGGTCGTGCGTGAACCCTGCGCCACACAAAGGTGATGCTGTTAAACAGCGGATTTGCGTGATTTTACGCCGTGCATTTACTGGAATTTACGTTTTTATTACTGTTGCGAGACTGCTTTCACTCTTGCAACCAATGCGGTCTATTCGACTGTCTAGCGGCTCCCAACTCCGGTGCAGCGAGAGGTCGGCAGCCGTAACGCCGTTGAGCGTCGCGACAACGACTCTTGCTCGTCGTTGCCGGAAACCGGCAGGGTCATTAGTCTTTTTTGAATCTTTATCTCGCATCATCGCGTGGACGCGCAGTTTAGCGGCGCTCTGTTTCGAGACGGGCGCGGTCCGGGATTTATCAGAGCTTGTTCGCGTCGGCTGGCGCAACTTTTTTGTGCCGGCAGGCCGTACCCGAAACGAAAATTTCAGACACGGGTTTTGATCCGGTATGTCTGGTTCTTTACCAACCGAAAAACGTGGTGCGGCACGGGTCGAGTTCTCGCGCGGTATCGATGTGCACATGGTGGCCATCGACGGGACATGGAGCCGTCAATGTCAGATGACCGACGTGGCCGATTCCGGAGCGAAGCTCAAGGTCGACGGCTCGATCGAAGGTCTTGCACTGAAGGAGTTCTTCCTGCTCCTGTCGACGACCGGTGCCGCCTTCCGTCGCTGCGAGCTGGCATGGATCAATGGTGACCATATTGGCGTGCACTTCCTGCACGGCAAGAATTCGAGCAAGGTGTGAATCGTCCGTGGAGGAACGTCGTAAACAGCCCCGCGCGACAGTTGACGAGGTAGCCTACATCGCCGGCGACGGGTCCAGCATGCGATGCCGCGTGGTCAGCCTGTCGAGTCAGGGCGCCGCTATCGAAGTGCCGGATAGAACTTTTATCCGACCTCGTTTTAGCCTGATGCTGGAGAAGGATCGCATCATCAGGGCTTGTCGTGTCGTCTGGTCGAGCGAGAATCGCATCGGCGTGGAATTCCTGGATTAAGGCTGCTAGTTCACGGTCAGGTCTGCACGCGCGCTTCTCGGACCCCAACTGGAGGCTGCCCAGGTCGACCATAGGCAGCCAGGTTGAGCCTGACCTCTGCGGCTCCCGCGCTGGTCGTCGGTTCGGTCGATGGCAAGATTTAATCTTTGCCGACCAAGATTTGGGCTTGCATCAAGGGAAAGTCTGGGCAAGCTTAAAAAGCCGCTGGGCATATTTTAGGCTGCGCATAATAGAATTTATGTTCTGTACTGATCGAATTTCTGCTCTGGACTAACCTTCGGAATTCATAAATGAGAACGCTGCTGATCATTCTTGCCATTTGGCTTCTTATTAACGTTCTCTTCGTCGTCGTGATGATTCCGCCGCACAAGTCGCGTCGTCGGGGTGTTATCGCGGGGATGACCGCTGGGCCGTCGGAAACGCACGCCGAAAGCGTTTCTCTCCGGCACGCCATTATCGCAATAGCGCTCGATGTATTCTTCTCGCTGACGCCCCCGTTTATCGAAGCCTACGATGCGATCAGAGGATTGGTCGAGAAGCGCCGATCCAAATCGAAAAGACCCCTCGATCCTTCCGACCGTTGAATTGCAAGCGGAAGGGGAGGCGGCTGACGGAAGCGGCCGTCAGATCCATCGCGATGCCGCCGCGCCCCAAAATCGTAACGGTCGTGTCAGTTCACCAATATTGATTCATGCGATACGGCCGGGGAAGTTCGCCGTGGTAATAGATAATTCCCGGTCCGGCCACACGCCGATGGCGAAAGCCTGAGTTGGAAAGCTCGACGGCGATCGCCCGCACGTCGTGGCCGGCAGAAACAGGATATTCGTAGCGGAAGGTACCGCCGTCTTCTGCAACGGAACTGTTCGGCCAATAGGTCGACGAGCCCGAGCCGTATCCCAGTCCCCACACGTTGTCGACGGTCGGAAGCCCGCCCGTTCCGTTCCGACTTCCGCCCGCGAGGGCGGATCCGGTTGCAACGAGGGTGCCGAGGCCAAAAAGCGCGGCTACCGCCAATATGCGCGAAGTACCTTGCATCGCATTTCTCCTCTCAGGTCAGACGTCAAGAAAAAGGAGTAGGGGAAAGTTAAATCTAGCTGCTCTTCCACGACGACGGAAGCGGATAGGAGCGCGTCCGGAGAAACCTTGAAAACTCGAGTGGCTTGACTTCGTGGAATCCGTGCCGGCCAAAGCGCAATTGGGTGCCGTTGTCTTTGGCCGCGCGTTCAGCGCGTGGGTACGAAGTTTCGTGAGATCCGTCCGTAGGCTAGATTTCGACTGTGGCTTTTGCGGTCCAACACCCGCGGCGTGAGTTTTGGTTGCGCGTTAGCAGTTGCAAAAACGATAACGCTTGCCTTGATTGGTCGGATCGATAGTCTTTGACACTTTAATGACGTCTATTTCAGCACTTTGGGGCCCCAAGTGACAAACGATACCGCTGTATTTGATGCCTTGCGCTTCGATCCGCGTGAGGGCGAAAAAATCGCAACGGGCCGAATAGGGACTCGGGAAGCTATTGTTCGTGATGGTTTGCTTGTTGATCCGGGCACACTCGCTTATTGCCCGCATCAATGGATTGACGACAGGGGCTATCTCGATCTCGATCTGACGAGACAATTTCCTTACTCCCTCGCACTTTGACAGGTCGAGATTGCGTTCGAAAAGGGATGGTGCCTGCTGCCGCTTGAAGCAATCGTTTTAAGGTTTCAATGACGAAGGATCTTTGGCGTCCAGCCAGAGCCGAACTCGAACACCGAACCGCTTGTCAGCTCTAGCTTGCGTTGAAACGGTGGCCGGTGAGGTCAGTTCGGCCCAAGGACGGCGTCGATCTGATGGCTGTCCCGTCTGACGACGAGGATCGCCCCATTGCGGATCGCGAATTTCGCGCCAAGTAATTTCGGCACCTTCTCTGTAACCGGAGAAGGAAAGGGTATCGTCGTCCCGACGATCGGATCGCCAACAGCCGGTGCCGTGGCGGAGCCGATGCCTGGTGCGGGCTTGATATATTCGCGAACGAGTTGAATTTCTTCGTGTGACAGCGAGAGCGGGGCTTGTGGGGGCGGATTGTCTGCTGTCCGCTTGCTCCGTTCTTCCCGCGCCTTTTCTTCGGCCTGCCTGGTTTTCTCTGCCAGATCAAAGCGTGAAAGCTTGTCCTTCAGCGGCGATAGCTCGCGCTGCAGAGTGGAGATTTCTGTCTCGAGGGATCGGATCTGTCTCAAGGCGACTACAGCGCCGGCGCAGATGATCACGACCAGAAGGCTGACGAGCGCGATAACGATTCCGTTGACGTTGGCTCCCTGGCTGATCGTCCGTGTTTTCGGCAGATCGTCCTCGATGTGCCGCCGCCAGAGCGCCCCCATGCGATGGAACTGCCGCGCAACTGCGCCGAACGTCCGAGCCCGCCAATCGGGATTGTTTCGCGCTCGATCGGGTTCGCGTGAAATGAACTGCTGCCGGGCCATCGCCGATGGTGGAGCCCTTGTCGGCGGCGGAACGACCGGTTGCGGAGCAGCCGTCGCCGCATCCAGGTCTGCCGGGATCGGCTCGGCCGAAGGTTGAGATGCGTCGTCCTCGTCGTCAGTCGCGGCAGCTTCGGAGGCGTCGGTTTCGACCTCTTGGCGGAGGTCGAGGTTGAATATTCTCGAGCGTATGTCAGCGCCGACCAGGTGGTCGATGATCTCCAACGAATTCGCTTGGGCAAACGAGCGATGGGGGAGGAGGCCCTCGACGACTGAGCGGCCGGCCTCGGTGATTTGAAGGCTATCGCCATCCACGACGGCGAGGCCGGCCTCGATCAGCTCGCTTCCAGCTGAGACCTGCTGCTCGACCTGCTCGTCGAGTTTTCCATCCTCGTTCGCTTCGAGCTGCCGGTCGAGCTCGGCGAACGTGATCCGTCCGTTCGGACGACCGGCAAGTGCAACGAGAATGGCGAGATTGGCTTGCACGGGGCGACCACGATGATCAAGCTGGACGTCAAACGAGATGCAACGAGCAGACGACTGAACGGCGCTCGACTATTCGGCGATTAGGGCCTTGATTGAAATCGCCCGCTTTGGCACTGTCGCGCATTAGCTCGTGAAGATCGAGGGCAACATGCCAAAATTGCTGGCCGCGGCCGCCACTTCCCTGACGGTGATTTTCGTTTCAAGCGCCGCGCATTGCGGCCCCTATCCCTTCGGAGACGAACCGTATCGTCTCGATTTCGGTTCCGAACCGCAGGTTGACGCCGCCTGCTGGAAGTGGAATTGGCAGCAGTATCAATGGAATAATTACTGCCCGGTCTACGTCCAGCCCAAGGCGTACATGTATCCGAGGTCGCAGGGCGTCGTGCTGCGCACCAAGGGATAGCCAACGCGCGCCGTAGAACTCTCGCCTCAATGGGCGAGAGTGCAGGCGATTTGGGTGTGCTTTCCGAAGTTTAGCAGAGCATTTTCGCGGAAGCCGTCGAGCCAGACGCCCCGTCCGGCATAACGGTAGCCGACGCCCATCGGCACCATCCGAACATGCGCACCGCCATGTCCGCCGGTGTGCAGAGTTGCGGTAACGACCTCGCCGGCAACCGAGACTGCGATTGGGCAAAGCGGGTACTGCCTGCCGTTCTCACAGACAAACACCAGGTCGCTGCAGCTTCCAACGGGGCCCGATGTCACCAAGCCCAAATCGGCGGCGCTGGCAGCGCTCGTACCGATCGCCAGACTCAAAAAGATCGCTGCCCCAAGAAACCCCTTGAATCTGCTTTGCATCGCGGCCCCCAATGGCGAGAAATATCCGACCAAAAGAGCAAAAATGGCATCAAAGGTCAATCAGCAGCGCTTCGTTTTGCAACGCGCCGAACCAGGCGTGGGGCGTCAAATCGGCGCGTCACGACAATTTGCGCGGGGCTGGGCATCGACCATTGGCCCACGAGACCCTTTGGAACCAGCGGACGCCTGAAACCTGAGAACACGCCAGGGCTTGTGCGAGAGCCTCAAGATAAACTCGATTTAGCTCCTCGGAAATTGCCCGCAGAAACGCTTTAGTTGCGTCCACGACATCGATCATCGCGATCGCGAAGGCCCTGTTCGGGAATTGCCTTACATTTATCGAAGTACCGCCGCCTCGCGGCAGGTCCGTTTTGGGCGTTTAAAGGGCCTCGGGATCAGCGTCGGCCACTGTGACTGAAATGCCGCGGTCGGCAGAATTAATGGCACATAAACTCCCTTTAAGTCCTCGGACGGTCCCTCCGTAGTGGCGCGTGGTTGACCGGCCGTCTGCGCCCGTGACAAGAAGTCGCGTGGGGAGCAGGGATAGTCACACGCGATTCGAGGCGCTGCCGATCAGGGCATGCGAGTTTGCCGTAATTTAACGGGGCGGCCGTATTGTTAATGTTTGCTTTACGGCGGTGCGTGAACCTGCGGCAATGACTTCGACTGTGCGGCTATTCCGCCGGGGACCAAGCGAGCAGGTATGGAGACAATGAGCACAGGCCGCCGTTCAATTCTTGCAGCCCCTTTCATTCGTTGCGCCGCTGTGGCGCTTCTCATGACCTCGATCACGACCGTGGCCAAGGCGGATGAATTTGCGGGGCCGACCTTCCGCAAGGGTCTGTGGCACTTCGTTCGTACGCTCGACATGATCGCCCATCGCAAGTCGAAGCAACGCTTGCTCGAGCGGGAGTTGACGGCCTGCGTCGATCCGACCGTCTCGATGAAGGCGACGTTCTCGTCCCCCTCGGTCGGCAGCTGCGTCTCCGCGCGGCCCGAGAAGAAGAACAATCAATACACGTTCGCAAACCGTTGCGATGTCATGGGACCGGTCAGCACGGTGATCACAGTTCATAGTGACGAGTCCTACACTGAGCAGAATGAGCTCAGCGAAGGACAGGTGCCAAGGGTCGAACTGGTGGTGGCGCATCGGATCGGTGATTGCGGAACAGACACGGCGCAGGTTTCTTCTGCGAAGACGCTCTCTCACTGACGCCACTGTGCCATCTGGCGCGAGTTGTCGCGCCGAAATGGCGACGGGCACTTGCGTCGGTCTCGAAAGCGCGGAAATATCGCCGCGTATGGGGATGAGGCGCGTGATGAGGTCGTTGGCCGAGATCGTTTGCTTTGCAGGGCTGTATGCCCTGGTCGGCGCCGCGGCAGCCCAGGGCGCGCAGCCGCCCGCAGCGCACTCCGGCTTGAGCGAGCTCGTCAAGATCGACTCATTCCAGGCGACGCGGCGAGCTGACAATTACGGAATTGCCAGTTTTGTGCTTTCCAACGGCACGGACAACAAGATCGACAGCGTTGAGCTGACTTGCTGGATGGATGGGGATCGAGAGCGCGCCACGACAGTCTTGGTGTGGGCCAACCAGCCTGTCGCCGCGCATGCGAGCTACGAGTTCAAGAACGTCAATATCGGCGTGGTTGGACCTAACGCTCGCAGCGAATGCGAGGTCACCCGGGTGCAATAGTTTTAAGCCCGGGTCGATGGACGGTTTGTCGATTGCTTCCGGTCCCGTGTCTGGACTACCGCTAGATCTTCTGACCGCCAGGTCCCACGACACTGACCGTTATCTTTTGGATCTCGGTTCGACCCCCAGCATATTTGACCTCGATGGTCAGCTGATCGTTGCCCGTAAAATCCGGAGGGGATTTGTAGAACGCAATGTATGCCGGCACTTCCAGCGCCAGGCAGGCCTTGTAGTTGGTCGCCTTCACCTTGCCGGACTTCACGACGACCTTTCCCGAGGTCGGGGATGTTGCCAATCGGATGGTCGGCAGGGGGCCGGAGGTGCAATCGGGCCTGACGTTAATGTAAAGCCCGATTTGAGTGTCCTTGTTCGGTAGCGCCTTGATCGTGCGTTCAACCGTCTGGGGATCTGGCGCCGGCGGATTTTGAGCAGCCGCGCTCTGCAACCCGAAAAGTCCCGCCAGCACGGCTGTTACGAGTAACTTCCTCATCTTTTGCTCCAGCTGCCGCCCTAGGACTGGAACGACATGCGCCAAAACGGCGAGCGATTTCGCCCCGTTTTGCGACATGTCGCGTGCCGCGCGGCTCTTTACCACATCCTGATCGAAAGTATTGATTAACCAAATAGTTTTCTTGACCCCTGCTGGGGTTAACAATAGCTTAAAGATACACTTCGACGTAAATTTACCTGCAATTTTCACTTCACGTTCTTTTCGCGGAGAGATTTCATGAACGAGCAGTTTCGGGTTGCCCAGGCTACTGGTGCGGGAAATTCGAACAACGCATCTCCGCCGCGCATCTTCAAGTTGACAAAGCCGTTTGCCGATCAGGCGGTGGTGTTGAACCTCGGATACGACCAGAAGGTTCAAGTCGACTTTTCGGCTATTTCGAATGAAAAGATCACCCTCGTCCATATCGGCGAGAAGCTGATCATCCTTTTCGACAACCACTCCACTGTGACGGTCGAGCCGTTCTTCGACTCCCGCCACGACCAGCTCGGCAATCTCACCATCGAGGTCGCGCCAGGCCGCGATCTGACGGTCGCCGAGTTTGCCAGCGCCTTCCCGATCATCAATGATCCCTCCGCGGCTTCGGCCGTTCTCCCCGCGGCCGGCGACACGCTCGGGCAGAACAACGCGCAGGCGAGCGGCGCGAATTTCAGCCCCTTTACGGTCGACCCCCTGCCGCCGGTACCCACCAACACCCTGGCTCCTCAGGAGGAGTTGCCGACGTTCCAGGTCGATTTCCCAACCGGCTTTGTGCTGCAGCCGACGACCCCTCCCGCGCCCACGATCTCGCTCGGAACCCTGCCGGAACTGGTGGTCGATGAGAGCTTCCTGACGGCTGCGACGAACGGCATTGACGGCTCTGGGACTGGTCCTGCAGGGACGACTGTAGCTTCAGGATTGTTGCCCGTCACGCTCAACGTGCCCGGTGGGCAGCAGTCCCTGGCCTTCGCGCTGTCGATCAGTGCGCCCGGCGTGGACACCGGACTGATCGATTCGCAGACCGGAAATCATGTGTACCTGTTCCTGGAGAACGGGGTCGTGGTCGGCCGCGAAGGCAAGGATGCAGCCGCCGCGGCCGTTGGCCCGCAGGATTTCACGGTGTCCGTCGATGGCAGCGGCAAGCTGACGCTGACGGATCTGCGCTCGGTGCATGAAGGTACGGGCGAGAACGGCGACGTGAGCGAGGGCACCCATGTGCCCGCCGGCCTCATCTCGCTGACGGCCACGGTGACGGACAACAGCAACCAGAGCTCGAGTGCGAGTGCTGACGTCGGCCCGCATCTGACGTTGCAGGACGATGGTCCGTCGATCCAGGTCGTCCTGGACGGTGAGGAGCGGTTTATTCCGAACTTGACCGTCGACGAGAGCAACCTGACGGCTCTGACCAACGGCATCGATGGATCGATCCACAACGGCAACAACACGGCGATCGCGTGGTTCGGCGGCATTTTCCAGGCGGTGACTGGCGCGGACGGCGTGGCGGATCCGCAGCATCCGATCAGCTATGCGCTGTCGATCGATGCCTCCAAGTCGACCGGCCTGGTGGACTCGCAGACCGGCGAAAATGTCGTGCTGGTGATGAACGGCACGACGGTGGAAGGCCACACCGCGTCGAGCAACCTTCTGGTGTTCACGCTGTCGGTCGACAGCAATGGTTTCGTGACCTTCACGGATGACCGTGCCGTGAAGGAGCCCGACGGCACAAATCCGGATCTCAACGAAGGCATCAGCATCGCCAGCGGTGCGGTGACGCTGACGGCGACGATCACCGATAATGACGGCGACACGGCGAGCTCGAGCATCGACCTCGGCACGCGCGTGACGTTCCTGGACGACGGTCCGACGATGGTCGCCTCGGGCACGGGTCCGTCGCTGACGCTGGACGAGAGCTTCCTGACGGCTGGGACGAACGGGATCAGCGGGACGACGCCGGACCTCACGCACACGACGACGAGCGCCTCGTTCGCCGGCGTGTTCATCTCGAACCCCGGTGCGGATGGTCAGTCCGGTTCGATCAGCTATGCGCTGTCGATCGACGCGACCAAGTCGACGGGCCTGGTGGACTCGCAGACCGGCGAAGCGGTCGTGCTGGTGATGAACGGCACGACGGTTGAGGGCCACACCGCGACGACGAACCTTCTGGTGTTCACGCTGTCGGTCGACGGCAGCGGCAATGTGACGTTCACCGAGGACCGGGCGGTCAAGGAGAGCACCGGCACCAATCCGGACACCAGCGAAGGCATCAGCCTCGCCAGCGGTGCGGTGACGCTGTCGGCGACGATCACCGACCATGACGGTGACACGGCGAGCTCGAGCATCGACCTCGGCACGCGCGTGACGTTCCTGGACGACGGTCCGACGATGGTCGCCTCGGGCACGGGTCCGTCGCTGACGCTGGACGAGAGCTTCCTGACGGCTGGGACGAACGGGATCAGCGGGACGACGCCGGACCTCACGCACACGACGACGAGCGCCTCGTTCGCCGGCGTGTTCATCTCGAACCCCGGTGCGGATGGTCAGTCCGGTTCGATCAGCTATGCGCTGTCGATCGACGCCTCCAAGTCGACGGGGCTGGTGGACTCGCAGACCGGCGAAGCGGTCGTGCTGGTGATGAACGGCACGACGGTTGAGGGCCACACCGCGACGACGAACCTTCTGGTGTTCACGCTGTCGGTCGACGGCAGCGGCAATGTGACGTTCACCGAGGACCGGGCGGTCAAGGAGAGCACCGGCACCAATCCGGACACCAGCGAAGGCATCAGCCTCGCCAGCGGTGCGGTGACGCTGTCGGCGACGATCACCGACCATGACGGTGACACGGCGAGCTCGAGCATCGACCTCGGCACGCGCGTGACGTTCCTGGACGACGGTCCGACGATGGTTGCGTCGGGCACGGGTCCGTCGCTGACGCTGGACGAGAGCTTCCTGACGGCTGGGACGAACGGGATCAGCGGGACGACGCCGGACCTCACGCACACGACGACGAGCGCCTCGTTCGCCGGCGTGTTCATCTCGAACCCCGGTGCGGATGGTCAGTCCGGTTCGATCAGCTATGCGCTGTCGATCGACGCGACCAAGTCGACGGGCCTGGTGGACTCGCAGACCGGCGAAGCGGTCGTGCTGGTGATGAACGGCACGACGGTTGAGGGCCACACCGCGACGACGAACCTTCTGGTGTTCACGCTGTCGGTCGACGGCAGCGGCAATGTGACGTTCACCGAGGACCGGGCGGTCAAGGAGAGCACCGGCACCAATCCGGACACCAGCGAAGGCATCAGCCTCGCCAGCGGTGCGGTGACGCTGTCGGCGACGATCACCGACCATGACGGCGACACGGCGAGCTCGAGCATCGACCTCGGCACGCGCGTGACGTTCCTGGACGACGGTCCGACGATGGTTGCGTCGGGCACGGGTCCGTCGCTGACGCTGGACGAGAGCTTCCTGACGGCTGGGACGAACGGGATCAGCGGGACGACGCCGGACCTCACGCACACGACGACGAGCGCCTCGTTCGCCGGCGTGTTCATCTCGAACCCCGGTGCGGATGGTCAGTCCGGTTCGATCAGCTATGCGCTGTCGATCGACGCCTCCAAGTCGACGGGCCTGGTGGACTCGCAGACCGGCGAAGCGGTCGTGCTGGTGATGAACGGCACGACGGTTGAGGGCCACACCGCGACGACGAACCTTCTGGTGTTCACGCTGTCGGTCGACGGCAGCGGCAATGTGACGTTCACCGAGGACCGGGCGGTCAAGGAGAGCACCGGCACCAATCCGGACACCAGCGAAGGCATCAGCCTCGCCAGCGGTGCGGTGACGCTGTCGGCGACGATCACCGACCATGACGGTGACACGGCGAGCTCGAGCATCGACCTCGGCACGCGCGTGACGTTCCTGGACGACGGTCCGACGATGGTTGCGTCGGGCACGGGTCCGTCGCTGACGCTGGACGAGAGCTTCCTGACGGCTGGGACGAACGGGATCAGCGGGACGACGCCGGACCTCACGCACACGACGACGAGCGCCTCGTTCGCCGGCGTGTTCATCTCGAACCCCGGTGCGGATGGTCAGTCCGGTTCGATCAGCTATGCGCTGTCGATCGACGCCTCCAAGTCGACGGGGCTGGTGGACTCGCAGACCGGCGAAGCGGTCGTGCTGGTGATGAACGGCACGACGGTTGAGGGCCACACCGCGACGACGAACCTTCTGGTGTTCACGCTGTCGGTCGACGGCAGCGGCAATGTGACGTTCACCGAGGACCGGGCGGTCAAGGAGAGCACCGGCACCAATCCAGACACCAGCGAAGGCATCAGCCTCGCCAGCGGTGCGGTGACGCTGTCGGCGACGATCACCGACCATGACGGCGACACGGCGAGCTCGAGCATCGACCTCGGCACGCGCGTGACGTTCCTGGACGACGGTCCGACGATGGTTGCGTCGGGCACGGGTCCGTCGCTGACGCTGGACGAGAGCTTCCTGACGGCTGGGACGAACGGGATCAGCGGGACGACGCCGGACCTCACGCACACGACGACGAGCGCCTCGTTCGCCGGCGTGTTCATCTCGAACCCCGGTGCGGATGGTCAGTCCGGTTCGATCAGCTATGCGCTGTCGATCGACGCCTCCAAGTCGACGGGCCTGGTGGACTCGCAGACCGGCGAAGCGGTCGTGCTGGTGATGAACGGCACGACGGTTGAGGGCCACACCGCGACGACGAACCTTCTGGTGTTCACGCTGTCGGTCGACGGCAGCGGCAATGTGACGTTCACCGAGGACCGGGCGGTCAAGGAGAGCACCGGCACCAATCCGGACACCAGCGAAGGCATCAGCCTCGCCAGCGGTGCGGTGACGCTGTCGGCGACGATCACCGACCATGACGGTGACACGGCGAGCTCGAGCATCGACCTCGGCACGCGCGTGACGTTCCTGGACGACGGTCCGACGATGGTCGCCTCGGGCACGGGTCCGTCGCTGACGCTGGACGAGAGCTTCCTGACGGCTGGGACGAACGGGATCAGCGGGACGACGCCGGACCTCACGCACACGACGACGAGCGCCTCGTTCGCCGGCGTGTTCATCTCGAACCCCGGTGCGGATGGTCAGTCCGGTTCGATCAGCTATGCGCTGTCGATCGACGCGACCAAGTCGACGGGCCTGGTGGACTCGCAGACCGGCGAAGCGGTCGTGCTGGTGATGAACGGCACGACGGTTGAGGGCCACACCGCGACGACGAACCTTCTGGTGTTCACGCTGTCGGTCGACGGCAGCGGCAATGTGACGTTCACCGAGGACCGGGCGGTCAAGGAGAGCACCGGCACCAATCCGGACACCAGCGAAGGCATCAGCCTCGCCAGCGGTGCGGTGACGCTGTCGGCGACGATCACCGACCATGACGGTGACACGGCGAGCTCGAGCATCGACCTCGGCACGCGCGTGACGTTCCTGGACGACGGTCCGACGATGGTCGCCTCGGGCACGGGTCCGTCGCTGACGCTGGACGAGAGCTTCCTGACGGCTGGGACGAACGGGATCAGCGGGACGACGCCGGACCTCACGCACACGACGACGAGCGCCTCGTTCGCCGGCGTGTTCATCTCGAACCCCGGTGCGGATGGTCAGTCCGGTTCGATCAGCTATGCGCTGTCGATCGACGCCTCCAAGTCGACGGGGCTGGTGGACTCGCAGACCGGCGAAGCGGTCGTGCTGGTGATGAACGGCACGACGGTTGAGGGCCACACCGCGACGACGAACCTTCTGGTGTTCACGCTGTCGGTCGACGGCAGCGGCAATGTGACGTTCACCGAGGACCGGGCGGTCAAGGAGAGCACCGGCACCAATCCGGACACCAGCGAAGGCATCAGCCTCGCCAGCGGTGCGGTGACGCTGTCGGCGACGATCACCGACCATGACGGTGACACGGCGAGCTCGAGCATCGACCTCGGCACGCGCGTGACGTTCCTGGACGACGGTCCGACGATGGTTGCGTCGGGCACGGGTCCGTCGCTGACGCTGGACGAGAGCTTCCTGACGGCTGGGACGAACGGGATCAGCGGGACGACGCCGGACCTCACGCACACGACGACGAGCGCCTCGTTCGCCGGCGTGTTCATCTCGAACCCCGGTGCGGATGGTCAGTCCGGTTCGATCAGCTATGCGCTGTCGATCGACGCGACCAAGTCGACGGGCCTGGTGGACTCGCAGACCGGCGAAGCGGTCGTGCTGGTGATGAACGGCACGACGGTTGAGGGCCACACCGCGACGACGAACCTTCTGGTGTTCACGCTGTCGGTCGACGGCAGCGGCAATGTGACGTTCACCGAGGACCGGGCGGTCAAGGAGAGCACCGGCACCAATCCGGACACCAGCGAAGGCATCAGCCTCGCCAGCGGTGCGGTGACGCTGTCGGCGACGATCACCGACCATGACGGCGACACGGCGAGCTCGAGCATCGACCTCGGCACGCGCGTGACGTTCCTGGACGACGGTCCGACGATGGTCGCGTCGGGCACGGGTCCGTCGCTGACGCTGGACGAGAGCTTCCTGACGGCTGGGACGAACGGGATCAGCGGGACGACGCCGGACCTCACGCACACGACGACGAGCGCCTCGTTCGCCGGCGTGTTCATCTCGAACCCCGGTGCGGATGGTCAGTCCGGTTCGATCAGCTATGCGCTGTCGATCGACGCCTCCAAGTCGACGGGGCTGGTGGACTCGCAGACCGGCGAAGCGGTCGTGCTGGTGATGAACGGCACGACGGTTGAGGGCCACACCGCGACGACGAACCTTCTGGTGTTCACGCTGTCGGTCGACGGCAGCGGCAATGTGACGTTCACCGAGGACCGGGCGGTCAAGGAGAGCACCGGCACCAATCCGGACACCAGCGAAGGCATCAGCCTCGCCAGCGGTGCGGTGACGCTGTCGGCGACGATCACCGACCATGACGGCGACACGGCGAGCTCGAGCATCGACCTCGGCACGCGCGTGACGTTCCTGGACGACGGTCCGACGATGGTTGCGTCGGGCACGGGTCCGTCGCTGACGCTGGACGAGAGCTTCCTGACGGCTGGGACGAACGGGATCAGCGGGACGACGCCGGACCTCACGCACACGACGACGAGCGCCTCGTTCGCCGGCGTGTTCATCTCGAACCCCGGTGCGGATGGTCAGTCCGGTTCGATCAGCTATGCGCTGTCGATCGACGCCTCCAAGTCGACGGGCCTGGTGGACTCGCAGACCGGCGAAGCGGTCGTGCTGGTGATGAACGGCACGACGGTTGAGGGCCACACCGCGACGACGAACCTTCTGGTGTTCACGCTGTCGGTCGACGGCAGCGGCAATGTGACGTTCACCGAGGACCGGGCGGTCAAGGAGAGCACCGGCACCAATCCGGACACCAGCGAAGGCATCAGCCTCGCCAGCGGTGCGGTGACGCTGTCGGCGACGATCACCGACCATGACGGTGACACGGCGAGCTCGAGCATCGACCTCGGCACGCGCGTGACGTTCCTGGACGACGGTCCGACGATGGTTGCGTCGGGCACGGGTCCGTCGCTGACGCTGGACGAGAGCTTCCTGACGGCTGGGACGAACGGGATCAGCGGGACGACGCCGGACCTCACGCACACGACGACGAGCGCCTCGTTCGCCGGCGTGTTCATCTCGAACCCCGGTGCGGATGGTCAGTCCGGTTCGATCAGCTATGCGCTGTCGATCGACGCGACCAAGTCGACGGGCCTGGTGGACTCGCAGACCGGCGAAGCGGTCGTGCTGGTGATGAACGGCACGACGGTTGAGGGCCACACCGCGACGACGAACCTTCTGGTGTTCACGCTGTCGGTCGACGGCAGCGGCAATGTGACGTTCACCGAGGACCGGGCGGTCAAGGAGAGCACCGGCACCAATCCGGACACCAGCGAAGGCATCAGCCTCGCCAGCGGTGCGGTGACGCTGTCGGCGACGATCACCGACCATGACGGTGACACGGCGAGCTCGAGCATCGACCTCGGCACGCGCGTGACGTTCCTGGACGACGGTCCGACGATGGTCGCGTCGGGCACGGGTCCGTCGCTGACGCTGGACGAGAGCTTCCTGACGGCTGGGACGAACGGGATCAGCGGGACGACGCCGGACCTCACGCACACGACGACGAGCGCCTCGTTCGCCGGCGTGTTCATCTCGAACCCCGGTGCGGATGGTCAGTCCGGTTCGATCAGCTATGCGCTGTCGATCGACGCCTCCAAGTCGACGGGGCTGGTGGACTCGCAGACCGGCGAAGCGGTCGTGCTGGTGATGAACGGCACGACGGTTGAGGGCCACACCGCGACGACGAACCTTCTGGTGTTCACGCTGTCGGTCGACGGCAGCGGCAATGTGACGTTCACCGAGGACCGGGCGGTCAAGGAGAGCACCGGCACCAATCCGGACACCAGCGAAGGCATCAGCCTCGCCAGCGGTGCGGTGACGCTGTCGGCGACGATCACCGACCATGACGGCGACACGGCGAGCTCGAGCATCGACCTCGGCACGCGCGTGACGTTCCTGGACGACGGTCCGACGATGGTTGCGTCGGGCACGGGTCCGTCGCTGACGCTGGACGAGAGCTTCCTGACGGCTGGGACGAACGGGATCAGCGGGACGACGCCGGACCTCACGCACACGACGACGAGCGCCTCGTTCGCCGGCGTGTTCATCTCGAACCCCGGTGCGGATGGTCAGTCCGGTTCGATCAGCTATGCGCTGTCGATCGACGCCTCCAAGTCGACGGGCCTGGTGGACTCGCAGACCGGCGAAGCGGTCGTGCTGGTGATGAACGGCACGACGGTTGAGGGCCACACCGCGACGACGAACCTTCTGGTGTTCACGCTGTCGGTCGACGGCAGCGGCAATGTGACGTTCACCGAGGACCGGGCGGTCAAGGAGAGCACCGGCACCAATCCGGACACCAGCGAAGGCATCAGCCTCGCCAGCGGTGCGGTGACGCTGTCGGCGACGATCACCGACCATGACGGTGACACGGCGAGCTCGAGCATCGACCTCGGCACGCGCGTGACGTTCCTGGACGACGGTCCGACGATGGTTGCGTCGGGCACGGGTCCGTCGCTGACGCTGGACGAGAGCTTCCTGACGGCTGGGACGAACGGGATCAGCGGGACGACGCCGGACCTCACGCACACGACGACGAGCGCCTCGTTCGCCGGCGTGTTCATCTCGAACCCCGGTGCGGATGGTCAGTCCGGTTCGATCAGCTATGCGCTGTCGATCGACGCCTCCAAGTCGACGGGCCTGGTGGACTCGCAGACCGGCGAAGCGGTCGTGCTGGTGATGAACGGCACGACGGTTGAGGGCCACACCGCGACGACGAACCTTCTGGTGTTCACGCTGTCGGTCGACGGCAGCGGCAATGTGACGTTCACCGAGGACCGGGCGGTCAAGGAGAGCACCGGCACCAATCCGGACACCAGCGAAGGCATCAGCCTCGCCAGCGGTGCGGTGACGCTGTCGGCGACGATCACCGACCATGACGGCGACACGGCGAGCTCGAGCATCGACCTCGGCACGCGCGTGACGTTCCTGGACGACGGTCCGATCATGAGCGGCTTTCAGACAGCGATCGTTGCCGCTCAGGACAACCAAATCGCAAATGGCACCTACAACATCAACTTTGGCGCAGACGGCGATGCATCCATGGCCGTTGCCGTCCACAACGGTTCTGTCGGCAGCACGGGGTTCAATCTCGCAACGACAAATCTTGGAGGCGGAATCACCTCGGTGCACGTGACCGGAAACGGCGACGATTATACCTTCTACTACACGACTCACGCAGTCAGCGGAGGGGTGGAACTGGATGCCTTCTACACCGACACAGCCGGGACCCTTAGCAATCCATTCTTCTCGCTGCTGATCGATCCAAACGGCACCTATACGTTCGATCTGGAGAGCGTTGGGCTCTTGACGCAGGTCACTGTCAACGGTTCCGATTTCGGAGCGTCAGGTGGCGGCCAGGCCTCGCTCACCTCTCCGGACGGTCAACTTATCATCACCGGAACCGACAACAACGGCAACTTCCTCGAAGTCAAGGCTTCGAACAATGGCATCGCCGTTGGTCACTCCGGACTGCAAATGGATGCGAACGAAGATCTTCACCTCAATTTTGCTCAGGAACAGACGCAGGTAAGCTTCATTTTCACTCAATGGCAGTCGAACGGTACTGCAGACGTCAAGTTCGACGTCAAGGATGGCGCAACCCTTGTTAATGAATTCGATATTAACGTTGCAAAGCCGGGCTCCGGAGACACTCACATCGTGGTGCAGGAGACGTCGAATGTAGCGCTCATCAATACGTATGCGTTCGATAGCACGACGCAGACGTACACGCTCTACGTTGGTCAAAGCTTCACCGAGGTGGACGTAGACTACAATCACGCGGTCAGCGGCGGCGCTACGTTCACGGTCAACAGCATCACCTACAATCACGAGACGCTTATTCCCAGCACGGACTTGCTTTTCGATGTGACGGCTACCGATCACGATACCGATACGGCGACAAGCAGCCTTCAGGTAGACCTTGTGGGTGGTTCTAACGTGGCGAGTGGCGCCACTCTGACCGGCACGTCAGGTAACGACTTGCTTGTGGGCGGCAGCGGCAACGATACGCTGGTTAGCGGAACCGGGAACGACATATTCGCGCTGAAGGCGTCGGGAGGAGGGCACGACATCCTTTCTGACTTCGATGCAGCGAGGGATGTGATTGTTGTTGACGTTGCAAGCCTTAGCCTGACAACGGCAGAGTCCTCGGCGATCTCGGCCGGCCAATTCACCACCTCGATTGCCACAGGTCAGAATGAAACTGCGGCGAGTGCTTGGAATGAAAGCGGCAGCACCAATAAGTTCTTCTTCAACGCGACGACGCAAGAGCTTTGGTATTCGGCAAACGGGACTGGCAGCGACAAGATTGACTTGGCACATTTGAGCACAGGCGTGCCTGCTGCAGCGAATATTCACGTTGCATGAAGTAATTTGACCACAGATGAGGTCCCGTGGGAGTATCTCCCGCGGGCCCTCATTCTTCTGGAGGCCAATCGACAGATACGAGATCAGCCCAATGGCGGACGCGATTTCTTGATGCTCAGCTGATTGGGGAGCAGTGTGATGGGTGCTTCCAGGATCCTAACGCCTGTGCCAGGCGCATCGCTGAATCGAGCGGTGAAATGTCGAAGTCCAACGTGAGTGATCGCGTGCGAGACGTTGGCCCAAATTTCGCCTCCGCAATCTTCACGCCAACGATGGCAAAATGAATAGTCTTCTGACAGTCGTAGTCCATCCACGGTAAGAAACTCGAATGCACGGATGATTCGAGAGCTCTTTTTGCCCAGATTGAGTCCCGCCCGTTTATCCACAATTGCTGGCAGCTTCGCTATCATGGCCTCGATACAGGACCTCTGCACGAGCATGATCCCCGTTCCGCAGCCGTCGACTCGAACGAAGCCGTTTCTGCCTGAGGATCGAGAAGGCTTTTGCACGACGAAGTCATGCGAGGCAGCGCTCGCCTTGTCCATTGACTGTCCGGCATTCACCGCTTTTGCGAATCGATCGAGGTCAATCTGCCGCTTGGGATAGATCGCCCCGACAATCGGCTTATCGAACTCGAGCATGTCGAATATGAGCTGTGGTTCGAAGCCCATATCGGCATCGACGAAGAGCAAATGAGACGCATCCGTCTTGTCGAACCAATGCGTCAGCAATGCGTTGCGGCCTTCTGCAACGTCAGCATAGGACACTGCGGCAAGGATGGATCGGATGTGCCGTCGTTCGAGTTCGATACCCAGTTTGAACAATGTCTGAACACAAGGTGTATAAAAGCTTTCGCCGTAAGCAGGCACTGCGATGAATAATTGGGTTGGGGGCATCCGAGAAACTTTCCCATGAAATCGACCAACGTAGTATGCCAAGGCTCACTCGTTCGGTACAGCGGCGCGCTTTGTCTGGCGGTTTTGTTTTGTCTCACAGCAGCAGTGGCAGCGGGCCCAGCGCCCCACCGCCACCCACGTCCGCGGGCTCCGAGCCTGCCCATTCCGATCCCGCCGCCGCAGGCGCGGCTTCTGCCGTGAGCGGCGTAGCCTTCGCATAGGGCTTGGCGAACAGATTGACGCCGTCGTGATTGATCGCGAACAGCGGCGCGAAATTGAGCTCGCCATTGTCCTCCCGCAGGCCAGCCCAGCGGTTGTCCAGGATCAGCCAGTGGCCGTCGAGCCGGGCCGCGAGCACGGCGTGGTCCTGTCGGACCGTGCGGTCACGGACGAGGAGCAGGCGCATGTCGGCATCGGGGATACCCGCTTCGCGCAATGCGGCGTATTTGGCGATCGCGTAATCTTCGCAATCGCCCTTGCCCGTCGCAAAGCTCGCCAGCGGCGAACTCCAGCGGTCGAGCTCATGATGCTGGACCAGGTCGCTGACATAGCGGATCGCCGTGTTGACCCCTAGATTGACTTCCTCGAGCCGGGCGCGTCCGGACTTGGCCTTGACGGCGCCGACGAGCCTGAGGAACTGGGCAGCGTAAGAGGGGCAGCTTCCGGCGTCGGACCGGCAGCGCTCGAGCACGGCCTGGTCCTTGCCCATCTCGACTTCAACCGCGCGCCATTTGCGCCAGATGTCGCTGTCCGGTGCGCGGAACGTGAAGAGGCCGAAGGGTTCATCGCCGAGCGTTGCGGCCGCCGGAGAGGCGGCCTCAGGCATGGCATCCGTGGCCGTGGAGGAGGGGGGCGCGAGCGCCGCCAGGCGAATGGCATTCGGGCCGCGGCCATGTTCGCGGTCAAGCTTTGCGAGCACCGCGTTGATCGTGAAGAATGTCGCGGGCCCCTGGATCGCATCAGCACCGGATGGCGCGATTTCAGTCGGACCAACCGGCCCGGCGTCAGCTGCAAAAGCGACCGGCGTCGCAGCCACGCCAAGCGCAACCAGTACGGCCGCCGCGAGCGCCACAACGCCCTGCTGCCGCAGTCCCAAACGCGACTTCATTGACCGTCCCCATATTTCGGGACGTCGCCGGCGTCTTTGCGCGCCTGATCGTCATCCCGACCTGTTTATCGGGAGTGAGCGTGCGCGCGGGCGCGCTTAAGTCGGGTTAAAACCGGGGAAGTGCAGCCGGGAATGAGCCGGCGCGATGAATGGCGCCCCTCCAGCAATGCTAAAGCTTGGCATCGCGCGTTAGGGACGCATTAAGCAAGGCGGATCGCGGGGGGCCCTAGTGCTCGCGCAGAGCTTCATCCCGCAGCGTGCGCGCCGGCTTCATGATGTAATCCAGAACGCTCTTCTTGCCGGTCAATATCTCGACCGTCGTGATCATGCCCGGAATGATCGGAAGCGGGTTTTCCTCGGTGCCGAGATGGTTCTTGTCGGTTCGAACCATCACGCGATAGTAGGTTTCCGGTCGCTGCGCCGACTCGCCCTTGTCGTCGAGGATCGTGTCGGCGCTTATCCGCTCGACCTTGCCGGCCAGATGGCCGTACACCGAGGAGTCGTAGGCGGATATCTTGACGACGGCATCCTGGCCCGGGCGGATGAAGGCGATATCCTGCGGCCTGATCTTGCCTTCGACCAGCAAGGTGTCGTCGAGCGGGACGATGTCCATGAGGTTCGCACCGGGCTGAACGACCGCGCCGATCGTGGTGACGTTCAGCTTGTTGACGATGCCGCGAACCGGCGAACGCAGATCCGTCCGACGTACCCTATCCTGCGCAGACTTGATGTTCTCGTCCAGGACGGCGAGGTCGGCGCGCGTCTTGGCCAGATCTTCGTCCGCCTGGGCTCGGAAGGTCGAGATCGTGGTCGCAATCTTTGCCTTGGCCTCCGCAATCTGACCTTTCGCCTCTGCCGATTGGCGCTCCAGTCGAAGCATTTCGATTTCGGGAACGACCTTCTGATCATAGAGCTTGCGCGTCAGCGTGAGCTCGCGATCGAGCAGGCCCGATGTCTGAGTCAGCCTCGCGATCTGTTGATTGAGTACGTCGACGTCCTGCGCCACTTTCAGCGCGCGGGTCTTGAACACGCTCCGTTCTGTCGTCACGGCGGCGGGGACGACGCCCTCGATCTGGTCGGGAAAAACAATCTCGCTGCGGCCGTTCGCTTCAGCCTCGAGGCGCGCGAAACGGGCGGCCATCGAGGCGCGCCTTTCCCGTATTTCGCCGAACTCCGAAGCAAACTTGGTATCGTCGATGCGCATCAGGGATTGCCCCTGCTGAACCACTGCTCCCTCCTGGACGAGGATGTCGCCGACGATCCCGCCTTCCAGCGACTGGACGACCTGCATCTGCCGCGAGGGGACGACCTTGCCGTTGCCGCGCTTGACCTCTTCAAGCACGGCATAATGAGCCCAGACCAGGAATGTGGCGAACATGGCCAAGAAGGCCCACAGCAACATGCGCGACGTTCTCGGCGTCTTCAGCTTGACGGCCGCGCGGATGTCGTTGGCGTAACTGAAATCAGCTGACATTGGATTTCTGCGCAGCCTGGACGGGTTGTATAACTCTGGGCGGGGCGGCAGGCTCGGCGGATTGGGCCTTGCCTTGCAGCAGGCTCAAGACCTGGTCGCGCGGTCCGTCGGCGACCAGGCGGCCGTTGTCGAACAGCAGCAGGCGGTCGACCATGCTCAGGAGCGAAAGACGGTGAGTGGAGATGATGATGGTCATCTTCGCATCGTCGAGCTTCTTCAGCCGCTCGAGGAATTCACTCTCGCTGCGCACGTCGAAATGGGCGGTTGGCTCGTCCAGAAACAGGATCCTGGGTTTTCGGATCAAGACGCGCGCGAGGCCGATGGCCTGCTTCTGCCCTCCCGAGAGGCTGCGTCCGCCCTCTGCAATGGGCATGTCATAGCCCATGGGATGACCGGCAATGAAGCTTTCGACGCCGGACAGGCGCGCTGCGGCGAGCACTTCCTCGTCCGTTGCAGCGGGATAACCCAGCGTGATGTTGTCGCGCAGCTTGCCGAAAAACAGGTCGGTATCCTGCATCGCAAAGCCGATGCCGGCGCGCAGGTCAGCGGGATCGTATTGGCGCGAGTCCACGCCATCGACCAGAATGCGACCGTCCTGCGCCTCGTAGAAGGAGAGCAACAGGCGCCCGACAGTGGTCTTACCTGAGCCAACTCGCCCGATGATTCCAACGCGCTCGCCGCTCTGAATCTTGAACGTGACCTTGTCGAGCGCCTTTCCGGGAGCGTTAGGGTAGGTGAACGACACATTGTCGAAACTGATCGTGCCTTGCTCGATCTTTCTGGCGACATAGGTTCGATCAGGTGAACGCTCCCGTTCCAGCGTCATGATGCGATCGATGGATTTGAGCGACGAGAAAGTCTGAGTGCCGCGCGTAATCACCGATGCGATGCCCGCAATCGGAGAAAGCACCCGTCCGGCCAGCATGTTGGCCGCGACCAGCGCACCGACCGTCAGGGTGCCGTTCTGAATCAGAAAGACGCCGATGACGATCAGGAGCAGGCTGGTCAACATCTGCGCCGAGTTGGCTGCGGTCAATGCCAGGGAGGACCAGAAGTGCACGGCCTCACCGGATCTGGCTGTCGCGGCGACCGAGCGCTCCCAGGCCGTCTGCATCCGTGCCTCGCCACCCGACGCGCGCACGGTCTCGAGCCCTGCAAGCGACTCGACGAGGACCCCGTGGCGGGCCGCCGATTCCGCCTGCAAGCGCTTCATCGCCCGATTGAGAGGACGTTGCAGCACGAGGCCAATTCCGATCATTACCGGCAGCATCAGCAGCGGGACCCAGGCCAAGGGTCCGGCGACGACGAACAGAACGGCGACGAACAGGATGGCAAACAGCAAATCGGTTGCCGAAACCACGCTGCCGGACGTGAAGAATTCACGAACGGAATCGAAATCCCGGAGCTGGTTGGCAATAATGCCGACCGAGGTCGGCCGTTGCGACATCTTCACAGCCATAACATGCTCGAAGATGTTGGCCGCAAGGACGACATCGATGGTCTTGCCGGTGACGTCGATCATCTTGCTCCTGACCATGCGCAGGACGAGATCGAAGGAAATTGCCAGACCCATGCCGATGGAAAGAGCTATCAGCGAAGGGATAGCCCCGTTCGGGATGACCCGGTCATAGACGCTCATCGTGAAGAGCGGCATCGCCAGGGCCAGAATGTTGATGAGCAGCGCTGCCAGCGCGATGTGTCCGTAGTTGCGCCAATGCGCCCTTACGACGGACCAGAACCAGTGCTGACGGGGAAGGCTGCCGGCAGCAACAGCTCGCGCGTCCGACTCTGCGGCGGCGCGAACGAGAAACGCGTAACCCGTATAGTCGGCAATGATGGTATCCAGTGCCAACATCCGTGGGACATGCGGTCGTTCGCTTGGATCGATCACCCTGGCGAGACGCTTGTCCTCGTCGACGCTCAGCAGGATCAGCGTCGTTCCATTCTTCATGATCAGGACGACGGGAAGGACGAGGGACGGAATGTCCGTCAATCTGCGCTTGGTGGCCTCAGTCTCCAGGCCGGCGCGCCGCGCCGCCCGGTCGTAGAGAGACACCGTCAGGCGCCCGTCCGGGATCGGCAAGCCGCCGAGCAAACCCTCCCGGGTTACAGCTCTGCCGTGATGTCCAGCGAGAAAGATGAGCGAGTCCACCAACGGATCGCGGTCTTTCGCTCCAATCCTCTCGTCCTCTCCTGATGCCGTATGCTCCTCGCCGCTCTTGGTCGGCCGTGCATCCTGGACCAAAGACTTCTTTGCTCGATGGAACAACAAGCTGATACGCCTTAAATGAAAACGATGAAAGCAAGCTCGGTAAAGTCGCTGAAGGATACGATAAATCGCTAGTTAATTCATTTACTTATTTGAATGGTCGAGATTAAGGATTAACGGTCGCGGCTTTGCAAGGCTATCCGTACGTTATCGGGGCGAACCAAAACAAAAAGCCCGCACGGTCGTGCGGGCTTTTGCAAGTCGGTCGTTCGACTGGATTACTTCGAAGTTGGCGAAAATGCCGTCAGCAGCCAATGGGGCTTTTCGGTCGGAGCGTACGAGCTGCGCTGGCTGGTCGAACTTTCGAGGACGATCGGTCCGGCTGAGCTTTCCCGCTGCGCGAACCAGGCCGACACGCCTGGAACCTTGGCTGACGCCTCCGTCTTGGCAGGTTCGCCCGAGAACCGTGCACCGAAAGCCGACGTGGCGGGTTCACTCGCAGCGTAGGACAGGCGAACGGGCGCGGCGGTCGGCGCCGGGACCGCAACCCGCAGCGGCTCGGAACCGCTCTGGGGAAGTGTCCAGCGGAACGTCGGCGGCTTGTAGTCGGGAAGGCCGAACAGGTTCAGATCGGTCGGGGCTGCGTCGACGGGAGGAGCGGCCTTCAGATATTCGATCAAGGTCCCGGTCGCCGCGAGCAACTGGTAGTCGGCAAACACCACGACCGCGCGTGCCGACGTCAGCGAAACCTGGGCGTTGAAGAACTGATTCTGGGCGTTCAGAAGATCGATGAGGGAGCGTTGGCCGAGCTCATATTCCTTCTGGAAGGCGGCAATGGTCTTCCGATCCGCCTCCAGCTGGCCGGTCAATGCGGAAATGCGCGTCTGAGTCACGGTGCGGGCGTTCCAGGCCTTGTCGATCGACTCATAGGCATCCCGCTGCAAGCGGGCGTGCCGGGCGGTCGCCTCGGTAAACCGTTCAGCCTTTTCCGAGCGATTCCAGGCGTCCTGTCCGCCGCGGAAGATGTCCCAGGACATCACGACCTTGCCGCTATAATCCTCATGCGTGACGGCGGGCGAGCCGGCGGCTGCAACGTAAGGGAAGGAGTTGTCGTAGTGCGTTGCCCGACCTTCGAGATAGAACTTCGGGGAAAACAGGCCGTCCGTGGACTTGAAGGCGTGCTTGGCGGCATCGACGTCGGACTGGGCCGCGTTGATCGTGGAGTTGAACCGCAGCGTCACCGCGAGCGCTTCGTCGCGGGTGGCCGGAAGCCCCCGCAACGGGCCCGGGAAGCGCAAATTGTAGGGCTCTATGCCGACGACCTTGCGGTATTTCGCCCGCGCATCCTCGAGGCTGCGGCGAAATTCGGCCAAGGCGGCCCGAGCATTCTCAACGCGCTCCCTCGACTGCTCGAGATCACCTTCACCGGCCCGCCCGCCCGAAAAGCGGGAGTTCACGTTCGAGAAGATCTTGTCATGATTGGCGACGTTCTGCTCGGCGAGGCCGACCAGGCGCATGTAGCGCACGACGTCGACGTAAGCCTCGGCGGCATCGAGGGCGATCAGTTCGGTTCGTTCCTTGACACGCGCCGCGGCGGCGTTCACCCGCGCGTTTTGGCGCCATACCTCGTGGATGGAGGTGAAACCATCAAAAAGCAGCTGTCGGACGACGACCGACTCCTGGCTCCCGTTCCGCCATGGTCCGGATCCGGTCGTTGGAACCGCGATGCTTGGCGCTACGAAGCCAGGCGACTGGTCGAACTTTTCCGGACCGTAGCTCGCATCGATACGCACCTGCGGCAAGAGCGTGCTCTGGGTCTGGCGGAGCTCGCTCTCGGTTGCCCGGCGGTTCGCTGACGCCTCGCCCACCGCGGGGTTGGTCTGCATCGCCTGGCGCAAGGCATCGTTGATTGAGAACTGCTCGGCTTGCGCGGGGGCGGCCGCCAGGATGATCGTTGCGAAGGCTAAATGCGCCGGCTTCATGGACCCCACCATAAAAGACTTTTAACAAATATTATTGCTCGGGAAGAATTAGCAAAATGCTACGGCTCAACCTATGACATTTCAGTCACAGCTTGCAGCAATCGACCGGGCTTCAATTGGCGCGAACTGAACGCGCCGGCCCCGACCCCCTAATATGTTACCTCCTGCATGCCTTCCCAGCGGCTGCTGCAACGCACAATGTGCGCGTGTAAATTGCAGCCGACGGTTTGATCTTTCACACGAAATTGCGTTATTGCCGCGCGGCAACCTCTTCGGGTTGGCGGATCGCCCGGGGATAAAACCTACCGGGTGCGGGGCTGGCAACCCGCGAGGTTTTACCGCAGGCCTCGATGCTTTCCCGCGCTTCCCGAGTTGTGGATCCCATCCCTGGTGCTCGCCGCCTTCATAGAATCGCGGATCAGGCCGCGGCGAGGGCATTTGGCTTGGACCGGTGACAGCCCGGGCCGAGGCAGATTGAGCGGGAGGGCATCGGCGGCTCGACGATGCTTTCAGACCTAAATACCGTCTGAGTCCCAGTTCAGGGAATGTCCGTTTGGAGAGGCCGTCAGGTGAGGGGCGCCGCGCGACGCTCCAACTTCAAGCTTCGTTTAAGCTCTCGGTCCCATAGTTCAGCCATTTCAGCATTAGGATTGAAGCTATGGATTTGGATCTTCGAACCGAGCTCGAAAGCATCATGGAGGACATCCAGAAGCGCCAGCGGCACATTGAAGACCGGGTGTTTCTGATCGATGTTCTCGAACGCGAGGGCCACATCACGTTGGACGAGCAGGCCGCGCTCAAATTCGAGCGTCAACTGCTGGCCCTTCAAATCGAGCAGCAGACACGGCTGCTGTTGAAGGCGCGGATTTAGTTCAGCGCCAGTCGTTCTCCGGCAGCGTTCCAGGCGGCGGCTTCAGTTGCTCGAGCCCGTCGTCGATCGCGTGGATGTCTTCCTCGACCTGCTCGATGGCGCGGGTCGGATCAATGCCGGACACCGTCCGTAGCTGCTCGAGCAACCGACGCCGGTGCTCTCGCAACTCTTCCAGCGCCCGGCGGTTCTTCAACTCAACATGAGAAGCGACGATCAATTCCATGGAGGAGGACAAGGCAAATACCTATCGATGAAAGTTTACATTTCAAAACGTTTATGCCGATCGCATGAATTTGCAGTATCACAGTACGACAACCTGCATGTCCCGGAGCGGAGAGCGTTCAATCGCGTCACAGGCATCTGCCAAGCAGCTAGTTCAGAGTCGGCTTGCCCAACACCAGTTCCGCTTCCGCGGACACGATGGCGATGTGTGCCGTCCTGTGCCTTGCGGCGAGTTCGAGAGCGATCGGTTGATCCCGATTCCATCCAGACTCGCCGCGCGCACGCCGCTCCCGATAATCGATCAGCCAGCTGGTTTCCTCGAAGGTGAGGCCGACGAACACTTCACGCCTTTCGGAATCTGTCGCTATTTCGCTGAGATAGGTAACGTGTGTACGCAGCTTCTCGGGCGTCATGGCTGTTTCCCCTGGCGAATTGCGGGCGATCAGCGCGGTCTTCGCATGGGGATGACCTGCCCCGAGCCCATCGGTGTCGGCGTCGGGGGGGACGTCGAGTCGGTCTTTCTTCTCGGCTTTAGCTTGGTCCAGCGAAGCGTCGGCGGGTAGCCGTAGAGCAAGTTGAGCCAGGATTCAGACATGGTTGCACTGGCGAAGGGCAACTCGGGTATGTCCCAATTTGCGTCATTCTCCGGACCGGGGGTCATGGGCACGGCGACCGCCGACCCCGGCCACATGAGACCTCCCGCGGGCAACTTGACGTATTCACAGCGATCTCCCTCCGTCCAATCATTCACCGAATTGGCAAGTTGTTCGGGTTGATCGACGAAGAAGAATCCGACGATTTGGCGACTATCAATCAAGCGGACAAGATAAGCGGGCATGGCAAAATCCGAAAATTGAATGTTGCCAAATTTTCCCGGTCTTGCCAAGGCCTCAGGGACGCCCGCGAGGGCACATTCCTCGCATCCTGCCCGAGAACGCTATCGGAAATTTGCAGATTATTCGCCGCGCGGGGATCGCTCCCCTCAAATCCCGGGAGCGGGACGCTTCCTGTTTTTCCCGCGGGCTCAACCAAATGACCGGTGTTTTCCGCGCTGCGGTATTGCGATTCACCAAAAAGACGGTTTTGGTTTGACCGCCGTCAGCGAAACCGCAGACTGGGAGAACCGGGAATTTGCATCACCCCTTCCCGGGGCTGGAGCAGCGCCGTCCGCCGACGCATTTCAAGGCGGACGGCGTTGTTGGAAAGGCCCTATGGGCAAGAGACATTCGAACAATACGTGCCAATACCCATTACCTCTGGGGTAATGGATGGGGTGAAATGCGCATGGTAGGTTTTTGGCCATGAACGCATATGCATCCACCGCGCAAGCCGAACGTAGCCAACCTGTCCGTGTCGGCGACCATTTGCGCGAATGGCGTCAGCGCCGCCGCATGAGCCAGCTCGATCTTGCGGGCGAGGCGGAGATTTCGGCGCGACATTTGAGCTTCGTCGAGACCGGGCGCGCTGCGCCCTCGCGTGAGATGGTACTTCGGCTCGCCGAGCGCCTCGACGTGCCGTTGCGCGAACGCAACGTGCTGCTGGTTGCGGCCGGCTACGCGCCGGCCTTTCCGCAGCGCCCGTTGGAGGATCCCGCCTTGAAGTCAGCCCGTCAGGCGATCGACCTCGTCCTTAGGGCTCACGAGCCCAATCCGGCGCTGGCCTATGACCGGCACTGGAACCTGGTCTCTGCCAACCGCATGGTGGCGCCGCTGCTTGCCGGCGTCCCGGAGCGTCTGCTCGGCCAGCCCTTCAATGTGTTGCGGCTCGCGTTTCACCCCGACGGGCTGGCGCCGCGCACGGTCAATCTCGCGGAGTGGTGCGCGCATCTGCTCGAGCGGTTGCACCGGCAATGCGAGGCGACGGCCGACCCCGAATTGATCAAGCTCTACCACGACCTCAGAAGCTATCCGATCCCGGCGCGTGCGGGGCCTCTATCGAGCGACAACGTCGCCATCCCCTTCAAGCTGCGCCAGAACGGGGAGGTGCTCAGTTTCTTCTCCACCACCATGGTGTTCGGCACGCCCGTCGACATCACTCTCTCCGAGCTGGCGCTAGAGACGTTCTTTCCAGCCGACGAGCGCACCGCGGAGCGGCTCAGGCAAATGGCCGCAGCCATGACGTAGCACCCTTCTCGCACCCTTGCCTCGTCGCGGGTTCGGCTTATCTTGGGGCAAACCCGCTTCGCCCGAAGGAGGCGCTCCATGAGCACCCTCAAACCGCTCCAGATCGATGTCGTCTCCGACGTGGTGTGCCCCTGGTGCTACATCGGCAAGCACCGGATCGAGAGTGCGCTGGCGCTCGTGCCCGACGTGCCTGTGAAGCTGAATTTCCGTCCCTTTTTCCTCAATCCCTGGGTGCCGCGCGAGGGCATCAGCCGCGAGGACTACCTCACCACCAAGTTCGGCTCGGTCGAGGCCTATAAGGGCATTGCCGGCCGAGTTGTCGCCGCAGCTGGCGAAGAGGGCCTCGTCTACAAGCCCGAGCTGGTCGCGCGCCAGCCCAACACGACGGACTGCCACCGCCTGATCCTGTGGGCCGAGGCGATCGGCAAGGCGCCGGAGATGAAGCAGCGCCTGATGGAACTGTATTTCCGCGACGGCGGCGATCTCACAGATGTGAACGTGCTGGTGCGGGCGGCCGCCGATGTCGGCCTCGATGCCGATGATGTGCGCAGGCGCCTCGCCACCGACGAGGACGTCGCGCGCGTTTCGGCGGATGCACAGGAAGCCGCGGAGAAAGGCATCTCCGGCGTACCGACCTACGTGTTCGCGCAGAAATACGCCGTTTCCGGCGCGCAGGATCCGAACCTGCTCGCCCGAGCCATCCGCCAGGTCTCGGCTGAGATCAACGCGCAGGCGGCGGAGTAGCGCGCCTATCTGCGGAGGAGACGGATCGCGCGCCGCGCTGTTTCGCGCGCATGGCCGCGCGCGATCAGCGCCGCGTGAATCATCGCCACCATTGGATCGTGCCGCCGAAGCGGGATCAGCACGTCTCCGATCGCAAAACGGCCGCGCCAGATCGGATTGATCATCGGATGATCAGCGCTCGCGGTGGAATCCGCGCTGGCGATGGTGGGATCGGCGCAGAGATGACGCGTCAGATCGAGCGTGAGCTGCACGCCCGGCGAATGTTTCGCGAAGCGTTCGTCGATGCCGAGCTTGAAGAAGAAGGCGCGGTCCTGGTGGCGCAGCACGATGCCGGCAGCAACTGGCGTCGCGCCGGCGCGCAAGCTGACGATTTCGCATTGCGCGGTCTCGGCGAGCGCCGGGACGGCGCGGCGGATGAAAGTCGCATCGCCGGCGTCCTGAACAAGCGCGGTACCGCGC
Source organism: Bradyrhizobium sp. CCBAU 53338 (assembly GCF_015291665.1). NCBI lineage: Bacteria > Pseudomonadati > Pseudomonadota > Alphaproteobacteria > Hyphomicrobiales > Nitrobacteraceae > Bradyrhizobium > Bradyrhizobium sp. CCBAU 53338. Next base: position 2,884,881 of record NZ_CP030048.1, read on the forward strand.
TTGCCCTTCCAGCCGCTGGCTTCGAGTTGCAGGAACGTTTCGAGTGCAGGCTCGATCTCGTCCGCCTTGCGCGCAACGTCGAAGCTGATCGCACCATGCTCCGCCAGACGATGGCGCTGCCGGCGCAGTTCCTTGAGCTTCTTCGCGCCGAGAGCCTCGTGCAGCAATCCGTCGCCATCCTGTGCCGCGTCGAGGCTGGCACGGACGTACGAGCCGAGCACGCGCGGCTTCAGGCCGGCCTGGCCGAGCGCTTGCCCGAGCGACGCCATTGCCGCGCCATCGAGCGCAACGTCGCGCAGGACCAGCGCATGTGCACCCGCCTCGCGTGCGCGTTGCAGCAAGCGCGTTGCCGCCTCGACCGAAGCGTCGCGGTCGATCAGCGGGCTGCAGAGCGTGCCATAGGGATGTGCGCTCACCAGCGCGGGCAGGGGGATCTTCCAGGCCTTCCAAAGGGAGACCACCGGCATCAAGCCGATCAGCCGCGTCGAGGAGGTGCTGCAAACGGACAGGGCCGAGGCGCCGATACGGTCGCGCGCGGTTGCGCTGACGGCCAGCTCCCATGCAGGCAGATAATAGCCGTTCGGCTCGATCGCCCGCCGCGCGAGCGCGCGCCATCGCCCGGGCTCGATAGCCGTGAGCGGGACGAGCGCAGGCGTTGCATCCTTGGCCGATGCCGGATTGATCGCAGCCTGGTGCGCGATGTCGACCACGTCCCGTCGTCCCCGTTCACGCCGGCCGAGAGCCGACGTTGTCAGGTCGATGCTTACCGCAAAGATTGGAAAATCCCGTTGGGACCACGCTTCAATTCAAGCGGTATTGTTAACGTCTCATTGAGGACGAGGCCGGTCCTCCGGCGCTGTCACTGGTCTGCCGGGACGAAGTGATCGCGGGCACTAGCGTGTCCGCCGCCGGTCGTGTCGATGATCGCGATGTCGATATCACGCGATGCCTGCGGCAGATGGGCAGGATCGACCTGCACCGACAGGCGAACCTCGCGGGTCTGGTCCTGCCCGACCTCGACGACCGGTGTGCCGTCGGAGGCCGCCTCGACGCCGGCAACGCGGATGGTCGCGCCCGGAAGGCCGGAGACCTGGAGCGCGAACGATCGCGCTGCGCCCTTGTTGAGGATGCGCACGGTGTAGTCGTTGCGCACGCCGCCGTCGGAGAGCTGAACGAACAGCGGATTGCGCTCGTGCAGCACGTTGACGTCCATGGTCGCGCGCGTGGCAAGCGCATAGAGCATGATGCTCCCGACGACGGCAATAGCTGCGGCATAGATCAGCGTGCGCGCACGGATCAGGCGATAGACCGGCGCCTTGCCGTCGCGGCGGCGCTGCATGTTGATGTCGGTGTCGTAGCCGATCAGGCCGGCGGGCCGACCGATCTCGCGCATGACGTTGTCGCAGGCGTCGATGCACAGGCCGCACTGGATGCAGCCAAGCTGGATGCCGTGACGAATGTCGACGCCGGTCGGGCAGACATTGATGCACTGATGGCAGTCGACACAGTCACCGGCGGGATCGCCATGGGCGCGAGCGGCTTCCGCCTTCTTCACCGACATGCGCGGCTCGCCGCGGTCGCGGCGATAGGTGACGTTGAGGGCCCACTCGTCGGTCAGCGCCGCCTGGATGCGTGGCCACGGGCACATGTAGATGCAGACCTGTTCGCGGGCGTGGCCGGCGAACAGGTAGGTCGTGGCGGTCAGGATGCCGATCCAGAGATAGGCGACGACGGGAGCCTGGAAGGTCGCGAGATCCTTCACCAGCGTCGGTGCGTCGGCAAAATAGAGAACCCACGCTCCGCCGGTCCACCAGGCGATCATGATCCAGAGAAAGTGCTTCAGCGCGACCTTCCGGATGTGATCGAACGTCCAATAGCGCTTGTCGCCCTGCATGCGTTCGCGCCGGTCGCCCTCGACCCAGCGCTCCACCGCGTAGAACAAGTCCGTCCACACCGTCTGCGGACACATGTAGCCGCACCAGAGTCGGCCGGCGACCGCGTTCATCAGGAACAGGGTCATCGCCGCGATGATGAGCAAGCCCGTGAAATAATAGACCTCCTGCGGCCACAACTCGATGAAGAAGAAATAGAACCGGCGATGCGGCAGGTCGATCAGCACGGCCTGGTCGGGCAGGCCGGCCCCGCGATTCCAGCGCACGAACGGCAACAGATAGTAGGTTCCGAGCGTAATGCAGAGGATCGCCCATTTGATGCGGCGGAATGGGCCGTGTACCGACTGTGGATAGACCTTCCTTCGCTTCTCGTAGAGAGGCCCCTCGATGAAGGTGTCGTCGGTCATGGCAAATTCCCCCGCATCACAGGCTGCATCGGCGCGTCTTACGAGAAAGCGCAACCGCCGCGCAGGCCGAGCTTCTTGAAGACCATCGCGGCCGGGCAGAAGCCGGTGAACGAGGCCTGAACCATGTTGAGACCGGCGAAGGCGGTCAGCAGGTACCAGTACGCATTCACGTAGGTTCCCAGTGCGAGTCCGAGCAGGACGACGCATCCTGCGAAGGCAAGAACGGCTTTATCGACATTCATGGCATGCTCCTTTTTTACGAACGGGTCAGATTGGCTTCAGTCCACGCGACGATGCCGCGTGCGTCCATCGCTCCGGAATGGCGGGCGATCTCGCGGCCACCACGCATCAGCAGCAACGTCGGAATGCCACTGATGTTGAGCCGCGACGACAGCGCCGGCGCGCTGTCCGAATTCAGCTTCAGTAGCCGGACAGCGGGCTCGAGCTGTTGCGCTGCGCGCTCGAACATCGGCGCCATGGCGCGGCACGGTCCGCACCACGGCGCCCATACGTCGACCAACACGGGAATGTCGCTGCCTGCGACATGGCGGCCAAAGGCCTCTTCATTCACCTCGATCGGGTGACCGGTGAAGATCGGCTGATGACAGGCGCCGCAACGTGCTCCTTCCGGCGCGCGCTCGTCAGGCAGGCGGTTGATGCGGCCGCAATGTCCACAGACGACCTGGCGTGTCGTGCTCATGTGCCTGTTCGAACCTCCTTGATCTTGGCGATGTTCAGCCTGTCGAGCAGGAAGCGCTCGTAGAACGGCTCGCTCTCGCCGCGCCGCATCTTGCGGAGGAAGTATTTCTCGAAGGCGACCTTGGCGTAGTGCACCCACTCGCCCTTTGACGACCAATTGACGTTGCGCGGCGGAATTTGCGGCTGCGCGAGGAAGGCGACGCCGGAATCGCCGAAGTCGGCGAGGCAGATCGCATTCCAGGTGGGTTGCGCGGTCGGCGGCTTGCCGCGGAGCAGGGCGCCGATGTTCATCGCTGTCGCCGTCACCATGGACTCGATCATGAAACCAGTCTTGGGGACGCCGACCGGCACCGGCGTCGCGCCGACGGGGGCAATCGCGACGCAGACGCCGACCGCGAAAATATTGGTAAAGGTCGGGTTCTGCTGATGCTTGTCGACGATGACGAAGCCGCGCGGGTTGGTCAGCTTTTCGATGCCGCGAACCGCCTCGACGCCGCGAAAGGCCGGCAGCATCATCGAATAGGCGAAAGGCAGATCGTGCGCTTTGTGCGTTGTGCCGTTGTCTGCCAGCTCCTCCACCGACATCGTGCCGGGACCGACGCTGTCGATGCGGGCGTTCGTGATCCACTTGATGTGCTTCTCGCGCATCTCGCTTTCGAGAAGACCTTTGGTGTCGCCGACGCCGTCGAGACCGAGATGGCCGATGTAGGGCTCCGAGGTGACGAACGTCATCGGAACCCGGTCCCGCAGCTTTCGCCGGCGCAGCTCGGTTTCGAGGATGAACAGGAATTCGTAGGCCGGCCCGAAACAAGATGCCCCCTGGACCGCGCCGATTACGACAGGGCCGGGGTTGGCGGCGAGGATTTCGAACGCTTCCTTAGCACGCGCCGCATGATCGACATGGCAGATGGATTGCGTGTAGCCCTGAGGTCCGAGCCCCGGGATCTCGTCGAAGGCGAGTTCGGGGCCGGTTGCGACGACCAGATAGTCGTAGTCGATGGACGTTCCGTCGCCGAGCTCGATTCGGTTTTCCGCGGGGTGGACGCGCTTGGCGCCTTGCGTCAGCAGACGGATGCCCTTGCGCTTCATGATCTCCGCGAGATCGATCTCGATCTCGTCGCGCTTGCGCCAGCCGATCGCAACCCAGGGGTTCGACGGCACGAAATGATAGGCCGCGCCCTGTGCGACCAGGGTCAGGCGATCACCGCTTTTCAGTTGGGGCAGTAATTCATAGGCCATCAATGTTCCGCTCAGGCCGGCTCCGACTACGACAACTTCCGCCATGGATTCCTCCGTTGGGTTCAGGCTGCTCCACCGGTTGAAATCCGGCTGTCGTGCAGTGCTTGACTATATATTCGTAACATCGTATATACGCAAGTATGAAAATAGATAGCGAGATCATGGAGCGTGCCGCCGACCAGGCGAGCGACTTGCTGAAGGCACTCTCCAACCGTCACCGTCTTCTGATCATCTGCCAACTGATCGACGGCGAACGATCGGTCGGCGAGCTGGCAGAGTTTCTGAACTTGCGGGACTCCACGGTCTCCCAGCATCTTGCGCTCCTTCGCAAGGATGGCCTGGTGTCCTCGAGGCGGGATGCGCAGACAATCTTCTATTCGATCGCCAGCGAGCCGGCGCGCGAGATCCTGAAGACGCTCTACCAAGTGTTCTGCGCACCGAAGTCCGCAAGGACGAGGTGAAATCTACAGAACGGCGGACGGGCGCGCCTTGCGCGAGATCAACACGCCAACCTTCAATGTCGATGAAATGAGAGGGCGCCGCGAGGCGGCGCGAGCAACTCCGATGACGACAGGGATCAGTCCCGTGCAATATTCGGCGCGATGTCTTGGGCTTCTGGTTGCGTTGGCGATGATCGGCGCACCGGTCAGATGCGCTGTGGCCGCAGAAGCGCTTACCGTGACGCAGCAACCGGTCACCGACGAGAAGGCGGTGTTTGCCACCGTCGAGAGCATCAGTGTGGTCCCCGCGCGCGGCCGCATCGGCGGAACCGTTGCGCAGCTCAAGGTGAGGGAAGGCGACCGTGTTGCGGCCGGACAGGCCATTGCGACCATTGGCGACGAAAAGCTCGTCCTCCAGATGAAATCGCTCGATGCGCAGATCGAGGCGCTCCAGGCGCAGGCGAACCAGGCGCAACTTGACTTCACCCGGACGGAGGGGTTGGTCGAGCGCGGCATCCTGCCGCGCGTCAAGCTCGACGAGCAGCGCACGGCGCTCAACGTCGCCGACAATGGCCTGCGCGCAAAGACCGCAGAACGTGCCGTCATCAACGAACAGCTCAACCAGGGCCAGGTGCTCGCGCCGGCGGATGGACGCGTGCTGAAGCGGTTGATCACCGTGGGGTCGGTCGTGCTCGCCGGCGATCCGATCGTGACCGTGGCCCAGCAGAACTTCAAGCTGCGGCTGCGCGTGCCGGAGCGACACGCGCGCTTCCTGAAGGCCGGCGACAAGGTGCGGGTCGACGGTGCCGAGCTCGCTGGCGAGGCCTCGAAATGGGGCGTGATCGACCTCGTTTATCCGCAGATCGAGGAGGGGCGCGTCATCGCGGACGCGACCGTCGAGGGGCTGGGCGAATATTTCGTCGGCGACCGCCTGCGGGTCTGGATTTCCGGAGGCACGCGGCCGGCTTTCATCGTTCCCTCGAGTTATGTGACGACCCGGTTCGGCATCGACTACGTTCGGCTGCGGAAAGGTGACGCCACCATCGACGTGCCGGTACAGCGCGGCCGCGACATGCCGACGCCGGCGCTTCCCGATGGGCTCGAAATTCTGTCCGGCATTCAGGCCGGCGACCAGTTGGTGCAGCCGTGAATCTCGGACTTTCAGGACGGTTGACCAGGTCGACGATCGCATCGCCGCTGACGCCCTTGTTTCTGCTCGCCTCACTCGTCGTGGGGCTGATCGCCGTCGTGGTGATCCCGCGCGAGGAGGAACCGCAGATCAGCGTTCCCATGGTGGATATCCGCATCAACGCCGACGGCTTGCGTGGACCGGATGCAGTGGAACTGGTGACAAAACCGCTGGAATCGATCGTCAAGGGCATCGATGGCGTCGAGCACGTCTACAGCCAGACCGAGGACGACCGCGTGATGGTCACAGCGCGCTTCCTGGTCGGCACCAAGTTCGAGGACGCCATCCTGCGGGTGCACGAGAAGATCCGTGCCAATCTCGATCGGATTCCCGTCGGCATTTCCGAACCGCTGATCGTCGGCAGGGGCATCAATGACGTCGCCGTGACGGTACTGACGCTGTCTCCCAAGCCGGAAGCGGCCAGTCGCTGGACCGAGAAGGATCTCTATGAGCTCGCCGACAAGCTGCGCGCGGAGCTGATGAAGGTCGACGATATCGGTTTGACCTACATCTCCGGCGGCGCGGCGCAACAGATCCGGGTCGAACCCGATCCCGAGAAGCTGTCGCTGTTCGGCATCACGCTGCAGCAGCTCGTGGCCAAGGTGAAGGACGCCAACCGCTCTTTCCTGGCGGGGCAGGTCAGAGATGTCGGCCTGGTGCGGAGCGTCGCGGCCGGCCAGACACTGTCCGGCGTCCCCGACATTGGATTGCTGCTCATCACGACCCGCGACGGCCGGCCGGTCTACGTCAAGGACGTTGCCTCCGTTGTCGTCGGTCCGAGCACCATCGAGCATCGCGTCTGGACGGATACGCGCGGGGCCGGCGGGCAGTGGGCGCGGACGCCTGCGGTCAGTCTGGCGCTGGCCAAGCGCGCCGGTGCCAATGCGGTCGTCGTGTCCGAAAACATCGCCAAGCGCCTCGACGGACTAAAGTCTCGCCTGATCCCCGACGACGTCCAGGTGACGGTGACGCGCGACTATGGCGAGACGGCGAACGAGAAGGCCAATGAGCTGTTGTTCCATCTGGGGCTCGCGACGCTCTCGATCGTCTTTCTGATCGCGGTCGCGATCGGCTGGCGCGAGGCTCTGGTGACCTTCGTCGTCATTCCCACGACGATCCTGCTCACGATGTTCGCCGCCAACCTGATGGGCTACACCATCAACCGCGTCAGCCTGTTCGCGCTGATTTTTTCGATCGGCATTCTCGTCGACGACGCCATCGTCGTGGTCGAGAACATCGCGCGGCATTGGGGCATGCGAGACGGCCGGCCGCGTTTGCAGGCGACCATCGAGGCGGTGGCGGAAGTCGGCAACCCAACCATCGTCGCCACGTTGACGGTGGTCGCCGCGCTCTTGCCGATGCTGTTCGTGTCAGGTCTGATGGGCCCCTACATGGCGCCGATCCCGGCCAATGCGTCGGCAGCCATGCTATTCTCGTTCTTCGTCGCGATGGTGGTGGCTCCGTGGCTGATGCTCAAGCTCGCGCCGAAAGGCGAGGTTGCGCCGGCCCATGCGGCGCACGATGAGGGCCGGCTTGGCCGGATCTATCGACGCTTCGCCACGCCAATCGTGCGGAGCAAGCGATCGGCCTGGATATTCCTGCTCGGTGTCGGGATTGCGACACTGTTGTCGATGACCCTGTTCGCGACGAAGTCCGTGACGGTCAAGCTTCTGCCGTTCGACAACAAATCCGAGATCGCGGTGGTTGTCGACCTGCCGGAAGGGGCGAGCCTGGAGGCGACCGAGCGCACGCTGTTCGGCGCGGCCGAGATCGCGCGGCAACTGCCGGAGGTCACCTCGCTGCAATCCTACGCCGGAACGCCGGCTCCCTTCAATTTCAACGGTCTGGTAAGGCACTACTATTTGCGGGAGAGGCCCGAGCTCGGCGAAGTGCAGGTCAACCTGACTGCGCGCGGTGAGCGCAAGCGCCCTAGCCACGAGATCGCACTCGATTTGCGCGAGAAGCTGAAGGCGCTCGATCCGCCCAAAGGCACCAGCATCAAGGTGGTCGAAGTGCCGCCCGGACCGCCGGTGCTTTCGACGCTGCTTGCGGAGGTCTACGGTCCCGATGCCGCCACGCGCCGTGCGGTCACTGGCGAGCTCAAGAAGATCTTCGCGGAGGTGCCCTTCATCGTCGACATCGACGATTCCATCGGCGAAAAGCGGCCGCGGCTGCGACTTTCGATCGACCAGGACCGGCTCGAATTCTTCGGCGTCGAGCAGCGCGACGTATACGACACCATCCAGGCGCTGTTCGGCGGCATCTCGATCGGCTACTCGCATCGTGGCGAGGATCGCAACCCGATCGAGATCGCCGTGCATCTCGGAAAGCGCAACCTGGTCTGGGACGAGGCGCTGGCCTCGACGCCCGTGCCGGCCAACACGTTGCCCGGCAGCAAGACGGTGGTCGAACTCGGACAGGTCGTGAAGGCGACCGTGGAAGAAGGCTCTCCGACGATCTTCCGCCGTGACGGCCGGTTCACCGATATGGTGATGGCCGAGCTTGCCGGGCGCTTTGAGGCGCCACTCTACGGCATGCTCGCGATCGCCGATCGGGTGGACGCCCATGACTGGGGCAAGTTGCCGAAACCCGCGATCAGCCTGCACGGCCAGCCGTCGGACGAGTCGCATCCCACGCTGCTGTGGGACGGCGAATGGGAAATCACCTGGGTGACCTTCCGCGACATGGGGGCAGCGTTCGGCGCAGCGATCCTCGGCATCTATGTGCTGGTCGTCGCGCAATTCAGGAGCTTTCGTCTTCCACTGGTGATCCTGACGCCGATCCCGCTGACGCTGATCGGCATCCTGATCGGGCACTGGCTGCTGGGCGCGCCTTTTACCGCAACCTCGATGATCGGTTTCATCGCGCTGGCCGGCATCATCGTGCGCAACTCGATCCTGCTGGTCGACTTCATCAGGCACAGCGGTGGAGACGGCAAGTCGCTGCGCGAGGTGGTGCTGGAGGCTGGCGCGGTCCGCTTCAAGCCGATCCTGCTCACTGCGCTTGCGGCCATGATCGGCGCCGCGACGATCCTGCTGGATCCGATCTTTCAGGGATTGGCGATCTCGCTCCTGTTCGGACTTGCATCGTCAACATTGCTCACCGTTCTGGTGATTCCAGCCATCTATGTCGCCCTGCGCGCGCCGCGCGAGGCGATTCCGAACACAGCCAATCTCAGCTAGCGAGGCTCCGATGGACAAGAACTACGTCGACATTACCAAAAGCATCTCAGCCAACCTGAGGAAGCTGCGCAACGACATTCCTGACACGATGAAGGGATTTTCCGCACTTGCTCAGGCCGCCACGCGCGACGGTGCGCTCGACAAGAAGACCAAGGAACTGATTGCGCTCGCGCTCGGCGTCGCCGCGCATTGCGACGGCTGTATCGGCTTTCACGCCGAAGCGCTCGTCAAGCTCGCTGCGACGCGCGAAGAGGTCGAGGAAGCTCTTGGCATGGCGGTCTACATGGGTGGCGGCCCATCGCTGATGTATGCGGCAGATGCGATCGCGGCCTACGAGCAGTTCCAGCAGAACATGGTCGCCGCCTGACGCCGCGCAGTCGTGATCGATGCGAAATCGGATCGTGGTGCGGCGCGATGCTTCGCTAGATCGGCTCGTAGGCTTCGGAGCCGCAGATGTCGTCAGCTTCCGCGCGTCGCCGGTCGGTGATCTTTCCACTGTCGATCGTCACGATGTAGGTCTGGGTGCCCAGCGCCGAGCCGGTGGCGGAGGTGAGCTGGGCGCGGACGCAAGCCGTCCAGCCAGATCCGCGGACCTCGTGATGGGGCAAGGCCACTTGCACCTCGCGCGGATAGGAGGTGTTGAGGAAGACCACATCGATCTGCTCGCGGACCACGCGCTTGACGTCGGGCGGCGGTTCAGGAGGTTGTTGCTCTCCCTCCTTGATGCGCATGAAGTCGGGCACCGGTGCACGGCTGTCGGCAAAGCCGCACGCGCCGAGCGCGAGCGTGCATGCAAGCAGCGCCACCTGAGCAACAATCCGCAACATTCGTGAAGGTCCCCCGCAGGCCGACAGATATGCGCGAATTCGGCGGGACGAAGCCCTGCCCGATCAACAATTGCTGAAGCGGTGGAACCGCTGCATTTGCCAGTACGGGATGGCAGGCTGGTTTGGACCCAAGTGAAGGGATGGCGGACAACAAGCCCAAGACGAGAGAGCCTACGAGGCTGCGCTCGAGCGCATTCCGGACCCAACCCCTGGAGCGGCGCGCGTCCCACGGAGCCGGCTATGGGAAACCGAAATAGAGCGAGGCAGATGGTGATGGACCGGCTCCAATATCCGGTCGGCTTCCTGCTGCTGGTCGTGCGGCCCTGCAGCGTCTGAGAGACCCGCGGCGGCGATCCCATCGTATCACGCGATCATAGTCATGTTGTGGATGCGATGCGAATGGACATTCACATCACGCGCGCTAGTGCACGAAAGCCAGGCCGATGCGCCTTTCGCTGCGCCAAACTGCGCGGCAATTCCGCACGAAATTGTCGCACGCGATCGAAAGTGTGAACGATTGCGGCAATGTGACCAATGTGTCGAGGTCTATCGCCGCGCCGCTTTCCGACATGTTTCGTACGGTGCACGCGATTCCGCTATTTTCAAAGGTGATCGTGCCGCCCTTGAAAACCCGATGACGCTGCGCCGTTCGCTTCTCGATCATCCGCGTTAATCCACAATGATGATTGTGAAATAGTGCATAGAAATTGCGTTGATCTAAACTCAATACTGGCGCTCCTTGCACAGCGCTTCATACTTCGTTTACGACGTTGAGGCGGCAAGTCACTGCGCCGAGTTTTACCCCAAGCCTTTCCTTTGTGGCGTTACGCGCCGATGGAGATTCCGATGAAGACCACGCTCTCGATCCTGTTCGCCGCAGCGTTCTCGCTGTCGTCGATGCCCGCCCACGCCGTCAAGTGGGACCTCTCGACCATGTCCTGCAAGCAGTTCCTCGATAGCGGCGAGGACAACATCGCGGTCGTGCTGACCTGGATGGACGGCTGGTACAAGGGCGACGAGGACAACGCGATCATCGACACCGAAGTGTTCATCGAGAACGCCAAGAAGTTCGGTGCTTATTGCGGAAAGAATCCGACCGTCAGCGTCGTCACCGCGGCCGACGAAATTCTCGGCAAGTAGTCTTTTCGACAAGTCATCTCGAAGCGGCCGGATGAAGCGCGATTGCAGCCGCGCTTCGTTCGATGCGAACGTGATCGAGAGCCGCGGTGCGCTTTGCGCTCCCGCGGCTCTCCTCGTTTCGGATCATGTTCAGCCCGGCAGCATGGCGAACGCGCTCGACACCATCGCAATCTGCTTGTTGTCGGCGGCCGAGAGCAGGGTGACGCGGCCAAAACTCATGGTGCGTCCGAGCCGCACCACGCGTGCATCCGCCAGCACGTCCGACGCGGAGACCGCGCGCATGAAATGCGTGGTCTGGTCCACCGTCGTCATCGGACGATAGCCTCTGTTGGCGGCGAGATTCGCGATCACCATTGCGGTGTCGGCCAGCGCCATCAGCGCCTGACCGCAGACCACGCCGCCGTTGCGGCACAGCCGCTCCGAGAACGGCATGCGGAGCAGCGCGCCCGGCTGCCAGTCCGGCGTCTCGGGAGGAGGGATGTGCTCGATGCGCTCGACGGAGAGGTTGAGATCCTCGATCCAGGGCGCGAAGACCTCGCCGAGTATCCGTCTGGCCTCAGTGATTCCGAACTCGGCGTCTGGCTGCGATGGCATTGCCGTCGTTTCCTCCTCTTGTTGCCGGATGTTTCGCTCATTCTGCCCGCTTGGGCGCGGCAAAGTCACGGGGGCCGTTGGCTTGAAAATGCCCGACTTCGCCCGATATGATGCCGGGCCTGGGGGCGGGTGGACGATGTTGCGTCGATGTGTCCTGTTATTTTGCCTGGCCGCGCTCGGTCTGGCGCTGAACGGCTGCACCAAGTGCGGGCCGATCTGGGACGACTGGCTCCATGGGCCGAAATCGTGCAGATCGGATCGGCTCTAGCGGATTGAGGCGCCTCGCGCTGAAAAGGACCAACAGGGCGCGGTGTCCGCCCTCTCTATTGATGCTCAAGGAGTGAAGTAATGAAGGTTTTCCGTATGGCGGCGGTGCTGGTGCTGGTGGCTGGACCAGCCTTCGCGCAGGATTCGCCCCATATCAATCTGATGGCGGATGGTCCGGCGAAGACCGAAGACGAAAAGGCCGCCGACGCCGCACGTGACAAGGCCTACAAGGAGACGCTGAAGAAGATTCCGGACGCCAAGGCGTCCAGCGATCCCTGGGGAGGCATGCGCGCCGAGCCGCCGAAGCAGCCGGCGCCGAAGGCCGCTGCTGCCACCAGCACGCACAAGAAGCCCAAGGCCGGCACGGCCTCCAATTGACCGCGCTCCCGGCAGGCGAATGAGGCTTCGGCGGGACTCCCCTTCGCCGGGACCCGATCCTACATTCCTTCATGGTGTTGCGTTGTGGAGGGCAGGACATGGCGGATCGCCCGCGGGACCTCGCCGAGCGGATGGCGCGCCGGCGCAAGCGGGCCGTCGCGGCGGACAGCAAGGCCAGTGATGGCTATCTGCGCGAGAGCTTCACCCTGCCGCGCGCCGCGGCACGGGCACGAGCGCAGGCTTTCTTCGCGCGCTATCCCAAGGCCGGCTATATGAGCGAAGTCGAGACCTGGCGCGAGCTGCCGGGCGGCGACATCGAATTCACAATGCGCCGGCTGCCCAGCGCCGACTAGCCCGCTCGCTAGGCCCTGATCGCTCAGGCCGTCCTGCGACCGATGGCCTTCAGCTCCCGATCGATGCGCAGCTGCACGCGACGGATCGCCAGCAGGTCGATCTTCGTCTCGGTCTTGCCTGTCTTGGTCTTGTCGCCGATCCGGAACTGCCACTGCCAGACACCCGGGATCGCCGTCTTTGCAACCGTGAACTCCACGCCCCTGTGATTCATGGTCACCTCCACGATTCACCTTGCCATGTCGGGTAACATGGGCATCGTAATATTCCGACGACAAGGAAAAATTGCCGTTAAGTCGAGGATAATTCATCGGAATTGAGCAAGCGCGCGCAGTTCGAAACAAGCGAAATCGGATTCCGAAAGATGGGGCCGATGGATGGGTCTTTCGCGTGAATGGAACCTGTGAGGCGGTGGCTGGCGATTAGGTCAGGAACTCTGTTCTTGGCCGGAGAACCACGGAGTTCCCTGCCGACACCAACGGCGATTCCATCGCGATTGCTGTCGCGGGCTTCATGATTGTGCGGAACCATCGTCGTGAGAGATGTCGACCGCGCGACCATTCGCAGCAAATGAGCACGTGCATTGCTTTTCCACTTTTGCGTGCGCCTCGACTGTGATCTGGTGAGGGGTGACGAAGGCGGGGTTGGTCATCGCGCAAGAGGACCAAGAGGACGACGTGAACTGGCTCAGACATCTCGCGCAGCGATGGAGCACACGACGTTTCCCGCTGGTCTGTCCGCAATGCGGGCGGCCAGCGTCTTCTCTTCTCTACAGGCGCGGACGCTTCATGCTGGGTGACGAGAAGCTCGTCTGCGAGCAGTGCGGCACGACCAGCGTCGTCACCTTCTGGCGCTTCGAAGGCCTGGCGTGTCACGGCGAGCGCGGCGATTCCGGCAAGCCCGAGCGCTTGGCGGATTCACGGCACTGACGCCTGCGATCCACGCGTTCTCGCGCCGCCTGGCGGCAATGCCGTCGCAAGAAAAAAGCCCCGCCAGGGGAGAGCCGGGCGGGGCAGAAGGTTATTGGAGGCTGAGGTGCTGGGCTGCAACACCATAGCTCCATGACCGTAGCCCGCTCAGCTTACGAGAGCCTGACAGAGCGGATCGGAGGTGGATCCGCCCCCCGCATCGATTCCGGGAGTCGGCAGCAACAAGCCGATCTGGCCGCCGGGAACAGAAGACCCCGCTCGGGGTCGAGCGAGGTCGACTGGGTATGGAGACCCGGTGTTGGTCCACCGGGCAAGCCGAGGCTAGAGCATTCGGCTGACGGGCGCCTTACGCAGGCTCATGCGTGGCTCGCGGACGCGTTGAGGGCCGCTGTGACGTCCCAATTCAGACATCCGGCTGCACAACTTCAGACACATCCGTTGGCGACACTTTGCGGGCACGGCGAAGCCATGGGGGATACGTGGCGCGCCGACAGCGGGGTGGCATCATGGACAAGGTAGAGCGGTCATTCGCCGCCGCGACGGCGGCTGGCTTCGTGGTGTTGGTGATCGGCATCGTGCTGCTGGCGCTGATGTAGCGAGGCTCAGGCGGCCCGCGCCGCCAAAGCCGACGAAAACAACCCCATGCACAGTAGCCGGCAGCCTGTTTCGGCTGGCGTTTCCCCTGGCGCACCTTGATCTCGTCCGGCGGCAGGCGGAGATCGGCGGCGCGCTCGGCGCGGTCCCTCTTGCGGAACTCGCTTTCCCTGCGCTCGAACTTCACCGTCTCCTCGAGCGCCGCCTCGATCAGGAACTGCGCCTGACGGCATCGTGCAGCGTGTCTTCCGTCATGATCCGATTCCCCATTGCGGCGCCCCCGTTCCCCCAGGGAATTAGGACGCTCTGCATTGAGCTAGATCAGTGGCGCTTCATCGATCGCGCGATAGTTTTCCAAGCCCGGGGCTGGTTATGCGATTTCAGTATTGCTTATTGCAACCCGGGAGGGCCTCGGCCGTCTCATCGCGGCCGGGGCCTTTCGCCGCCAACTGCGGCGGCCCTACCATCCGAATGAATAGCGGATGTGGCGCAGCATCCCAAAGGCTGCGTCGGTGTAGGCGCCATATGCATAGTGCCGGTCCGCCGCGACGAGGCTGCCGAGTGCAATCACGATGGCGAAAAAGACCTTAGGCACAATGCCGAAGAGCATCCGACCGTTTGGTTGCGAAATTCTAAATAGGACACTCCGAATTTCTTCTTAGGACACCAAGGGTGGAATACGGACGGTACCCAAATTCTGGTGCTCTCCCACAGTTTCAAGTTAGGACACTGGAACGAATGCTCGCCTTGCGAGTTTGCTGCCGGTGGTCTCCCTCATCGGGGTCACATGAACCAGCGCAAGGCCCCAATCTCGCCAGCCCCGGATTGGGGCCTTTTGGTTACAGAAAGCAAAAACGCCGCCCGCTTAAAACCAGCGCAGGCGGCGGCCTTTCCAGCCCCGGGAGGGAGATTGTAAAATCCCGATCCTGTGTGTCTGTGCAGGGCGCCCAAAGGTTCAACGCGACACCCGCAGAGGCGGATTAGGACGCTCCAAAAGTCACACAAAAAGCCCGCCTAGGGGCGGGCTTCATTCCGAGGTGGCCTTATCTGAGTACGAGCGCCCCAAGGAACATTCCGGTCCACACTCCGCCACCGCAGATGCCTGCTACCAGCGGCCGACAAAGCGTTGTGATTAGCTGGGTGGGAGAGAAGGGCGTGAGCGAATCTTCGATTGCGATAAAGGATGATCGTCTAGAGCTAGCTGCGCTCCTGTACGATCAAGCTGGCGTGCAAAAGGTGATTGATCGCCTAGCGGCAATGAAGTCGCTTCTCCCGGAGAAAGCGCCAGAGCCTAAAAAGGAAGAGGCCGCCAACTGAGGCGGCCCTAGTGCATGAAGATAGCAATGGCAGACAGGATCACCGGCACAGAACCGGCCGTGATCACAAACGCCTTGTACCAAAGATCATTGCCCATAAGGACAGTATCTTCCGGTAGCGGGCTGCCGTCTATGCAACTTGTGCCAGTTTATGGGCCCCAACTGAGGCGCCCTTACCGGATCATGAGCATGGCGGTGCTGGCAATAAGAGTGCCGAGGCCCACTACCGTGATCGCGAGGGCCAACATACCCAATCTGTCCAATTTGTTTGCCGCCACCCTCAGTTACCTTTCGCATGTGGAGACGGCTTAAGTATCAAAGTGAACACTTGTTCCTAATTGGCGAACTAGGACCTGCAAAATTCAACTTAGGACACTTGGGGTCAAATACGGACAGCACCCGCCTACCGCAAAGAACATATTGCGAACAAAGAACAGATGGTGTACATTGGTTTTATCGACGAGCCGCCCGCCCAACCGTTTGTCCCACACGCGAATCCTCGCCATAAGGAGCACGACCCAATGTCCGCCACTGCCCTGCGTATCGTCGAAGGATCTTCCATGGACAAGAGTAAAGCTCTGGCTGCCGCGCTCTCCCAGATCGAGCGCCAGTTCGGCAAGGGCTCGGTGATGAAGCTCGGCAAGAACGACCGTTCGATGGACATCGAGGCGGTCTCGTCGGGCTCGCTGGGGCTGGACATCGCGCTCGGCATCGGCGGCCTGCCCAAGGGGCGTATCGTCGAGATCTACGGGCCGGAATCGTCGGGCAAGACCACCCTGGCGCTGCATACCGTGGCGGAAGCCCAGAAGAAGGGCGGCATTTGCGCCTTCATCGACGCCGAGCACGCGCTCGACCCGGTCTATGCCCGCAAGCTCGGGGTCAACATCGACGAGCTCCTGATCTCGCAACCCGACACCGGCGAGCAGGCGCTGGAAATCTGCGACACGCTGGTGCGCTCGGGTGCGGTGGATGTGCTGGTGGTCGATTCGGTCGCGGCGCTGGTGCCGAAGGCCGAGCTCGAAGGCGAGATGGGCGATGCACTGCCGGGTCTTCAAGCGCGGTTGATGAGCCAGGCGCTGCGCAAGCTGACCGCCTCGATCAACAAGTCCAACACCATGGTGATCTTCATCAACCAGATCCGCATGAAGATCGGTGTGATGTACGGATCGCCCGAAACCACGACCGGCGGCAACGCGCTGAAGTTCTATGCCTCCGTCCGCCTCGACATCCGCCGTATCGGCGCGATCAAGGAGCGCGACGAAGTGGTCGGCAACACGACGCGTGTGAAGGTGGTGAAGAACAAGCTGGCACCGCCCTTCAAGCAGGTCGAGTTCGACATCATGTACGGCGAGGGCGTCTCCAAGATGGGCGAGATCCTCGATCTCGGCGTCAAGGCCGGCATCGTCGAGAAATCAGGCGCCTGGTTCTCCTATGACAGCCAGCGCCTCGGCCAGGGCCGCGAGAACTCGAAAGCGTTTTTGAAGTCCAACCCCGACATTACCGCCAAGATCGAGACCGCGATCCGCCAGAACTCCGGCCTGATCTCCGAGCAGATTTTGGCCGGCACGCCCGAGAGCGACGCCGACGGCGACGAGCCCGCGGACGAGTAAGCCTCGAGTACAAGTTTTCGCGAGGAGCGGGCGCTGAGGACGTTGAGTTGCCGACGTCGTCAGTGCCCGTTTCTTTTGTGTTGGAGTGATCGGGGGGTGATGAAGCGTCTGATCTTGACCGGTGTGGCCGGCGCCGATCTCGCCAAATCGAAACTGGCCGAGATCGTCGTTCTCTTCTTTTTCCGGTTCATGTGGGCCGTTGCCTTCGCCGGAGTATTTCGCAGCCTATTTCGGGGCGCAGGGGACGCTCAAGCCGGGCGATCACTGGTCGGATTGGGGTCCAAAATGGCCCTCCAAGTTCAAGGAACTTAGGAAGTTACCGTTCGCCGATTTTTGCGAGCGCCATGACGAGATTGAGCTTTGGTTCGACCCGAGTCCAGACGATCAACTGCAGCTGATCTGGCTGCTCGACCATCTCGCCTGTTACCCTGAGCTGCTTAAAAAACTCGGACTGCGCTTGGTCGCATTCGATCTGTTCGATGTGCGAGAGAAAGTCTCCGAAGCGTCCGCATCGCACATTCGTATGGTGGATGTTCAGGCCCGAGAACTCCAGACCGCTGGAATGGCTTGGCAAGCGTATCGCGCGCCGACGCCTGAAGCCTGTGCGAATGTACTTCACAGCGATCTAAGCGCCCTGTTGATGCTGCGATCGGCATGGCAACGGCTGTTGGGAGAGCTACCGTCGCCCCTGAGCGGTCTTGGTGCGAGCGAGATGCGATTTCTGGAGATGCTTGCCCGAGGGTACGCGAACACGAACGCCCTGTTTCATCTGCGTTCACTGCGGGGCACGTACGTGTTTGGCGAATTCGAACTGGGGTCGCTGCTGGAGGGGCTCGCACTCGGCCCCAAGCCGGCAGTGGCCGGTCTGGGCGACGAACTGCGTACGATCGACCCCGAGGATTTGGGAGCTCGGCACGACGATGCGATCCGTCACGCACGGTACAAGCAATCCCGCATGTCGCTCACTGATCTCGGGAAGGCGGTGCTGGCGGGAGACCAGGATTTCCTCCAGCACAACCCGATCCACCGCTGGAGGGGCGGCACGCTTCTGACCAATGAACGGCTCTGGAGGTGGGATCGCGAGAGCCGATTGTTGGTCGCGCCCTAGAGGCGCAGTCGGTGCCGTAGCTATAGAGAGGGCAAAGGCGCGCGAGCGCCGTGCCCACGATCTTTCACGTCATCCGGAGGTGGTGGGCGCGCGTCGCTATGCCCACCCTACGAGACCTCCGTCGTGGCTTACTCCGCGGCTTCCGCGTAATTGCTCACCGGCGGGCAGGAGCACACCAGGTTGCGATCGCCATAGACGTTGTCGACGCGCCCGACCGGGCACCAGTATTTGTCGGTGCGAGAGACGCCATCGGGGAAGTAGCCCTCGCTGCGGGCGTAGGCGCGCTTCCAATCGTCGTCCGCAATGTCGTGCACGGTGTGCGGGGCGTGGCGCAGCGGCGAGGCTTCGATCTTGAAGCGGCCGGCCTCGACCTCGGCGATCTCTTTCCGGATCGCGATCATGGCATCGCAGAAGCGATCCAGCTCCGCCTTGGATTCCGACTCGGTCGGTTCGATCATCAGCGTGCCGGGCACCGGGAAGCTCATGGTCGGGGCATGGAAGCCGTAATCGATCAGGCGTTTCGCGATGTCGTCGACGGTGACGCCAGATGTCGTCTTCAGCGGGCGGGGATCGACGATGCATTCATGCGCGACGCGGCCCTTCCCGTTCTTGTAGAGCACCGGAAAGTGCGGATCGAGCCTTGCCGCGATGTAATTGGCGTTGAGGATCGCGATCTCGGTGGCGCGCTTCAGGCCTTCTCCGCCCATCATCAGGATGTAGATGTAGGAGATCGTCAGGATCGAGGCCGAACCGAACGGCGCGGCCGAGACCGGGCCGACCCGCGCGTCGCCGTTGGTCGCGGGATGACCGGGGAGGAACGGCGCGAGATGCGCCTTGACGCCGATCGGGCCCATGCCGGGGCCGCCGCCGCCATGCGGGATGCAGAAGGTCTTGTGCAGGTTGAGATGGCTGACATCGGCGCCGTAATCGCCGGGCCTGCTGAGGCCGACCTGCGCGTTGAGATTGGCGCCGTCGAGATAGACCTGGCCACCATGGCCATGGACGATATCGCAGATCTCGCGGATGTGCTCCTCGAACACGCCGTGGGTCGAGGGATAGGTGATCATCACAGCGGCGAGATCGTTCGAATGCTTTTCCGCCTTGGCGCGGAGATCGTTGACGTCGACGTCGCCGTTCTTCTCGCAAGACACAACCACCACGTCCATGCCGACCATGGCGGCCGAGGCCGGGTTGGTGCCGTGGGCCGAGGAGGGGATCAGGCAGATCTTGCGGTGGCTTTCTCCACGCGCGGCGTGATAGCCGCGGATCGCGAGCAGGCCGGCATATTCGCCTTGCGCGCCCGAGTTCGGCTGCAGCGAGATCGCGTCATAGCCGGTGATGTCGCACAGCCATTTTTCCAGCCGCGCGAACAGCGCGTGATAGCCGGCGGCCTGCTCGCGCGGGGCGAACGGATGCAGGGAGCCGAATTCCGGCCAGGTCAGCGGCATCATCTCTGTCGTCGCGTTCAGCTTCATGGTGCAGGAGCCGAGCGGGATCATTGCACGGTCGAGCGCGAGGTCGCGGTCGCTGAGCTTGCGCATGTAGCGCAGCATCTCGGTTTCCGAGCGATGCGCGTGGAATACGGGATGGGTGAGGTACGCGGTGGTGCGCTTCAGCGCCTCCGGCAGCGCCTCGCGCGTGGTCGCGTCGATCTCGGCGTAGGAGAGCTGGCCGCCGAACGCACGCCAGACGGCTTCGACCGTTGCAGGTGTCGTGGTCTCGTCGAACGCGATGCGCAAGCTCGCTTCGCCGACACCGAGATTGATCTTCTCGGCGGCAGCGCGCGCGACGATCTCGGCGCGCTTGGCGCCGGCATCGACGCTGATCGTGTCGAAGAAAGTCTCCGACTGCGGCGCGAAGCCGAGCTTGCGCAGGCCCGCGGCGAGCACGGCGGTGCGGCGATGCACGGTGCGCGCGATCTGCGCCAGCCCCTCGGGGCCATGATAGGTCGCATACATCGCGGCGATCACGGCAAGCAGTACCTGCGCGGTGCAGATGTTGGAAGTCGCCTTCTCGCGGCGGATGTGCTGCTCGCGGGTCTGCAGCGCGAGGCGATAGGCCGGGGCGCCGCGCGAGTCGACGCTGAGGCCGACGATGCGGCCGGGCAGCGAGCGCTTCAGCGCATCGCGCACCGCCATATAGGCGGCGTGCGGTCCGCCATAGCCCATCGGCACGCCGAAGCGCTGCGCCGATCCGATCGCGATGTCGGCACCGAGCTCGCCGGGCGAGGCGAGCACGGTCAGCGCCAGCAGATCGGCAGCGACGATCGCGAGTGCGCCCTTGGCCTTCAGCGCCGCGATTGCAGGCCGGAGGTCGCGCACCGCGCCTGAAGAGCCGGGATATTGCAGCAACGCGCCGAGCACGTCCGTCTTGTCGAGATCGGTGAGGGGATCGCCGACGACCAGAGTCCAGCCGAGCGGCTCGGCGCGGGTGCGCATCACAGCCAGCGTCTGTGGATGCACGTCCTTGTCGACGAAGAAGGCTTGCGCCTTCACCTGCGAGTGCCGTTCGGCGAGCGCCATGGCTTCGGCCGCGGCGGTCGCCTCATCGAGCAGCGAGGCGTTGGCCACGTCGAGCCCGGTGAGATCGCAGATCATGGTCTGGAAGTTGAACAGCGCTTCCAGCCGGCCCTGGCTGATCTCGGGCTGATAGGGCGTATAGGCCGTGTACCAGGCCGGGTTCTCCAGGATGTTGCGCTGGATCACCGCCGGCAGGATCGTGCCGGAATAGCCTTGGCCGATCAGCGAGGTGAAGACCTGGTTCTGCCGCGCGAGCTCGGCCATGTGCGCGATCGCCTCGGTCTCGCTCAGCGGCTTGCCGAGATCGAGCGGTGCTGCCTGCCGGATCGAGGCGGGCAGGGTTTCCGCCATCAATGCGTCGACGCTCTTGGCGCCGACAGTCTCCAGCATGGCGGTGACATCGCGCGCCGAGGGGCCAATGTGGCGGCGAACGAAGGCGGTGGTGTCGCCATTGGATTTGCGGTGCGCGGTCATCATGGGTCCTCGCTTTAGGAGTTGCTGTCATGCCCCGCGAAGGCGGGGCATCCAGTACACGCAGCCGCTTCGGCTAGGGCCGATGGGCCGCGGCGTACTGGATCGCCCGCCTTCGCGGGCGATGACAGTGAGTATGTTGAGACGGTGCGGCTCATATCTTCATGCCGTGTGCGCCTTGTAGGCGGCTTCATCCATCAGGCCGCCAAGCTCGCTCTTGTCGGCAATCCTGATCTTGAAGAACCAGGCCGCGGCTTGCGCGTCCGAGTTCACCAGCGCGGGCTCGGCGGCGAGCGCATCGTTGGTCTCGAGCACTTCGCCCGAGATCGGTGCGTAGACGTCGGAGGCGGCCTTGACCGATTCCACGACGGCGGCAGCTTCGGCCTTCTTCAGGGTGCGGCCGACCTTGGGCAGCTCGACGAACACGACGTCGCCGAGCTGCGACTGCGCGTAATCGGTGATCCCGACGGTGGCGACTTCGCCGTCGATCGCCAGCCATTCGTGGTCGGAAGTGTACAGCGTCGTGGTCATTGTCGATCCTCAGCGTTTGTAGGTGTTTTTCACGAAGGGCATGGCGGCGACGGCGAGCGGCAGACGTTGGCCGCGCACCTCCGCAAAGAGTTTTGTGTCGAGTGCGCTCAGGCTCGTCGGCACGTAGCCCATCGCCACAGGCGCGTTCAGGCTCGGGCCGAAGCCGCCGGAGGTGACCTTTCCGATCGGCTCGCCGCCTGCGCCATCTGCAAACAGCACCGCGCCCTCGCGCACCGGGGCGCGGCCCTGGGCGAGCAGGCCGACGCGGCGGCGGGACGCGCCGTTGTCGAAATGGGCAAGGATTTTTTCGGCGCCGGGAAAGCCGCCGGCGCGGGCGCCACCGGTGCGGCGGCTCTTCTGCACCGACCATTCCAGCGCAGCCTCGACCGGCGTGGTCTCAGCGTCGATGTCGTGGCCGTAGAGGCAGAGCCCGGCTTCCAGTCGCAGGCTGTCACGGGCCCCAAGGCCGATCGGCATCACATCGGGGTTTTCCAGCAGCGTCTTGGCGAGACGCTCGGCGTCGCTGGCTGGCACCGAAATCTCGAATCCATCCTCGCCGGTGTAGCCCGAGCGCGAGACGAAACAGGCGAGGCCGGCAACATTGTGCGGGCCGGCATCCATGAACTTCATGGACGGTGCCTCTGCACACAATTTCGCCAACGCGGCTTCCGCCTTCGGGCCCTGCAACGCGATCAGCGCGCGGTCCGCGAGCGAATCGATGATGCAGGCATCGGAGAGATTGGCGCGCAGATGCGCCTCGTCCGTAGCCTTGCAGGCGGCGTTGACCACCAGGAACAGATGATCGCCGAAATTGGCGACCATGAGATCGTCGAGAATGCCGCCATCGGCGTTGGTGAACTGGGCGTAGCGCTGCCGTCCCGGCGCGATCGCCACGATGTCCTGCGGGACCAGTCGCTCCAGTGCGCGGGCGGCGTCCTCGACCTTGCCGGATTTCGGCCGGAGCGCGATCTGGCCCATATGGGAGACGTCGAACAGGCCGGCGGAGCTGCGGGTTTGGAGGTGCTCTTTGAGGACCCCGGCGGGGTACTGCACGGGCATGTCATAGCCGGCGAACGGCACCATCTTGCCGCCGAGCGACAAATGAAGGTCGTGAAGGGGGGTACGTTTCAGGGAGTCTTCGTCGTCGCGCGCAAGCATTACGGGGCCCTCGGCGGTTCCCCAGGGACGATTCCCCGGAGGCAACCAGTCGAAGCCCCATCTGTCGCTGTGCCTGAGAGTATTATCCCGTCGGCGGACGCTGGTCCGGGCCAACCCTTCTCAAAAGGTCTTTGCCCGTCGGCGCCTCTTTCCAGATGTCGTCAAAGCCACGCGGTCCTTTTGCCTGAGAGTTTCCGGGGCGGTTGCTCCTTCGGCGCCGGCAATGAAGCCGGTCTCTCCCGTCGTGGCCGTACGATACAGATGGGTACAGACCACAGCCCGGCCAAGCCTGTCAACGCGCGGATTGCGGCTTTCCAAAGGGATTGCGACGGGATTACGCTGATGCGGCAACCCTCTGATCTGCTTGCACAGTTTCTGGACAGCGAAGCTGGCCTTGTCTAAAAGCGCTTTGGCCCGCAGATATCAGCCCAAATCACCGGTTTGGATGGCGGATGAGCGGGTCCAAGCACACCCGATTGGATGAACATGAGCGGCGTCAACGAGATCAGGTCGACCTTTTTGAACTTCTTTGCCGAGAACGGCCACGAGATCGTGTCGTCCTCGCCATTGGTGCCGCGCAACGATCCGACGTTGATGTTCACCAATGCCGGCATGGTGCAGTTCAAGAACGTCTTCACCGGCGTCGAGAAGCGGCCCTACCAGCGCGCCACGACGTCGCAGAAATGCGTGCGTGCCGGCGGCAAGCACAACGACCTCGACAATGTCGGCTACACCGCGCGCCATCTCACCTTCTTCGAGATGCTCGGCAACTTCTCGTTCGGCGACTATTTCAAGGAGCGCGCGATCGAGCTGGCCTGGAAGCTCATCACCAAGGATTTCGGGCTGAAGAAGGACAAGCTGCTCGTCACCGTCTACCATACCGACGACGAGGCGCACGGGCTCTGGAAGAAGATCGCCGGCTTCACCGACGACCGCATCATCCGCATCCCGACGTCGGACAATTTCTGGGCGATGGGTGACACCGGCCCGTGCGGCCCGTGCTCGGAGATCTTCATCGACCGCGGCGACCATATCTGGGGCGGCCCTCCCGGCTCGCCGGAAGAGGACGGCGACCGCTTCCTCGAATTCTGGAATCTCGTGTTCATGCAATATGAGCAGGTGACGAAGGAGGAACGCGTCGACCTGCCGCGTCCCTCGATCGACACCGGCATGGGCCTCGAGCGCATGGCCTGCATCATGCAGGGCGTCGACAGCGTGTTCGAGACCGACCTGTTCCGTCATCTGATCGACGCGACGTCGTCCGCGCTCGGCAGCGGGCCGAACGAGCAGACTGTGGCCTCTTTCCGCGTCATCGCCGATCATCTGCGCTCCTCCGCCTTCCTCGTTGCGGACGGCGTGCTGCCCTCGAACGAGGGCCGCGGCTATGTGCTGCGCCGGATCATGCGCCGCGCGATGCGCCATGCGCAGCTGCTGGGCGCCAAGGAGCCGCTGATGCACCGGCTGGTCTGGGCGCTGGTCCGCGAGATGGGCCAGGCCTATCCCGACTTGATGCGCGCGGAGAATTTGATCGAGGAAACGCTGCGGCTGGAAGAGACCCGCTTCCGCAAGACTCTGTCGCGCGGCTTGGCGATCCTGGATGAGAAGAGCGCTTCCTTGAAGAAGGGCGACATGTTCGACGGCGACGTCGCCTTCACGCTGTACGACACGTATGGTTTTCCGCTGGACCTGACGCAGGACGCGCTGAAGTCGCGCGGCATCGGTGTCGACCAGGCTGCGTTCACCGACGCGATGGAGCGGCAGAAGGCCAAGGCGCGCGAGTCCTGGAAGGGCTCGGGCGAGGCGGCTTCCGAGGCGATCTGGTTCCCGCTGCGCGAGAAGCTCGGGGCCACCGAATTTCTGGGCTACGAGACCGAGAGCGCCGAAGGCGTGGTCTCGGCGCTGGTGAAGGATGGCGCGGAAGTGGCCGGCCTCAAGGCCGGCGATACCGGCGCGCTTCTGCTGAACCAGACGCCGTTCTATGCGGAATCAGGCGGCCAGGTCGGTGACACCGGCGTGTTGACGGGCGAGGGCGGCATCAGGTTCCGCGTCACCGACACGCAGAAGAAGCTCGGCGATTTCTTCGTGCATGTCGGCACCGTCGAGAGCGGCGAGCTGAAGGTCGGAACTGCACTGCAGCTCGAGGTCGATCATTCCAGGCGCTCGTCGATCCGCGCGCATCACTCCGCGACGCATCTCATTCACGAGGCGCTGCGCCAGGTGCTCGGCGACCACATCGCCCAGCGCGGCTCGATGGTGGCGCCGGACCGGCTGCGCTTCGACTTCGTGCATCCGAAGCCGATCACGGCGGAGGAACTCGCCCGCGTCGAGGACATCGCCAACGACGTGGTGCTGGAGAACGACGAGGTCATGACCCGCGTCATGGGCGTGGACGAGGCCCGCGAGGCCGGGGCGCGCGCGCTGTTCGGCGAGAAATACGGCGATGAGGTTCGCGTCGTCTCGATGGGCAAGACCGCGCGCGAGCGCGGCGTCAATGCGCTCGGCTGGTCGGTCGAGCTCTGTGGCGGCACCCATGTGCGGCGCACCGGCGATATCGGCCTGATCACGCTGACCGGCGAGAGCGCGGTCGCCTCCGGCGTCCGCCGCATCGAGGCGCTCACTGGAAATTACGCGCGCAAGCACGCCAACGACACCATGGCGCTGGCGAAAACCGCGGCGAGCGAGCTTCGCACCTCGCTGGACGACGTCCCGGCGCGCATCACGGCGCTGATGGAGGAGCGCAAGAAGCTCGAGCGCGAGCTCTCCGACGCCCGCAAGAAGCTCGCGATGGGCGGCGGTGCGTCCGCCGGGAACAACGCAGCCTCCGGCGTGCGCGAGGTCGGCGGCGTCAAGCTGATGGCGCGCGCGGTCCAGGGCATCGAGATGAAGGATCTCAAGAGCCTCGCCGACGAGGCCAAGAAGCAGATCGGCTCCGGCGTGGTCGCGATCGTCGGCGTCACCGAAGACGGCAAGGCCGGAATCGTGGTCGGCGTCACCGCCGATCTCACCGCGCGCTTCAACGCCGTGAATTTGGTGCGCGTCGCATCCGAAGCGCTCGGCGGCAAGGGCGGCGGTGGTCGGCCCGACATGGCGCAGGCCGGCGGCCCCGACGGCGCCAAGGCGACCGACGCGCTGGCGGCGATCGAAAAAGCCATCCTCGAACAAAAAGCGGCAGGCGCGTAAATCGCCATGCGCCTCGTTCCGCGAGGAATTGGGCTTCGCGATCCCGACTTGAGGGATCGCCTCTACGAATTGCTGGAGCACGATCCGCTGGCCTACTCGGTCGGATCGCGCTTCATTCGGATCATCATTGGCGTCATCGTGCTCGACGTTGCCGCGATGATCCTCGCGTCGGTGCCGCAACTCGATGCGCAATTCGACGCGCTGTTCTCCGGCATCACCATCCTCTGCGTCATCGTGTTCGCGCTGGAATATGCCGCGCGGCTCTGGACCGTGGCGGGCCACACGCCGCGCAACGGCTCGCCGCTCGCCGACCGGCTCGGCTATGCGTTCTCGGCGCTCGGCATCATCGACCTCATGGCGTTCCTGCCCGCCGCGATCGTCCTGATGATGGGCCGGCACGCGACGCTGGCCGCGCTCGGCGTGCTGCCGTTCTTCAAGCTGATCCGCTACTCGCCGGCGATGCGCTCGCTGCTCGCCGCCGTGCACGCCGAGCGGAGGGCGCTGATCGGCTGCGTCGTCATCCTGATCGGCGCGGTGCTCACCTTCGCCTCGCTGCTCTACGCCATCGAGCGCGACGTGCAGCCGGACAAGCTCGGCACCATCCCGCAGGCGATGTGGTGGGCGATCGTGACGCTCGGCACCGTCGGCTATGGCGACGTCGTGCCGGTGACGCCGCTCGGCAAGTTCGTCTCGGTGTTCGCGATCATCAGCGGTTTCGCCATGATCGCGCTGCCGGTGGCGATCATCTCGAGCGCCTTTGCCGAAGAGGTGAGGCGGCGGGATTTCGTCGTCACCTGGGGCATGCTGGCGCGGGTGCCGCTGTTCTCGCATCTGTCGGCGGGCGAAATCGCCGACATCATGCGGCTGCTGCGCGCGCGCACGATCGAGCAGGGCGAGATCCTCGTGCGCCGGGGCGATGCGGCCTCGTCGATGTATTTCATCACCGCCGGCGAGGTCGAGATCGCGCTGCCGAGCCAGCATGTGCGGCTCGGTGACGGTACCTTCTTCGGCGAGATCGCACTGCTGCACAAGACCAAGCGCAGCGGCACGGTGACCGCGACGCGCAAGACGCGGCTGCTGCTGCTCGACGCCCAGGACTTTCACGCCCTGATCGCGCGCATGCCGATGCTCGCCGCGCACGTTCAGGAGACGGCGCGCGCACGGCTGGAAGAGACCGGCGATCTCGCGGCGGCAGAGCTGGCGCAGGCCGAGCGCGAGGGCACCGACCGCTGAGCGCTCAGCCTTTCTTCAGGACGACATACTCGGCCGAGTAGGGCGCGCTCTTGAACTCGCCCGCCTGCTTCAGCCAGGGGATGTCGGCAGCCGTTGCGCCCGGTGCACGACATGGTCGCATCTGTCCGCAACGGCTCTCAAAAGCAACGGGCCGCGCTTCGGCGCGGCCCGTGATGATGTCTGGCCCAGTCGGGCGAAAATGCAGATGGCAGCTTAAGCTGCCATCGCCTTCACGAGGTTGTCAGCGACCTTGTCGAGGAAGCCGGTGGTCGACAGCCAGCGCTGGTCGGCGCCGACCAGGAGCGCGAGGTCCTTGGTCATGTAGCCTTCCTCGACCGTGTCGACGCAGACCTTCTCCAGCGTCGAGGCGAACTTCGCCAGCTCGGCGTTGTTGTCGAGCTTGGCGCGGTGGGCGAGGCCACGGGTCCAGGCGAAGATCGACGCGATCGAGTTGGTCGAGGTCTCCTTGCCCTTCTGGTGCTCGCGGTAGTGACGGGTCACCGTGCCGTGGGCAGCTTCCGCTTCGACGGTCTTGCCGTCGGGCGTGAGCAGGACCGAGGTCATCAGGCCGAGCGAGCCGTAGCCCTGCGCGACCGTGTCCGACTGCACGTCTCCATCGTAGTTCTTGCAGGCCCAGACATAGCCGCCCGACCATTTCAGCGCCGAGGCGACCATGTCGTCGATCAGACGGTGCTCGTAGGTCAGGCCCTTGGCGTCGAACTCCTTCTTGAACTCGGCGTCGAAGATCTCCTGGAAGATGTCCTTGAAGCGGCCGTCATAGACCTTGAGGATCGTGTTCTTGGTCGAGAGATAGACCGGATAGTTGCGCAGCAGGCCGTAGTTGAAGGAAGCGCGGGCGAAGTCGATGATGGAATCGTCGAGATTGTACATCTCCATGGCGACGCCGGCGCCCGGAGCCTTGAACACTTCCTTCTCGATGACGGTGCCGTCCTCGCCGACGAACTTCAGCGAGAGGGTGCCCTTGCCCGGGAACTTGATGTCGGTGGCGCGGTACTGGTCGCCATAGGCGTGGCGGCCGATGATGATCGGCTTGGTCCAGCCGGGAACCAGGCGCGGCACGTTCTTGCAGATGATCGGCTCGCGGAAGATGCAGCCGCCGAGAATGTTGCGGATGGTGCCGTTCGGCGACTTCCACATCTGCTTGAGGTTGAACTCCTTCACCCGGGCCTCGTCCGGGGTGATGGTGGCGCACTTGACGCCGACGCCGACCTTCTTGATCGCCTCGGCGGCGTCGACGGTCACCTGATCGTTGGTGTGGTCGCGGTACTCCATGCCCAGGTCGAAATACTGCAGCTCGACATCCAGGAACGGGTTGATCAGCTTGTCCTTGATGTACTGCCAGATGATCCGGGTCATCTCGTCGCCATCGAGCTCGACGACGGGATTGGATACCTTGATTTTTGCCATGATCGGTGCAGCCCTCTTGGGATCGGCGCTAGAGGCGCCAAAGTGAATATCCGCCGCCTCTTAGCACCGGACCGTGGCGGGCGAAAGCCAAGTGATTATGCACTTTTAGCTCACCCAGCTTCCACAGATGGGGGGCGCTGCCGGCCACCGTGGCAGGGACCGGGTTCAGGTATCGGGCGAGATTCAAAAGCTGAATCCAAGTCGTTATTTCCCTTGAGAATTTCGTCAGGACAGGCAAACGACTGGCGGACACGGCAGCCCGGTCGGCGGCCGGCCTTGAATCAATTCCTGAAGAGTGCCCCGCCAAGGCCTTGGACGACCAGAGTGAAAGCGAAACGAGATGTCGGGGACTGACAAGAGCAAGGCAGGCCTGTCGCTGGACGGTCCCATCGTGATCCTGGTCGAGCCGCAGCTCGGGGAAAACATCGGCATGGCCGCGCGCGCCATGGGCAATTTTGCGCTTGGCGCCCTGCGCATCGTCAATCCGCGCGACGGCTGGCCGAACATTGCCGCCCAGCGGGCGGCGGCCGGCGCCGACCACATTCTGGAAAAGGTCGAGCTGTTCGACACGGTGGCGCAGGCGGTCGCCGACCTCGACCTGCTGTTCGCCACCACCGCGCGGCCCCACGACCAGGCCAAGCCCGTGGTCGGGCCGGAGGCGGCAGCAGCCGAGATCTCGGGGCACGTTGCGACCGGCGGCAAGGCCGGCATCCTGTTCGGCCGCGAGCGCTGGGGCCTGACCAACGAGGAGGTCGGGCTTTCCAACCGTATCATCACCTTCCCGGTCAATCCGGGCTTTGCCTCGCTCAACCTCGCCCAGGCGGTGCTGCTGGTCGGCTACGAATGGTTCAAGCATGCAACCTCGGGCGAGCTGCCGCACGGCATGCCTGAGCGATCCGAGCGGGCCTCGCAGCACCAGATGCAGGCCTTCTTCGACAATCTCGTGCGCGAGCTCGACCGGGTCGAATTCCTGCGCCCGGCGGAGAAGCGCGACACCATGCTGGTGAACCTGCGCAACATCTTCAGCCGGATGGAGCCGACCAAGCAGGACATGCACACGCTCCACGGCGTGGTGATGGCGATCGCGGAAGGGCGCAAGGGACCGGCCAAAGGCGGTGTGCTCGACGGCGAGCAGGCCACGCGCCTGCGCGCGCTCTTGGCCGAGCATGGGCAGGCCGGCGGCGCGCCGGACAGCGGCTCGACCGTGCGCGGCCTCGCGCGCCTGCTCCGCCGCAATCCGACCGATGCCGAACGCCTGCTCTGGCAGGCGCTGACCCGCGACCGTCGCTTCGCAGGTGGGTTCAAGCGTCAGACCCCGGTCGGCCGCCACATCCCCGATTTCGTCTCGTTCCCACACCGGATCGCGATCGAGCTGGTCAATCCGGGCGAAGGCGACACCATCGCCGCTGATCGCGCGTCGCGGCGAGCGTGGCTCGAGGCGCGCGACTATCGCGTGCTGGAGATCCGTGCGGCGGATGTGGAGCGGGATCTGGAGGCGGAGCTGGTGCGCCTGCAGGAGATGGTGGAGCGGGGCGCGTAGGTCGTCTCGCACGAAGCCGTAGCCTCATTTATTGGCACGTTTCGTGCCTCCCAAAGCGGCAGGCCCGTCACATGCCTGACCGAGGGAGACCCTGACATGAAACGCGAAGACCTCACCGAAAAGCTGCTCGACATCAAGCGCGAGAAGGGCTGGAGCTGGAAACACGTCTGCGAAAAAATCGGCGGCTATTCCGAGGTGCTGATCGTCGGGGCGATCCTCGGCCAGATGAAGCTGACGAAGCCGCAAGCGGCCAACGCCGCTGAGCTGTTCGGCCTTTCGAAGGCCGAGACCACGATGCTGAACGAGACGCCGATGCGCGGCATGCCGATGCCGCCGACCGATCCTTTGATCTACCGGTTCTACGAACTGGTGATGGTCAATGGTCCGGCCTGGAAGGCGCTGATCGAGGAAGAGTACGGCGACGGTATCATGTCGGCGATCGATTTCGACATGGTGATGGAGCGCCTGCCGAATCCGAAGGGCGACCGCGTCAAGATCACGATGTCAGGCAAATTCCTGCCGTACAAATATTACGGCGCCAGCGGCAACGTCCCGGACTACGGCTTCAAGGAAGAGTGAGGCGAACGGCGAATTGCGAGTAGCGGATGGGAAAGTTTGCATTCGCTACTCGCTACCCACCGTTGACCAGCTAGAGAATGGCGCCCGGCGTGTACTTGGCCGCTTCAGGCTTTGCCTTCGCCAGCGCGTCGACCTGCTCGGCGAAGTAATCGACCTGCGCGCCGGCATCGCCGGAATTGGCGCGGCCGTGCTCGAGCACTTGGTTCAGCTCGGCTTCGCTGAGACCGAGACGCTGATCGGCGGCGAGACGCTTCAGTAGGTCGTTCTGCACGATCTTGCCGGTGCGGAGGTCCCTGATGGCAGCGACCGCATGCTCCTTGATCGCCTCATGCGCGCCTTCGCGGCCCGCGCCCTTCTTCACCGCCTCCATCATCACCGTGGTGGTGAGCAGGAAGGGCAAATAGCGGTTGAGTTCGGTTGCGACGACGGCGTCGAAGATTTCCATCTGGTCGAGCACGGACAGCAGGGTTTCGAGCAGGCCGTCCATGGCGAGGAAGGCGTCGGGCAGCATGACGCGGCGAACGACCGAGCAGGAGACGTCGCCCTCGTTCCACTGGTCGCCGGCGAGCCCTGCGGCCATCGCGAGATAGCCCTTCAACACGACATGCAGGCCGTTGATGCGCTCGCACGAGCGGCTGTTCATCTTGTGCGGCATCGCGGACGAGCCGACCTGGCCCTTGGCAAAACCTTCGCTGGCAAGCTCATGGCCCGCCATCAGGCGCAGCGTCTTGGCGAAATTGCCGGGACCGCTGGCAAGCTCGGTCAGCACGCTGACCGCGCGGAAGTCGAGGCTGCGCGGATAGACCTGGCCGACCGCATCGAAGCTCTTGGGCAGGCCGAGGTGGACGAGAATGCGCTGTTCGAGCGCGCGGGCCTTGCCGGCATCGCCGTTGAACAAGGTGATCTGGTCGAGCCTCGTGCCGACCGCGCCCTTCAGGCCGCGCGCGGGATAGGTGTCGAGCACGTTGACCAGGCTCTGGTGCGACACCAGCATCTCCTCGCCGAACATGGCGATGCGCTTGCCGAGCGTCGTGACCTGCGCGGCGACGTTGTGCGTGCGCGCCGTGAACGGCATGTCGCGGAGCTGCTTGGCGTGCCTGGCAAAGCGAATGAGCGCGGCGATGCTCTTGGTCTCGATGAGCTGGAGCCCGCGGTAGACCTGCAATTGCTCCACGTTCTCGGTGAGGTCGCGGCTGGTCATGCCCTTGTGCAGGTGCTCGTGACCGGCGAGATCGCAAAACTCCTCGATCCGCGCCTTGACGTCGTGACGGGTGATGCGCTCGCGCCGCATGATGGAGTCGAGGTCGACCTGGTCTTTCACGCGCTCATAAGCCTCGATCACGCCATCGGGCACGGGAATGCCGAGATCGCGCTGGCCCTTCAGCACGGCGATCCAGTAGTCGCGTTCGAGGCGGACCTTGCCTTCGCCGCTCCAGATGGCGCGCATGGCGGGCGAGGCGTAGCGTTGGGCGAGGACGTTGGAGATGTGATCCTGAGACATGCCGCCCATTTGGCACTGCGCGGGGCCGGCTGCAAGTCCAACAGGGCGGGCGGCGGGTCTGCCTTCCACGGCCGCCCGCCGCCCGTCGTCAAGCCTATTTTCCGGCCTTCACCTCGGCGGCCGCGACCGCGATCAGCTCGCTCATCTTGGCCCGAATCGCCTGTTCGGTGATGGCGATGTTTTTGGCGATGAGATCGGCCATGACCTTGCGCAGGACATCGCCGTCGCCGGCCTCCTCGAAGTCGGCCGCGACCACCTCCTTGGCGTAGGCCGTGGCGGCATCGCCCGACATCCCGAGCTTCTCGGCCGCCCACAGCCCCAGCAGGCGGTTGCGACGGGCTTCCGCCCTGAATTTCTGCTCCTCGTCGAGGGCAAACTTCTTTTCAAACCCTTCTTCGCGCTTGTTGAATTCGCTCATGCGTCTTCCGATTCCTTGAGGTCTCTGGACGTGGCGGTCCTCGTTGCGAAGACCCCCGCGCATGCCTAGATAAGGGGCATGATCGGCCGAACAACGAGCCGTAAAGCCGCAGGCAAGGTGGTATAAGTCAGCGTCGGATGGGCCGGATCGATTGTGCTGGGACAGCCAATCGGATAGGTTGCCTGAAGGCTTGGTTCCCGTTCTGTTTCCTTGCGTTCCAGACGGGGTCCGTGCCGTTCACGGCAGCTCCGCTGTGGGTCGTAACCTGGTAACCGGAGCACACCAAATACATGGATTTCAACAAAACACGGTACATCCCAATGAGCCGTCGGCGTCGCATTTATGAAGGCAAGGCAAAGGTTCTCTACGAAGGTCCGGAGCCCGGTACCCTGATCCAGCACTTCAAGGATGACGCCACCGCGTTCAATGCCAAAAAGCATCAGGTGATCGAGGGCAAGGGTGTCCTCAACAACCGGATCTCGGAGTACCTGTTTCAGCACCTCAACGACATCGGGGTGCCGACCCACTTCATCCGCCGCCTCAACATGCGCGAGCAGTTGATTCGCGAGGTCGAGATCGTGCCGCTCGAGGTGGTCGTGCGGAACGTCGCCGCCGGCTCGCTGTCGCAGCGCCTCGGTATCGAGGAGGGCACGCAGCTGCCCCGTTCGATCATCGAGTTCTACTACAAGAACGACCAGCTCAACGACCCCATGGTGTCGGAAGAGCACATCACCGCGTTCGGCTGGGCCACGCCCCAGGAGATCGACGACATCATGGCGCTCGCCATCCGCGTCAACGACTTCCTGACCGGCCTCTTCCTCGGCATCGGTATCCGCCTCGTCGACTTCAAGATGGAGTGCGGCCGGCTGTTCGAGAACGAGATGATGCGGATCATCGTCGCCGACGAGATCTCGCCGGACAGCTGCCGTCTGTGGGACATCAAGTCGAACGAGAAGCTCGACAAGGATCGTTTCCGCCGGGATCTCGGCGGCCTGCTCGAGGCCTACACGGAAGTCGCCAAGCGCCTCGGCATCCTCATGGAGAACGAGCGTCCGCAGGGCACGGGTCCCGTGCTGGTGAAAAGCTGAAGAGGAAGATGACGTGAAGGCACGTGTCACCGTTACCCTGAAGACCGGCATCCTCGATCCGCAGGGCAAGGCCATCGAAGGCGCGCTGAAATCGCTCGGCGTCGACGGCGTGGCCAGCGTGCGGCAGGGCAAGGTGTTCGACATCGAGCTCGCCGGCGCCGACAAGGCCAAGGCCGAAGCCGCGCTGAAGGACGCCGCCGACAAGCTGCTCGCCAATACCGTGATCGAGAACTATCGGGTCGAGCTGCTCTGATGAAAGCCGCCATCCTCGTCTTCCCCGGCATCAACCGCGAACGCGACATGGCGCGTGCGCTCAGGCTCATCTCGGGCCATGAGCCCGCTATGGTGTGGCATGCCGAGACGTCGCTGCCTGCCGGCACCGATCTCGTCGTCGTGCCCGGCGGCTTCTCCTACGGCGATTACCTGCGCTGTGGTGCGATTGCGGCGCGGGCGCCGGTGATGGATGCGGTGCGCGACTATGCGGCCAAGGGCGGCCTCGTGCTCGGCGTCTGCAACGGCTTCCAGATCCTCTGCGAGTCCGGCCTGCTGCCGGGCGTGCTGATGCGCAACGCGCGGCTGAAGTTCATCTGCAAGGACGTGCATCTGCGCGTCGAGCGTTCCGACACGCCGTTCACCCGCGGCTACAATGCCGGCCAGGTGATCCGCGTGCCGGTCGCCCATGGCGAGGGCAATTACGAGGCGGATGAAGAAACCATCAAGCGGCTCGAAGGCGAGGGGCGCGTGCTCTACCGCTACTGCTCGGCCGAGGGCGTGGTCGACGAGGCCAACAACATCAACGGCGCGGCGCATTCCATTGCCGGCATCGTCAACGACAAGGGCAACGTGCTCGGCATGATGCCGCATCCGGAAAACCACGTCGAAGACATCATGGGCTGCACCGACGGCCGCGGCCTGTTCGCGGGCCTCACCGCGCATCTCGACCGGGCAGCGTAAGCCGCTTCAGCCGCTCTGCCGGCACCGTCATGGCGGCAACGCCCGCCATGACCAGCAGCAGGCCCAGCGCCAAGTTCGACGGCACGCTTTCGCCGAGCAGCAGCACCGACAGCGCGACGCCGATCGGGATGCGCAAGTACCCTTGCGCATTCGTGGTCAACGTGCCGAGCCGGCCGAGGCACATGTAGAACAGCATCAGACCGAGCGCGCTGGAGACGATGCCCATCACGACGGTGGCAACGATCGCCTGGAACGTCGGATGCAGCGTCCAGGGCTGGTCGATGATCAGCGAGGGCGGCAGCAACACGAGACCGCCGAACAGCAGCGAGCCGGCCGCGACCACCATCGGGTCGTAATCGGAGAGCCTGAGGCCGAAGATCGTGGCGCAGGCAAAGGAGATGGTGGCGAGCAGGATCGCGATCTCCGCGATGATGTCGCTGCCGAAGCCGTGCAGCGCATCCAGGCCGATGATGGCGATGGTGCCGGCAAGACCGAGGATCGCGCCCACGAGCTTGAGCAGCGTCGCCGGCTCGTGCCGCGTGATCAGCGAGGTGATCAGGAAGGCGAAGATCGGCGTGGTCGAGGCCAACACCACGGTGTTGGACGCCGGCACGTATTGCTGCGACCAGGTGATGACCAGAAACGGAAATGTCGAGTTGATGAGCTGCTGGGTCGCGAACAGCTTCCAGGCTTTCGCGTCGGTCGGGACCTTGACGTCGCGCATCCAGAGGATCGCGAACAGGAAGGCGGCCGCGATCAGCGAGCGCACCGAGATGAAGGTGATGGGCGGTATCGTGGGAAGCGCGAGCTTGGCCAGCGGGTAGGTCGAGCTCCAGCAGCAGGCGAGCGCCACCAGCAGCGCGTAGTCGCGCCAGTTGCGCGCGCCGGTGGCGGTGTTGGCTGCTGGTGACGACGATCCGGCGGCCACTGCGTGGCTTGACGATGTGCTCTGCACCTTGTTGTTACTCCCCGGCGCGAACGCGCTTCGCGCAAGTCTGGGCGAGGGGGCGTGAAAAAGGAAGGTGCCGAGCTATGCGTTTGCCTGCAGTGCCGGCTTCCGCCTCACCCGCTTGATCGTCCCGGAGAACGTGAACAGCGGCCGGCCGGCCGAGGTGAGCTTGCCGCGCAGGAAGATCAGCGAGCCTCCGGCGCGCGAGACGTCGCCGGTGCATTCGACCAGTTCGCCCTCACGTGCCGCGTCGAGGAAATCGCAGGCGAAATTGGTGGTCACGGCCGGGCCGTCCAGCTCGTGGGTAGCGATCGCGAACAGGCAATAATCGGCGAAGGCCATGAAGCAGCCGCCATGGACGTTTTTGGCGCCGTTGAGGTGCTTTTTCTCGACCCGGAAGGCGCAGCGGACGCTGCCGTCGTCCTCGATCTTGTGCCAGAACGGGCCGATATGGCTCTCAAAGCTGTCGCGAATCCAGGTCCGCCAGCCCGTGAACTCGCCCTCGGTGGCGACATGTAGGTCGGGGCGGCGGGTGGAGGGGACTTTGGTCAATTCGTGCAAGGAAATGGGCCTTCAATTACGGGTCTTTAGCCCTTAAATCCGATCCGTCAGCGCCTTGCAATTCCCGTTCCCGCCGCCCCACCTTGCAAAACGTGGGACAGCGGGAAAATGCGCCATAAAGGGCTTTTCGTGAGCCCTCGATCTTCCTAAGAACGGCCAAACGCCCGCCGAAAGCCCCTGAAGCCATGAAGAACGAACCTAAGATCACCCCCGAACTGGTTGCCGCCCACGGGCTCAAGCCCGACGAATACGAGCGCATCCTGAAGCTGATCGGGCGGGAGCCGACCTTCACCGAGCTCGGCATCTTCTCGGCAATGTGGAACGAGCACTGCTCGTACAAATCCTCGCGCATCCATCTGAAGGGCTTGCC
Source organism: Bradyrhizobium sp. CCBAU 53338 (assembly GCF_015291665.1). NCBI lineage: Bacteria > Pseudomonadati > Pseudomonadota > Alphaproteobacteria > Hyphomicrobiales > Nitrobacteraceae > Bradyrhizobium > Bradyrhizobium sp. CCBAU 53338. The sequence continues at coordinate 2,921,523 of NZ_CP030048.1, forward strand.
GACCAAGGCGCCCTGGGTGATCCAGGGCCCCGGCGAGAATGCCGGCGTGATCGACATCGGCGGCGGCCAGGCCGTGGTCTTCAAGATGGAGAGCCACAACCACCCGAGCTATATCGAGCCCTACCAGGGCGCGACGACAGGCGTCGGCGGCATCCTGCGCGACGTCTTCACCATGGGCGCGCGCCCCATTGCCTGCCTCAACGCCCTGAGCTTCGGCGCGCCCGAGCATGCCAAAACGAGACATCTCGTCTCCGGCGTCGTCGCGGGCGTCGGCGGCTACGGCAACTCCTTCGGCGTGCCGACGGTCGGCGGCCAGGTGCGCTTCCACACCCGCTATGACGGCAACATCCTCGTCAACGCGATGGCGGTGGGCCTCGCCGATGCCGACAAGATCTTCTATGCCGCCGCCTCCGGCGTGAACATGCCGATCGTTTACCTCGGCTCCAAGACCGGCCGCGACGGCATCCACGGCGCCTCGATGGCGTCGGCCGAGTTCGACGACAAGTCCGAGGAGAAGCGCCCGACCGTGCAGGTCGGCGATCCTTTCGCCGAGAAGCTGCTGCTCGAGGCCTGCCTCGAGATCATGGAGAAGGGCTGCGTCATCGCGATCCAGGACATGGGGGCGGCGGGGCTCACGTGTTCGGCGGTCGAGATGGGCGCCAAGGGCGATCTCGGCGTCGACCTCGATCTCGACGCCGTGCCGACCCGCGAGATGGGCATGAGCGCCTATGAGATGATGCTCTCGGAAAGCCAGGAGCGCATGCTCATGGTGCTCAAGCCCGAGAAGGAACAGGAAGCCGAGGCGATCTTCAGGAAGTGGGGCCTCGACTTTGCGGTCGTCGGCCACACCACGCCGAGCAAGCGGTTCGTGGTCAAGCATGGCGGCGACGTCATGGCCGATCTGCCGATCAAGGAGCTCGGCGACGAGGCGCCGCTCTATGACCGCCCGCATGTTCCCTCCGCCGCGCTGCCGATCGTGCATGCGCGCGAGGTGCCGGCGCCGATGGCGCTGGGTGCCGCGCTGGAGAGGCTGATCGGCACGCCCGACATGTGCTCCAAGCGCTGGGTCTGGGAGCAGTACGACCACGTCATCCTCGGCAACACCATGCAGCGCCCCGGCGGCGATGCCGCCGTCGTGCGCGTGCAGGACGGGCCGAAGGGACTGGCGCTCACCGTCGACGTGACGCCGCGCTATTGCGAGGCCGATCCGTTCGAAGGCGGCAAGCAGGCCGTGGCGGAAGCCTGGCGCAACATCACCGCGGTCGGCGGCAAGCCGCTCGCGATCACCGACAATCTCAACTTCGGCAATCCTGAGCGGCCCGAGATCATGGGCCAGTTCGTCGGCTGCCTGAAGGGTATTTCGGAAGCCTGCCGCTCGCTCGACTTCCCGGTCGTCTCCGGCAACGTCTCGCTCTACAACGAGACCAACGGCCGCGCGATCCTTCCCACACCCTCGATCGGCGGTGTCGGACTGCTCGACGATTTCACCAAGTCCGCCTCGCTCGCCTTCAAGGCGGAGGGCGAAGCGATCCTCTTGGTCGGCGAAACGCATGGCTGGCTCGGCCAGTCCGTCTATCTTCGCGACATCTGCGGTCGCGAGGAGGGCGCGCCGCCGCCGGTCGATCTCGCCGCCGAGAAGCGCAACGGCGATTGCGTGCGCGGCATGATTCATGCGGGCACTGCGACCGCGGTGCACGACCTCTCGGACGGTGGCCTCCTGATCGCGCTTGCCGAGATGGCGATGGCGAGCGGCATCGGCGCGAGGCTGCTCGCGGCGCCGACATCGCTGGTCGCGCAGGCCTATTGGTTCGGCGAGGACCAGGCGCGCTATCTCGTCACCGTGCCGGAAGCCGAAGCCGGACGCGTGCTCGCCAAGATGCGCGGCTGCGAGGTGCCATGCGTGCGGATCGGTACCACCGGCGGCGATGCGGTCGTGATCGCGGGCGAGGCGCCCGTGTCGATCGATGCTCTGCGGACCTCGCACGAGCGCTGGCTGCCGGAGTATATGGGCGGGAAGGCGGCGTAAGCCGCCTTCACAAACTCACAGTATCTTCGTTGCCCCGGGGATCTGGCGCAGAGCGCGCGTCAGCGCCCAGCTGAACGCGACTGTCAGCAGGAATCCAATCGTCACCTTGACGAGCGCTGGCAGCTCATAGTCGAACAGCCAGTATTGCAGCCAAAGCGCGATCGGGTAGTGCACCAGAAACATGCCATAGGCGTCCGCCTGCATCGGATCGAGCAGCCTGGCCGAGCCCGATTGCTTGAACCGCTGGAAGAAGGCCAGGATCAGAAACATGATGGCCACGCTGAAGACAGCGAAGCAGACGGCATAGAGCCCCTCATACCAGTTCGGCAGCGGCGACGGGTTTCCCAGTATCTCGCGCTTGATGAAGATCAGCACCCAGAGCAGGCAATACGGAACGATCGTCAGGACCATCCAGTCCCAGCTGACCCTCGCCATGCGGCCGTCAGCCGCGAGCAGTCCGCGGTCGATATTCGCGACGCCGATGCCGGCTCCGAAAAAGAAGTAGCTCGCATAGAGCATCACGCGCCCGTGCTGCACCGAGAACGGCCCGAACTCGAACCAGTTGCTTGGCCCGAAATACATCAGCCCGGGAACATAGAACGCTGCGGTGACGGCAAGCATGACCGCGAAGAACTCCGCGGGCCGGCGGCGACCGTGCAGCGAGAGGCGATTGATCGGATCGAGCAGGTTGGGCGACAGCCGGTGCAGGATGCAGGCAATCACGTCGAAGACGAGCAGGACCCAGAGAAACCAGATCGGCCCGCTCGGCCACGGGCCCTTCGTGACCATATTCCACCAGTATTCCGAGAAGCCGATCTCGGGGTTTTGCCGGAGCGAGATGGCGTAATAGGCGAGGGGAATGATCGTGAATGCGCAGATCACGAACGGCAGTCCAAGCCGCAGCAGGCGATCGACCAAATAGCTCCGCGCTCCCTTGCGGGCGATGCCTGACCACGCAAACAAGCCCGACAGGAAGAAGAACATCGCCATGAAGAAGCTGTCGGTGGCGAGCACGAGCATGTCGAAGCCGAAGAAGGACTTCGGGTCGGTGTGACCGAAATAGGTATAGGGGATGACGGCATGGTGCAGCAGTACCACCAGCGTCAGGAAGGTCCGGGCGCGATCGAGCGACATGTTGCGCGTCTTGCTTTTCGGCGCAGCATGCGCTTCGGCGCCAATCGTCGCTGATTGTGAGATCGTACTCATGGTTGCCCCGATTGCGTCTCTGTCGCTGCACGACTCTGCCGCCGGGAACCGGATTCAGCAAGGGCCGTTTCGGCCATTCGTCGCTGCCGGCCGGTATCCTGAGGAACCAGTTCCGTGCGGCGAAGTTAGCGTTCACGAACTGGTTGAGGACTGCCCGCCATAGGCGGCACTGATGCGTCGGAGCTGGCGATGACTATCCTGAAATGGGCGCTGATCTTCCTGTTGATCTCGATCGTGGCCGGTGTGCTCGGCTTCACCGGCATCTCGGCCGCCTCCGCCGATGTCGCCCGCTTCCTGTTCTACGTCTTCGTCGTGATCTTCCTGGTGCTGCTCGTTCTCGGGCTCACGATATTCAGGGCGTAGCCAGACGCCGGGGACTATCCCACTTCCTCGATCTTCACCTTGTCCGGGTAGAAGGCGAGATGACCTGATATCTCCGTCATCGCGGGGAAGGGCGTCTCGTAGGTCCAGATGGCGTTGTCGAGCGTCTTGCCGTCGGCCTTGATGCTGTAATAGCTGGCGTCGCCCTTGTAAGGGCAGTGGGTGGTGCGAGCGGTGCGCTCCAGCAGCGCCATATTCGCGTCCTCCCGCGGCAGATATTGCACCGCCGGATATCTGGCCTCTTTCAGCGTCAGCGCCTTGGTGCTCTCGGCAATCACGATATCGCCCGCCGTCACGCGGACGCGGCGGGGATTTTGGGTGATGGTGATGGGATGGTCGGGGCCCGGAAGCTTCATGGTTTCACGCCTTTTCGATCAAACTGCCGCGCGCGGCACTTTGTCGTGCCTTTGTCCTGATGGGATCAGGGATATAGTGCCTGAAGGCGTGACGTAGAAGGCCGTTCACGCTAAGTTTGGCCTCGCCGGCAAGGGGACCCCCGGCAAGCGATTCGAGGCCGAGGCCGAAAGCCGACACAAGGAGCAAGACCCGAATGCCCATGGACGCCCACGATATCGAGGCGATGATCAAGGCAGCGATCCCCGATGCCGAGGTGACCATCCGTGACCTCGCCGGCGATGGCGACCACTATGCTGCGACCGTGATCTCGGAATCCTTCCGCGGCAAATCCCGCGTCCAGCAGCACCAGATCGTCTATCGGTCCCTCCAGGGCCAGATGGGCGGCGTGCTGCATGCGCTGGCGCTGCAAACCGGCGTACCAAGTCCTTGAACAGGTTGCACCTGACCTGATCGCGCGCAGGGGACGCTGATGGCTGCGGACAATCCGCGCGGCGCGATGTTTCGCGTCATCGTGCCGAACCAGCCCAGCCGCGTCACCAATGCCGAGCTGTTCTTCGACCTCGTCTTCGTCTTCGCCGTCACCCAGATCTCGCACACGCTGCTGCACCACTTCACGCCGCTCGGGGCGGTCGAAGTCACGCTGCTGTTCCTGGCGGTGTGGTGGGTGTGGGTCTACACCGCCTGGGTCACCAACTGGCTCAATCCCGAGCTGACGCCGGTCCGCATCCTGATCTTCCTGATGATGCTGGGCGGCCTCGTGCTGTCGACCACGATCCCTGCTGCCTTCGACGGCCGCGGCCTGTGGTTTGCGATCGCCTATGCGGCCATGCAGGTCGGACGCACCGCGTTCTGGCTGTTCGCGACCCCGCACCATCGCACCGCCGTGAGGCACAACGCGATCCGCATCCTGGTCTGGCTCTGCGGCTCCGCGATCTTCTGGATCCTCGGCGGTCTCGCCCATGGCGAGGAGAGGCTGTGGTTCTGGATCGTCGCCCTCGCGATCGAATATGTCTCGCCCGCGGTGCGCTTCTGGGTGCCGAAGTTGGGTTTCTCGTCGGTCGAGGCCTGGGCCGTCGAGGGCGGCCACATGGCCGAGCGCTGCGCCGGCTTCATCATCATCGCGCTGGGCGAGGCCGTCGTCGTCAACGGCGCGACCTTTGCCGAACTGGACTGGACCGCGGACAACATCCTGGCCTTCGTCGCGGCCCTGGTCGGCAGTATCGCGATGTGGTGGGTCTATTTCCACAAGGGCGCCGAGGCCGGCTCCGAGCGGATCTCGAAATCGGCTGAATCCGGCCGTCTGGCGCGGCTCGCCTACACCTACCTGCACATGCCGATCGTCGCCGGCATCATCCTGACCGCGGTCTCGGACGAGCTGGTGCTGAAGCACCCCTCGGGACATTCCGACGTCCGCACCATCGTCAGCACGATCGGCGGTCCCATGGTGTTCCTGGTCGGCACCATCCTGTTCAAGCACTCGATCCGCGGCTTCCTCCAGCTTTCCCACGGCATCGGAATCATCCTGCTGCTGGCGCTGTGGTGGTTCGCCGCCGATCTCTCGCCACTCTGGCTGTCGGTTGCCACGAGCGTGATCATGATCGTCGTCGCGGTGTGGGAATCGGTGTCGCTGGGATCGAAGCGGCAGGAGGCCGAGGAGCGTTGAGGCGCCGGAGCGATTACTCCGCCGCCTCCAGCGCGTGCACCGAGAACATCTTGGCTGCGTCCGTCCAGCTCTCGCGCACGCGCCAGCCGGCGCCTTGCGCCAGCGCGGCGAAGCGCTCGAGGCTGTATTTGTAGCTGTTCTCGGTGTGGATACTCTCGCCGGGCCGGAACGAGAAGCTGGTGCCGAGCAGGCGCACGGTCTGGCTCTTCCGGCTGATCAGGTGCATCTCGATTCGGTGACGGTCGTGATTGTAGATCGCGCCATGGGTGAAGGCGGAGAGGTCGAAATTGCCGCCGAGCTCGCGGTTGATCCGCACAAGCACATTGAGGTTGAACCGCGCGGTGACGCCGGCCGCGTCATTGTAGGCGGCGTGGAGCAGGCGCTCCTCTTTCTCGAGGTCGGCGCCGACGATCATCTGCGCGCCGTTGCCCAGGATCTGGCGGGCACTCTTGAGGAAGGCCTGTGCCTCGTGCGGCTCGAAATTGCCGATGGTCGAGCCCGGGAAGAAGCCGACCTTGGGCATCGATGCGACCGCTTTCGGCAGTTCGAACGGCGTGGTGAAGTCGGCGGCCACCGGATAGATGCCGAGCGACGGGAAATCGCGTTTCAGGCCATTGGCCTGCGCTTGCAGGAAGTCACCGGAGATGTCGACCGGGACATAGGCCGCGAACTTGGACTGGTTCAGCAGCAGGCGGACCTTCGTGGTCGCGCCGGCGCCGAACTCGACCAGTGCGGCGTTCTCGGGAATGATTTTTGCGATCTCGCTGCCGCGCTCCCTCAGGATCGCGAGCTCGGTGCGCGTCGGATAGTATTCCGGAAGGCGCGTGATCGCTTCGAACAATTCCGATCCGGTCGCGTCATAGAAATATTTCGGCGACAGTTTTTTCGGCTGCTGCGAGAGGTCCTCGATCGCCTCGCGGGCGAAGGCAGTGGTCTGCTCGTCGGGGAGATGGGCTTCGGCCAAAGCGCTGGCGTGCACATTCATGATACTCTCCTGAACGCGCTGTCCGGCGCGTATTTGTCGTCGGATGAGACTTCAAGGACTTCAGAGGTAGTCAGCCAGCCGCAACCCGGTGAATTGCCAGCGGTGGTGCGGATAGAAGAAGTTGCGATATGTGACGCGGCTGTGACCCTCAGGCGTCGCCAGCGAGGAGCCGCGCAGCACCAGCTGGTTGACCATGAACTTGCCATTGTACTCGCCGAGCGCGCCTTCGACGGCGCGGTAGCCGGGGTAGGGGGAATACGACGACCGCGTCCACTGCCAGACGATGCCGAAAGCGTCGTTGAGCTGCTTGGTGCGGGCCGCGACTTCCCATTCCATTTCGGTCGGCAGATGCTTTCCGGACCAGCGCGCGAATGCATCGGCCTCGTAATAGCTGACGTGACAGACCGGCGCGTCAGGATCGACCGGCTCGAGGCCGGCCAGCGTCATCACCTGCCATCCGCCATCAACCTCGCGCCAATGCCCCGGCGCCTGCCAGTCTTCCTTGCTGGCCGCGGCGAAGCCGTCCATCAGCCACAGCGTCGCACGCCGGTAGCCGCCGTCGCGCATGAAGGCGAGCCATTCGCCATTGGTGACGAGATTGCGCGCGACCTTCACGGGGCTGACGAGCGCGCGGTGTGCCGGCTTCTCGTTGTCGAAATGAAAGGTGTCGTCGACATGACCGACGGTGTGGATGCCTTCGTTGAGCGTCAGCCAGTCATCGCCCGAGCGCGTGGCGGGTGGAAAGCGCCAGTCCGCATCGTAAGCGGGATAGACCGGACTCTGCGCGAAGGCGTGCAGGATGTCGGTGAACATCAATTCCTGATGCTGCTGCTCGTGGTTCAGCCCGACCTCGACGAGTGGCGCCACCTCACGGAGCTTGTCCTCGCCGGCCTCGCGAAAGAATTTGACGACCGCCGCATCGACATAGTTGCGATAGGCGCCGACCTCGTCGGCGCTGGGCCGGGTGATGTCACCGCGATGATTGCGGGCATGGCGGGGGCCTGCGCTGACGTAATAGGAATTGAACAGGAAGGCGAAGTCGGGGTGGAAAGGCCGGTAGCCTGGGACGTGCTCGCCGAGCAGAAACTGTTCCCAGAACCAGGTGGTATGGGCCCGGTGCCATTTCGCCGGGCTCGCGTCCGGCATGGACTGAATCTGCTGGTCCTCGGGAGAGAGCGGCGCGGCCCGGCGCTCGGTCTCGGTGCGGACGGCGAGAAAACTGCTCTCCAGCCCCTGCGCGAGACCGGCTGGGGCGGCCGATTGTGACGAAAGCGGCGGACTGGCCGTAGCGGAGGCTTGTTTCGTCACGTTTTTCTCCAGACAGGACAAGAGAACGTTGTTGGCGTGCCCCGGTTCCAAAACCAAGGTTCGTCCTAGATAGGCGCTCCGTTACGGTATGAAAGTCCTCCCCGGCGATGATATTCGTGCCATCATGCAATGGTGACGAGGCCGCCCAGGCCCGATGTCCAGGGGCCGTTCGCCGCCATTTTACTTTGGATGCACAACGGTTTGGGCTACATATATAGGTAGGTATCGGGTTAGATCGGCTGAGCCGGCCCGAGGAAAATGTTGAGGGCTCGAGCCCCAGAAGGACACGGATATGAGCATCGCGGAATTCATCGACAACGAAGTGAAGTCGAACGACGTGGTTCTGTTCATGAAGGGTACGCCGCAATTTCCGCAGTGCGGTTTCTCCGGCCAGGTCGTCCAGATCCTCGACCACGTCGGCGTCGGCTACAAGGGCCTCAACGTGCTCGAATCTGCCGAACTGCGCAACGGCATCAAGGAATATTCGAACTGGCCGACCATCCCCCAGCTCTACGTGAAGGGTGAGTTCATCGGCGGCTGCGACATCGTCCGGGAGATGTTCCAGGCCGGCGAATTGCAGCAGCTCTTCTCCGAGAAGGGCGTCGTCGTCGCGGCCTGATCCGTGGCGGTGCTGACGCGCCGGATCGGCGGCGCGGAGCTCGACGTCATCATTGCTGACATCACCACGCTGAGCGTTGATGCCATCGTCAACGCCGCCAATTCATCGCTTCTTGGTGGAGGCGGCGTCGATGGTGCGATCCACGACGCTGCCGGTCCCGAGCTGCTTGCCGAATGTCGGACGCTCGGTGGATGCCCGACCGGTGATGCCAGGATCACCAAGGGTTACCGTTTGCCCGCGCGCCATGTGATCCACGCTGTTGGCCCCGTCTGGCATGGCGGCAGCCGTGGTGAGGCCGAGGCGCTCGGTTCCTGCTATCGCCGCGCGCTCGAGCTCTCCCAGGCCAATGAGCTGACCTCGCTGGCATTCTCCGCGATCTCGACTGGCGTGTATCGCTTCCCGGCGGATCAGGCCGCCAGGGTTGCGGTCCATACGACCATCGAGGCCCTGCCGACGGCTCCCTCGGTCAACCGTGTCATATTTTGCTGTTTCTCTGAGGCGAGCGCCGCCCTTCACACCGACGTTTTGGCGCGATACGGCAGCCCTTGTGCCTGACAGCGCGCTCATTACACTCCGCCAGCCATGTTCCGGGGAGGGGATATGATTTTAAGTATTGGACTACGAGCGTTGGTTTGCGGTGCCCTTGTCTCGTTTGGCGCGATGTCGATCGCGCACGCGGAGGGCACCTACGAGATTCCGGCCGGGGCGCATTTCAATCAGGAGAAGCTCGGCAAGATCAGCGAGTTCTTCAAGAACGAGGTTGCGACCGGCAAGATCGCCGGCGCGACCGTGCTGATCAAGCAGCACGGCAAGCCGGTCTATCACGAGGCCTTCGGCGTGCAGGACGTGGTCAGCAAGGCTCCCATCACCGACAAGACGATCTTCCGCCTGTTCTCGATGAGCAAGGCGATCACCTCGGTGGTCGCGATGAAAATGCTCGAGGACGGCAAGTTCAAGTTGGATGATCCCGTCTCCAAGTACATCCCGTCCTTCGCCAATGTGAAGGTCGGCGTCGAGAAGAAGGCCGAAGACGGCACCAAGACGCTCGAGCTGGTGCCGCCGAACCGGCCGATGACGGTGAAGGATCTGATGACCCACACCTCGGGCATCACCTACGGCTTCTATGGCGACAGCCTGGTTCGCCAAGCCTATCGCGCCGCCAACATCTATGCCGGCGATTTCGACCTTGCCGAGTTCGCCGAGCGCATCGCAAAGCTGCCGCTGCACAATCAGCCGGGGGCGCTCTGGCAATACGGCCATTCCACCGACATCCTGGCGCGCGTGATGGAAGTCGCGGGAGGCAAGTCGCTGCTCGATATCGAGCGGGACTTGCTGCTCGGGCCGCTCGGCATGGTCGATACCGGCTTCCTGGTCACAGACCCCGCGAAGCAGAAGCTGCTGGCCCAGCCGGTGCCGAACGACAGTGATTTCCGGGTTGGCCGTATCAACGATCCGACGGTCGTCAAGAAGATCCAGTTCGCAAGCGGCGGCATGGTGACGACCATGGCCGATTACGAGCGCTTCGCGCAGATGCTGCTCAACGGCGGCTCTTTCGACGGCAAGACCATTCTCAAGCCCGAGACGTTCAAGCTGATGACGACCGACCAGATCGGCCCGGGCTCCGGCGTTGAACGCGACTATTTCTACTTCCCCGGCGACGGCTTCGGTTTCGGCCTTGGCCTCGCGATCCGCACCGATCCCGGCAACGCAAAGCCGCCGCCGCCCGGCGATCTCGGGGAATTGAAGTGGGACGGTGCATCCGGCTGCTATTTCGTGATCGATCCCAAGCAGGACATGTTCTTTGTGCTACTGGAGCAGACTCCGAGCGAGCGGCAGCGCATCCAGCGGACACTGAAGCAACTGGTCTATGAAGCCATGGAGAACTGATATGCGCGAGCGCCGCGGGCTGGTCGCGGCGCTCGTCCTTTTGTTCGGCGTCGTTGGTGCACAAGCGGGCTCCGAGGGCCGCGCGCACAGTTTCACGCCGGAGGGCCTCGCCAAAGTCTCCGACTACGTCAGGAACGAGATCGCGACCGGCAAGATTCCGGGTGCGATCCTCTTGCTCCAGCAGCACGGCAAGCCGGTCTATAACGAGAATTTCGGCGTCCGCGACGTCGCGACAGAGATATCGATGAGCGCCGACACGATCTTCCGGCTCTATTCGATGTCGAAGCCGGTCACTTCTGTTCTGGCGATGATGCTGGTCGAGGAGGGCAGGCTCGCGATCAGCGATCCCGTCTCGAAGTACATCCCGGCCTTTGCCGACATGAAGGTTGGCGTCGAGAAGAGGGCCGAGGACAACAGGATCTCGCTGGAGCTGGAGCCGCTCAAACGTCCGGTGACGATCGAGGATCTGATGCGCCAGACCGCCGGACTCCCCTACGGCTACTATGGCGGGGACCTGGTGAACAAGCTCTATGCCGACGCCGGTCTGTTCGACAACAAGGCTTTGACCAATGCGGAGCTGGTCGCGAAGATCACAACGCTGCCGCTCGCCGAGCAGCCCGGCACGATCTGGGACTACGGCCTCTCTTTCGACGTGCTCGGTCGCATCATCGAGGTGATATCGGGGAAATCGCTGTTCGAGTTCGCGAAGGAGCGCCTGTTCGATCCACTCGGGATGAAGGACACGGCGTTCTACGTCGCCGATCCCGCCAAGTGGCCGCGTATCGCCGAGCCGATGCCGGAGGATCGCGTGCTCAGCCCGATGGCGAAGGTTCGCGATATCAGGAAACCGCTGCGATGGGAGTCCGGCGGCGGCGGCCTGGTCGGCACCGTCGGCGACTATGCGCACTTCTCGCAGATGCTGCTCAACGGCGGCAGTTACGAAGGCCGACGCTACCTCAAGCCGGAAACCATCGCCTTGATGGCGTCGGATCACGTCGGTCCCGAAACCCACGTCGAGCGCGACAAGAACTTTTATCCGGGCGAGACCAGCGGCTACGGCCTCGGCTTTGCCGTGCGCACGTCGGTGCGGCCGGGCACGTCGCGGCCGCTTGGCGAATATCGCTGGGACGGCGTCGGCGGCACCTTTTTCTTCATCGATCCCGAAGACGATCTGTTCGGAATCTTCATGGTGCAGACACCGTCGCAGCGCGGCCGGATTCAACTCGGGCTGAAGACGCTGATCTATCAGGCGATGGCGCGGTAGACTCTCGTTTCGACGCGTTTTTACGCCCCGCGCACGATCTCTCTGACATATCCGATCGTTTCCTCGACCTGGTTCGCATTGACGTCGAGATGGGTGCAGGCGCGGATGCGGCCGTCCATCATCGCGAGCGTCACGCCGCGCTGGCGGAGTGCTGCAACCATCTTGTCGCCGGTGATGCCGGCGCCATCGGGTTTGAAGAACACGAGGTTGGTCTCGGGCTCCTGCACCTCGATGCCAGCGATCTGCGACAGGCCGCGCGCGAGCGCGCGCGCGTTGGCGTGGTCGTCGGCAAGGCGCTCGACGTGATGGTCGAGCGCATAGATGCAGGCGGCCGCGCAGATGCCGGCCTGCCGCATCGAGCCGCCGAGGCGCTGCTTCCACTGCCAGACCGCGTCGATGAAGGCGCGCGTGCCGGCAAGCACGCCGCCGATCGGCGCGCCCAGGCCCTTGGAGAAGTCGATCCAGGCCGAATCCCATCCCGCCGTCATGTCGCGCGGGGAAATGCCGCTTGCCACAGTGGCGTTCAGCAGGCGTGCGCCGTCCATGTGGGTGACGAGGCCGTGTTGTTTGGCGATCGCGACGATCTCGTCGAGCGCGGCCTTCTTCCAGATCGTGCCGCCGCCGATATTGGCGGTCTGCTCGACGCTGACGACCGTCTGCGGCGGCTGATAGCGCGTGCGCGGATGCAGAGCTTTCCGGAACGTCTCCGGCGTGAACTGGCCGTCGGGGCCCTCGAGCTGCGTGACCTGGAAGCCGCCGATCGCAGCGTGCGCGCCGCCTTCGCGGGCGATGATGTGCGCGGTCTCGTGCGCGAGGATCTCGTCGCCGGGGCGGCAATGCACCAGCGTCGCGGTGACGTTGCACATCGTGCCCGAAGGCATGTAGACCGCGGCTTCCTTGCCCATCAGCTCGGCGACGCGTTCGCACAGCGCATTCACGGTCGGATCGTCGCCGACCTGCTCGTCACCCACTTCGGCCCGCGCCATCGCCTCGCGCATCGCAGGCGTCGGCTTGGTCTGCGTGTCCGAGAGCAGATTGATGCGCACCGGCGGCGCCTTGGGGTCAACAGGGGGAGGGGTGTAGAGCATTCGTCGGCTCCTCAAAGCAGTGCGGCCACTGAATTGTGGCTCTTAAACAAAAAGGCCCCGGCGAACCGGGGCCTTTCGATATTCAGATCTTAGCGCGAATAGAATTCGACGACCAGATGGGGCTCCATCTGCACCGGGAACGGCACGTCGGAGAGGCCGGGGATGCGCACATATTTTGCGGTCATCTTGCCATGGTCGACTTCGAGATAGTCGGGGGTGTCGCGCTCGGGAAGCTGGCTGGCTTCGAGAACGTGGGCGAGCTGCCTGGAGGCTTCCTTGACCTCGACGACGTCGCCGACCTTGATCTGGTAGCTCGAGATGTTGACCTTGCGGCCGTTCACCTTGATGTGGCCGTGGTTGATGAACTGGCGGGCGGCGAAGATCGTCGAGACGAACTTGGCGCGGTACACGACCGCGTCGAGACGACGCTCGAGGAGGCCGATCAGGTTCTCGCCGGTGTCACCCTTGAGGCGGCTCGCCTCGACGTAGATGCCGTGGAACTGACGCTCGCTGATATTGGCGTAGTAGCCCTTCAGCTTCTGCTTGGCGCGCAGCTGCACGCCGAAGTCCGAGAGCTTGCCCTTGCGGCGCTGGCCGTGCTGGCCGGGGCCGTATTCGCGGCGGTTCACGGGGCTCTTCGGGCGGCCCCAGATGTTCTGGCCCATACGGCGATCGATCTTGTACTTCGCCTCACTGCGCTTGGTCATCGCGTCCTCTTCGGTTGCATGGTTTGAGGAAACGCGCCCTCCTGTGTGACGGGATGATCCCGGCACCGACAGGTCCGATCCCCAAAGCTTAAGAGAGTGGACCACGGGTCGCGAAACGCTTCGCGGGCCGAAATCGGCCCGCGAGCAAGCGGCTTTTAGGGGAGTTTGGGGTTCGCTGTCAATGCGAATGGCCTCGGAATCAGCTCCCGACCGCCCGGATCGGCTTGGGGCTGGCAGCGCGCAATTCGGCAGCAATTTCAGTGTTCAGGACCTGTTCCAGCCGGGTCAGGACCCGGGCGATGGGGGCCGCGTCCGTGACCCGGTGGTCCCAGCGGATCACGACATGGATGGTCTGGTCGCCCTCGACCACCCCATAGCTGACGATGAACGGACCTGGCGTAATGGGATGGAGCTCACCGCCGCCGTAGGCGGCCACCGAGCTCACCGCGAAGCTGCCGAACCAGTTGCCGCGCTGCCGGCCGAAATTCAGCCCTACGGCCCAGGACAGGCGCCGCAGCGCCAGCGGCAGGCGGGTCACCCGCATGATCTTGCGGAACATCGGGACGTCGTCGATCGGCGCCGTCTTGGCGCGGCGGATTTCGCTGTCGACCGCGGACAGCGCCATGGCCTCGGGGGCCGCGATTCGCTGCGGCATCACGCATTCCTCACCGTCCTCGACCCGGGCAATGGCGACCGACGCGACGCTATGGGGGAGTTCGTAGAGCATCGGCCAGGGCCATTTGGCGTAGACGGTGCGCAGGACCGGCTCTTCCCGGGCTACCAGGGCAAAGGCCTTGACGAACATCGCCGCCCAGCCGGCCGGTGCCATCACACCTGCACGAACCTCCAGCAGGGGGCGGATATTGAGCGAACGGGACAACGAAACGAACGGAACGTCCATCGACGCACGCATCAGGTCGCAAATCAGGCGGCGAGGCATCGAAATGGTCTTTGGCGTCCCGCGCATCGCTCTTTCGGTTCCAGCAGATGAAAATATGTGCAGCGAACGGCCTCCCGCTCGCCGCTTCCTCTAGCACGAACCAACCCGGTTGGGCGCGGCAATCGGTCCGTTCAGCGCTTGATCCCGTCGAACGCCGCCATGATGCCGCGCTGGAACAGCGACCAGTCGAAGCCGAGCGCGATCGCGCGGTAGCCGCGGTCGATCAGCTGGTTGGCCTGGTCGGCGGTTCGTGCGACGCCGCCGATCGGCACGCCGCTTCTGAGGATGCCGGCCTCGGCGCGCGCGATCAGCTCCTGCAATTCCGGATCGTCCATCTGGCCGCGCTTGTTGATGGAGGTGGCGAGATCGCCGGGACCGATGACGGCAACGTCGATGCCCGGCGTCGCCATGATCTCGTCGATGCGGTTGACGGCGTCGACATGCTCGATGGTGACCATGCAGATCATCTCGTCGTCGGCCGACGCCATGTAGTCCGGCATCGACTGGCCCCAGCGGAACGGGGCGTGGAAGGGGCCCCAGAGCCGGTCGCCGCGCGGCGGATAGCGCACGCTGCGTACCGCCTTCTCGGCGTCGTCGCGATTGGTGATCATCGGGAAGTTGATGCCGAAGGCGCCGATATCCATCGGTGCCTTGGCAAGCCACGGCTCGTTCGCCGCGATCCGCACCAGGGGCGTGCACGGCGTCCCTGTCGTCGCCGCGATCATCGCATGGGCTTCGGTGAGCCCGATCGGCCCGTGCTCGAGATCGACGATGATCCAGTCGAGCGAGCGCGCCATGATCTGCACCATCTGCACGCTCGGGATCGTTGCGATCGCACCGAAGGCGGGACGGCCCTCGCTCCACACCTGGCGGAGACGATTGAGCGGCTTTGCGGAGACCGGCATGAGAACGAACCTGCGAAGATGGCGACGGCGGAGCCTAGCAGCGCGCCGCCGGGGCGCAAGATCAGGCGACGGCGCGCCCGCCGAAGAACGGCGTCAGCGTGGCGTTGAGGCCGTGCACGCGTTTCGATGTGAAAATCATCTCGGCGCCGGACTGCGTGATGCCGCTGACGCCCGGGCCGAGCAGATCGGAGACGCGACGGGCGATCGCTGGTGCCGGATCAATCCATTCGACGGGCCAGGGCGCGAGCTTTTCCATCCGGTCCAGCAAGAGCGGATAATGTGTGCAGGCAAGCACCACCGTGTCGGTGCGCGCGCTCGCGTCTTCGGCGTCGCCGACGAAGCAGGGGGCGAGCTCGGCGAGGATGTCGCCATCGCTGATTGGATGGCCACTGAGCTCGCGCTCGGCAAGCGCGGCCAGCTCGGGCGAGCCGACCAGCGTGACCTCGCATCCCAGCGCGAAATCGCGGATCAGCGCCTTGGTGTATTCGCGCTTCACCGTGCCCTTGGTGCCGAGCACGGAGACGCGGCGTGTCTTCGAGCGGGCGCAGGCCGGCTTGATCGCCGGCACCGTGCCGACGAAGGGCACGGAATAAGCGGCACGCAAATGCGATAGGACCAGGGTGGACGCCGTATTGCAGGCGATGACGACGAGATCAGGATCATGGGTGCCGATCAGATCCCCCATCAGCGGCACGACGCGGGCGATGATCTCGTCCTCGCTGTGATGGCCATAGGGGAAGAAGGCGTCGTCGGCGACGTAGGTATAATGCGCGTCGGGGCGCGCGGCCACGACCTCACGCAGCACGGTGAGGCCGCCAAGGCCGGAATCAAATACCAGGATCGTCGGGGAATTGCTCACGTCGCTACCCTAGCCCGTCATGGTTACCATTCGGTTTTTGGGGCGGTTTTGCGGCCGAGGCGGCCTGAGCCCGGTTTGGAACGATTCAATTTCGTGTTTGCCCCCCGTTCCCGCTATCAGCCGTGCTGCGCTGCGGTTGGGACATCCGCAAATTTTCGGGAGCTGACATGATCAGAAACACGACGGCCGGTTGGGGGAGCATCGCGCGGTGGTTTCACTGGGGCCTGGCGCTGGCGATCATCGGCATGATCGGCTTCGGCTGGTGGATGAATCATATCCCGGCGCGTGCCGACAGGTTCTTCTACCGCTCGATCCACGCCGACATCGGCTATGTGATCCTGCTGCTTACGATGCTGCGCCTGGCCTGGCGCGCCATCAACCCGACGCCGGCGCCGCCGGCCGAGTCCCTGCGCTGGCAGAAGATCGCGGCACGCGTCAGCCACGGCGCGCTCTACCTCGTGGTGATCCTGGTCGCGATGATGGGCTGGGCGCATTCGGGCGCGCGTGCGACCAGCTACTCGGACTTCTTCGGCCTGTTTCACGTGCCGCAATTCACCTCTCCGGACAAGGCGGCGGCGGACGCCTTTGAGGACCGCCACATCTTCCTCGCCTATGTGCTGCTGGCGTTGATTGCGATCCACGTCGTCGCGGCCCTCTGGCACCACTTCATCCGCCGCGACCGCGTCGTGGCGCGGATGGTGACGGACGAGGTGGGGTAGGCAGTCCGGATTGCTTCGCTGCGTTCGCAATGACAGCGTATGATGCGGCGTCGCGGCTCATCCAATTTGCGGCCGCAAGGGAGACGCCCATGCTCACCGTGCACCATCTCGGCAAATCGCAGTCCGAACGCATCGTCTGGCTGTGCGAGGAGCTCGGGATCCCCTACGAGCTGAAGCGCTACGCGCGCGATTCCGTCACCATGCTGGCGCCGCCCGACTACAAGGCGCTGCATCCGATCGGAGCTGCGCCCGTCATCACCGACGGCGATC
The DNA here is from genome assembly GCF_015291665.1 of Bradyrhizobium sp. CCBAU 53338. Taxonomy (NCBI): domain Bacteria; kingdom Pseudomonadati; phylum Pseudomonadota; class Alphaproteobacteria; order Hyphomicrobiales; family Nitrobacteraceae; genus Bradyrhizobium; species Bradyrhizobium sp. CCBAU 53338. The sequence continues at coordinate 2,938,707 of NZ_CP030048.1, forward strand.
TCCTGCTCGCCGAATCCGGCGCCATTGTCGACTACATCATCGCCGAATACGGCGATGGCCGCCTCGTGCTCCGCGTCGATGATCCCGACTTCGCGCAATTCCTGTACTGGTTTCACTTCGCCAACGGCACCTTGCAGGCCGGCATGGGCCGCTTGATGCTGTTGAACCGGCTCAAGCTCACCGAGGACAATCCGATGCTGGTCGCGACCAAAGCGCGGATCGACCGCGCATTCGATCTCGTCGATGCGCGCGTGCGCGACGCCGAATATCTGGCGGGCAGCAGCTTCACCACGGCCGACATCATGACCGTCTTCACGCTCACCACGATGCGCTACTTCCAGCCCTACGATCTTTCGCGCTGCCCGAACGTGGTCAGATATCTCGGCCGCGTCAGTGCGCGTCCGGCCTACCGGCGTGCGATGGAGAAGGGCGATCCTGAAATGACGCTGCTGCTCAGCTGAGCTGCGTTCAGGCGATCTTGTTCGTGGTCGCGGCCCGCGCCGCGGCCAGCTGCTTCTGCAGGCGATCGATGTTCTGCAGGAGGCGCTGGCTGGTCAGCACCAGGAAATAATAGCCGAACTGCGGATCCTGGAAGTAGATCTCGAGCAGGCGGTCATAGGTGATCGTCAGCACCTGGCCGTCTTCGACGCATTCGATCGTTCCGGTGCGCCGGTTGTCCGGCGTGAGAAAGCCGAGCTCGCCCATCAGCGCGCCGGGCCCGATCTCGACGCCGATCTCCTTGACCAGGAACTTGCCGGTCACCGTGAGCAGCATCTCCTTGGCCGGATCGCCGAGCTTGAACAGCGTGTCACCGTGGCGATATTTGCGCTCGGTCATGAACGGCTTCAGCCATTCGATCGACATGTCGCCTTCGGCCGCATGCCGCGCTTTCTTGACCAGCTTGAGCATCTGCCGCAGGCGCAGTGCGTTGATCGGAAGCATCAGCAGATAGAGCAGGAACGTCGAGACGTTGGCGGAGAGTGCTCCGAAGATGGCGAAGAATGCGCAGCCGATCATGTTGGCGACGCGCAGGGGCACCATTGTCCGCATCAGGAGGGTGGCGACGAAGAAGCCGGCGCCGATCGTGGCGAACAAATTGGCCAGCGTGATGTTGTGGACGAAGATCTCGAGCAGCCGGTTGAAGATTGCGTCCCAGGTGACGTTGTTGGGATCGAGGCCCATCTGGACCAGGACTTTCGCGATCCTGAGATTATCCGTGGCCGCATCGAGAATGCGGTCGAGGATCGAGGAAATGTCTGCGCTGCCGGACGGCATGGTACGAACCTCGCGTAAGGCCTTCAGAGCTGGTCGGTATCCGCGGCACGTATAGCCGAAATCGAATGACGACCGCTTGAAATGAAGCCTTCGGTCGCCCTGCCGCAAGGGACAAATTTTAGCCTGATCGGCCGTTTCGGCAATTGCCCGTTGGTTGCGTGCATGATCCCGGCGCGCCCGTGATTCGGGCCGGCGCCGCTAGGCCGAGCCCGGCGTCAGGGGCGGGCGGTCGGCACTAACAGGCGGCCCGGCAAGCCCTAAGGCTTGGCGCCGGGCTGGACGACCTGCTGCTCGACGAGTGTCAGGTGCCCGGGCAGGGCGCCTGCGCGCAGCAGCATGGCCACGCTGTTGGCCTCCTCGAGGGTAAAGTTGCCTGATATCTGCACCGAGCCGGCGGTGATGGGCTCGCGGATCACGGGCGCGGAGATCACTTTGTCGTCGAGCACGATGGCCAGGGCTTGGCCGACATTTTCTTCGGTGAGGTGGGCGAAGCGCCGCGCACCGCGCCCGTTGAAGCGGAACTGGGCGACCGGATCCTTGGTGCCGCTAGCAAAGCCGGGCGCCGCGTAGCTGATGTCGTTGCCGTCGAGCGCGCTGTCCTTCGAACTCTCCTTGGTGACCAGATAGGGCCGCTTGTCCTTGAAGCCGAGCAGCACTTCAGAGCCCTCCGGCGGCGTGCCGGATTGCGCCTGCTCTGCGGACATCGAGGCATCGATTTGGCGGAAGCTGACCTTGACCTTCCGGGCGAAGATCGCGGTGATACGTTCGGGGTCGGTCACTCCCGGCAGGAAGATGCGGATACGGTCAGTCCCGTCAGGGACGACGCTGACGAGCTTGATGCCGGCATCCTTGAGGCGCTGTTCGATCATCGCGATGGAATCTTCGACCAGTTCGTTCAGCCGCGCCCTGGAAGCGGCATCGGTCGGCGCGAGCCGGACCGCTCCGTCACCGCCGTCGGTCACGGCAACTGCATGCGACGGCAATCCCTCCGCGGCAGAGGCGAGCTTGCGCGCCAGTTGGTCGCGTCCCTTGGCGTCCGCGATCTTGGCGCGCATCTTGTCGAACTGGTCCTCTGCGCGCGCGGCGTGTGGCAAGACGACCGTCGCTGCCGAGATCACCGATGTCATGGCGAAGGCGAGGATCAGCCGTGTGGCGCGGTCCCGCAGGGGCGTGGTCATGATCACCTCAAGTCTTGCGGCAGGACGCTGGCAGACGAGTCCAATGCCTGTTCTTGGTCCCCGGATCGGGCGGGGAGGTTCAAAAGCCTCTCAGGCGAGGTTTATCGCCGCAGCCGGCAGGCAATGGACGAACGCCAAATCATCCATCATTGTGCTCCCGCTCGATCGGCCATTCGGTCGAGACCCCGCCGAACCAAATGTCAAAAGACAGGCGGCGAGGGACTGGATTTGAGGGAGGACGGAATTCCATGACGGGCATCCACGCGCTCGATCGGTTCATCGGCAACGACTATCCGGAGCTTTTGACGGACGAGGAAGTCCGGGCCTTCGAGCAGGTCCCCTATGCTGAAAGGGTTGCGGCCGAGAGTACCTATGATGCCATCAGGCTCGGCGCCGCGCGAAATCCCGACGGCGCGGCGATCCAGTTTCTGCAAAACGCCGATCCCTCTGACACGCCGCTTGTCGTCACCTACCGCGACTTCATCGCGCGCGTCACGCAGGCCGCCAATATGTTTCACGCGCTGGGCGCGGAGAAGGGCGACGTCATCTCCTTCATGTTGCCGCTGCTGACCGATGCCTTCGTGACGCTGTTCGGCGCCGAGGCGGCCGGCATCGCCAATCCCGTCAACCCGCTGCTGGAGCCGCACCAGATCGCGGAAATCCTGGAAGCGGCGAACACGAAGATCCTGGTGGCGCTTGGGCCGATGCCGGGGACCGATATCTGGCAGAAGGTCGAGCAGATCCGCCCCTCACTCAAGCACCTCAAGGCAATCGTGCAGGTGGCCGGTGGCGGCGATCCTGCCAACGGGATTTTCGCGTTCAACGATCTGATCAATCAGCAACCGGCTGACCGGCTTGTCAGCGGGCGCAAGATTCTCGGCAGCGACATCGCTGCCTATTTCCATACCGGCGGCACCACCGGCACGCCAAAGCTGGTGCGGCATACCCATGCCAACCAAGTCTATCAGGCCTGGGCGCTCAACCTGCTGCTGAAGGCGAAGCCCGGCGCGAACATGCTGTTCGGCATGCCGCTGTTTCACGTCGGCGGCTCGCTGACGCAAGTGCTGCTGACGCTGTCTGCCGGCGGCTCGCTGGTCGTGCTGTCGCCGAGCGGCTGGCGCAATCCGAACGCCGTGAAGAACATCTGGGGCCTGGTCGAACGCTTCAAGGTCGAGGCGCTGTCGAGCGTGCCGACGGTGCTCGCCGCAGCGCTCGCGGTGCCGCCGGGAAATGCTGACATCTCCAGCCTGAAATATGCCGCCGGCGGCGGTTCGGCCATTCCCGTTGCCGTGGGATCCGCGATCCAGGAGAAGCTCAAGCTGCCGGTGGTCGAGGTCTACGGCATGACCGAGACGTCGAGCGTCCACACGCTCGCCTATCCGTCGCGACCGATCCGGCTCGGCTCGGTGGGGCTGCCCATGCCTTACGCGCGCGTGCGCATCGTGCAACTCGACGCCGATGGCAATCTCATCCACGACTGCAAGCCCGACGAGATCGGCGTCGTCATCATGGCCGGCCCCGGCGTGTTCGGCGGCTATCTCAACGAAGCCCACAACAAGGGCGCCTTCGTCGATAAGGTGTGGGTCAATTCCGGCGACCTCGGCCGGTTGGACGCCGACGGTTATCTCTGGATCACCGGCCGCGCCAAGGATCTCGTGATCCGCGGCGGTCACAACATCGATCCGGCACCGATCGAGGAGATCATGTTCCGCCATCCCGCCGTCGGCTTTGCCGCGGTGGTGGGCCAGCCCGATGCTTACGCCGGCGAATTGCCGGTGGGTTACGTGCAGCTCAAGCCCGGCGCGACGGTCGAGCCCGGCGAGCTCGAGACGTGGGTGCGTGAGCGTACGCCGGAGCGTGCGGCGGTGCCGGTGCAGGTCATTCCGATCGACCCGATGCCGGTCACCGGCGTCGGCAAGGTGTTCAAGCCGCAGCTGCGCTGGGACGCGGCGCAGCGCGTGTTCACCAAGGTGCTGACGCCGCTCAGCGAGCGCGGCATCGACTGCAAGGTGAAGGTCGGTGCCCACGGCAGCCACGGTTCGATCGCGACCGTCACGCTGGCTGGGCTGCCGCCGGACCAGCGTGAGCCCGTTGCCAACGAGGTGCACACGCTGCTCGCGCCGTTCGTGATGCGGCACGAGGTGGTCCAGGCCTAGCGTCGCAGGGTGGGTTACGCCCCAGAGCCAACCCACCCAATGATCGTTTTAGGCCGGCATCGCCGTCTCGATCAGGCGCACCCAGAACGAGGCGCCGTGGCCGAGGATGTTGTCGTTGAAGACGTAGGCCGGGTGGTGACATGCTGGACTGTCGCCCATGCCGACCAGCACCATCGCGCCGGGGCGCGCCTCCAGCATGAACGAGAAATCCTCCGCGCCCATCATCGGGATGATGCGGTCGTTGACGCGCTCGGAACCGACGATGTCGCGGGCAACGTCGGCGGCGACGCCGGCTTCGCGCGCGTGATTCAGGGTCACCGGATACATCCGCGAATATTTCGTCTCTGCCGAGCCGCCATAGGCACGGGCGACGCTGTCGGCGACCTCGCCGATGCGGCGCTCGACGAGATCGCGCACGTCGGGATCGAGCGTGCGCACGGTGCCGCTGAGTTCGGCGGTCTCTGGAATGATGTTGAAGGCGGTGCCGGCGTGGAATTGCGTGATCGAGATCACCGCCGATTTCAGCGGATCGATGTTGCGCGCGACGATCGATTGCAGCGCGTTGACGATCTGCGAGCCGATCAGCACGCTGTCGATGGCTTGATGCGGAGTGGCGCCGGCATGGCCGCCCTTGCCGCGGACGGTGATGCGGATGTTGTCGGAGGAGGCGAGCAGCGGGCCTGGAGTCGTGGCGAAATGCCCCTCGGGCAGGCCCGGCATGTTGTGCATGCCGTAGACCTGCTCGATGTTCCACCGTGTCATGAGGCCGTCCTCGACCATGGCCTTGCCGCCTCCGCCACCTTCCTCGGCGGGCTGGAAGATCACGACCGCGGTGCCGTCGAAATTACGCGTCTCGGCGAGGTACTTTGCGGCGCCCAACAGCATCGCGGTGTGGCCGTCATGGCCGCAGGCGTGCATCTTGCCCGGGATCTTCGAGGCATAGGGCACGTCGGCGGTTTCCATGATGGGCAGCGCGTCCATGTCGGCGCGCAGGCCGATCGCCTTGCCGGAGGACGATTTGCGGCCGCGGATCACGCCGACGACGCCGGTGCGGCCGATGCCCGTCACCACCTCGTCGCAGCCGAACTCGCGCAGCTTGTCGGCGACGATGCCGGCGGTGCGATGGACTTCGTAGAGCAGCTCCGGATTTTCGTGGAAGTCATGGCGCCAGGCGGCCATTTCATCGGAGAGGGCGGCGATGCGGTTGACGATGGGCATGGGGCTGGTCCGTTCTTCTTCTTAGGGCGGGTTAGCGTAGCGCGGCCCAAGGGTGCGACGCCGGTCATGATGCTTTCTACGCCGTCATTTGGCAGAGGGGGAGGGCGAAACAAACGGCGCAGCAAGGTGGCGGGGGATGATCGAGTGAATGGTATCATTGTCCGCTGGGCTCGGCGAGTGACGGGGCTTCGCCAGAGCTGGCAGCGCTAGGAGTAAAAATTAACTGTCAGTCACGGGTCATTGATTAACAGATATTGAAATCTGTCAGCGAGACGTGTATATCCGTTCCCGGACGCTCCGATTGGGCGTCCCGTGGTCATTCCTCCTTGGGGAGCCCGAGATCCGAAACAAGCGTGGATCGAGGGACGTGTTTTGGAGGCGGGGACCGCGGACGAATGGAGACCTAAGAAAATGACGACCGAAATCATCAACTTCACCGGCACGATTGGGCATTGGCTCAATTTGCTGGTCGCGCGCCAGATCGCGGCGCAGGCTGCAAAACTGCCTCATTGAGGCGAGACGCTTTCCGAACCGACCGGTATGGGCGCTTCGCTAAGCATCCATCGCCGGAAAACTGGACCCTGAACGGGAACATGGTGCTGGCATGAACGAAGCCGTTGTCTTGACGCCGGAGCGGATCCTCGAAGTCACCGAGGACGTGTTGCGGCGCTACGGACTTGCCAAGGCCACAGTGGTCGACGTTGCCCGCGCGCTCGATGTGAGCCACGGCAGCGTCTATCGCCATTTCCCGAGCAAGGCTTCGCTGCGCGAGGCCGTCGCCAAACGCTGGCTCGACCGCATCGATGCGCCGCTCCTGGCGATCACCAAGGAGCAGGGACCTGCGCCCGACAGGCTCGACCGCTGGCTGCGCACGCTGTTCGCCGCCAAGCGCTCGCGCGTGCTCGACGACCCCGAAATGTTCGAGACCTATCTGACGCTGGCGCGCGAGGCCTGCGCAGCCGTCAAGTGCCACAAGGACACCATGATCGACCAGATCGCCGTGATCCTGGCCGACGGCGTCAAGCAGGGCGCGTTCGCGGCGATCGACGTCAAGGCGACGGCGCGCGCGCTGTTCGATGCCACCTGCCGCTTCCACCATCCTGCCCATGCCGATGAATGGAAAGATGCTGAGCTGCCCGCGCGCGTCGACGCGACGCTCGCGCTGTTGCTGCGCGGGTTGAAGGCTTAGCGCTCTTTTCCCTCGCCCCTTGTGGGAGAAGGAAGAAGGCGCGCTTCACTACCGCCCGAATCTAGATCTTGGTCAGCCCGCAAGTCGCGGCCAACCGCACGAGTTGCGCGTCCGTGCGCGCGCCGGTCTTGGTCTTGATCAGATAGTGATAATTCTGCACCGTCTTGACGCTGAGATTGAGATGCGTCGCGATCTGCTCGGTCGTCGCGCCCCCGGCGAACTGACGCAAAATCTCGATTTCGCGCTCGCCCAATTGATCCAGCGCCGAGCCTGCCGACAAACTGTCCTCCGCCAGCACATGCGCGATGTCATCGCTCATGGCACGTTCGCCACGCGCGACGCCGCGGATTGCGTCGACGACGGCGGTGGGCGCGTTGCTCTTGGTGACGAAGCCGGAGGCACCGGCATTGAAGGCAGCTTTCACCAGCACGGCCTCGTTATGCATGGTGAACACAAGGATGCGCGCCCGCGGATTGCGCGCACGGATGTTGCGGATCGCCTCGAGCCCGCTGGCGCCGGGCATCGAGATGTCCATGACGATAACGTCGGGGTCGTGCGCCTTGAAAGCGGAGTACGCATCCGCGGCGTTGTCGGCTTCCGCGACGACGTGGAGATCGCCCTGGCTTTCCAGCACGCGGCGGTAGCCCTGGCGGACGATCGGGTGGTCGTCGACCAGCAGCACCGAGATGCCTGTTGCTGCGACCTCGTTCACGACGGCCTCACGCAGCGAGCGGGATCGTCGCGGCGACGCTGAGGCCGCGGCTTGCGGGCAGGATCGACAGCGAGCCGCCGGCCGCCGTCACGCGCTCGCGGATGCCGGTGAGGCCGAAGCCGGCCGACCGTTCCACGCGGGCCGCATCGCCGCCGCCATCGTCCTCGACGCGAATCAGCAGTGCATCGTCCTCGCCGGCGCGGCGCTCCACGTGCAACGAGATCTCGCGCGCCGCGCCGTGGCGCAGCGCGTTGGTCAGGCATTCCTGGGCGACGCGATAGGCGGTCGTCGCGGCCGGACCGTTGATGTCGGTGAGATCCCCCTTGAGGTCGAGCTGGATCGTCGGCTGCGTCGCGTTCTGCGAGCGCCAGTTGTCGACGAGGTTGACGAGGCTCGCTTCCAGGCCGAGCTCCTCGGGCAGGGGATTGCGCAGTCGCTTCAGTGTGTCGCGGAGCGAGGCCATCAGATGGTGCGTGGCCTGCGAAATCATCCGCGCATCCTGCGCGATGCCTTTGTCCTTGTTTTGCTGCGTGCTCGCCCTCTCGATCGTGTTGGCGAAAGCGAGGATCGCCGAGAGATTTTGGCCGAATTCGTCATGCAGCTCGCGGGCGAGCGCGCGTCGCTCGTCGTCGCGGATCTCGATCAGGCGCCGCGTCAGAGTGGCGCGCTGTTCGGTGGCCTCTTCGAGCCGGCCGCCGAGCGCATCGACGGCGCCGCCGATCATGGCAAGCTCCATGGAGCGGAAGCGCGGCAGCCTTGTGCGGTACTGGCCGCGCGCCATGCGTTGCAGCGAGAGAACAATGGCGCGTGCCGGTGCCAGCGTGTGCGCGATCGCAAGCGAGGCGAGCAGTGCGATCGCTGCCGCCATCAGCAGCGCGACGTCGATCACGTTGAGGATGTACTCCCAGGCGAGCGAGATGGAGGCCGCTTGATCCGGCGTCGCAACCACTGTTCCGGCGGCTGCCGCGCGAGGGCTGACGGGCCGCACCACTTCGGCATGGCTGCCAAGGAAGGTCGGAACGATCGTCGCGAACCAGCCTGGCGGCGTCCGGCCGATCCCCTGGCTTTGACCGCAGAGCGGTCTTTCGAATGCAGTTGCCGGCTGGAACTCGACGCAGATACCGGGCGAGATGAGCTTCATCGTCTCCAGCGTGCGCCACTCCGGAACCGGAACGAGATGCTCGCGCATTCTGCTGCTGCGCAGCAACAACTCGTGCCAATACAGGCCCTGAAGCGCCAGCGCGACCCGCTGCGCGGAGGCCGCCGTCGCCCGGTCAACGCTGCGATAGGCATCGAACGTGGCCCACACGGTTGCCGCGCCGAGGCACAGCGCAACGATGAGAAGCAGACGGGCGACAAGCTGAAGCACGAGGCGCATGCGATCACCCCAAAGTTTGGTAAGCTCAGCCTAACAACGCCGTCGCGCCTTGCCAATCGCAGGGAATGGCAGGGATTGCAGCTCGGGCAAATTTCCCAAGCCGGATTGGGCATGGGTCTTTGGACCTGAAGCGGCGGCTTTGATCTAATCGGGATGGAATCGTTGCAGGCCAGTCCCTGCCAGTCAGGAGCAGCGCAGCATGAGTTCGATGACGATTGGACCGATCGCGAGCACTGCGACCGACCCATCCGAGCGCAGCGCGTTGCTGTTCTGGATGATTTTCACCGGGCTGTCGATCTTCGCCGTCGTGCTGCTGTGGCGGTTCGGCCTGATCCATCTGATGCTGACCTCGGACCGCACCTACATTTCGAGCGTGATCGCGGTGCTTTATCTCGTCACCTGCGGCCACTGCTTCCTGCGGACGCGGTCGATCGCCCGCGAAGGAGCCGCGGCGCGACGCTGCCGCGCGGTGCTGGCGGCGCCCGAGGGAAGCAAGGTGCTCGATGCGAGCGCGCCTGCGCTGCCGCGCGGGCTGGTGCGGGACCACATCGAGAGCCTCGTGACGAAAGCCGCAGCGCAGGACTACCGCCCGGTCGACCAGACGCTGCTGTTGCGGACGCTCGCCGACCGCCTGCGCGGCTCCAACGGGTTCGGCGCCTTCGTCTCCGACACGTTGATGAAGCTCGGCCTGCTCGGCACCATCATCGGCTTCATCATCATGCTGGCGCCGATCGCCGGACTGGACGCCGCCGACAAGGTTGCGATGCGCTCCTCGATGGGGCTGATGAGCGACGGAATGGCGGTCGCGATGTACACCACGTTGGCCGGCCTCGTCGGCTCCATCCTGGTCCGCATCCAGTACTACATGCTCGATGCCGCGACCCAACGGGTATTCTCCGATGCCGTGGTCCTGACCGAGACCTATGTGACGCCGGTTCTCGAACGCAAGGGCGCTGGAAATGAGGGCGCTGGAACGTCGTCATGATGGATGATTTCGGCCTCTATCCGCGCGAGGAGCCGTTCGATCCGCTGGGCGTGATGCTGTTCAAGGCGCTCCAGGTGGTCGCCTTCCTGTTCTTCCTCGCGCTGCTCGCGGTCTCGCCCGATGCCAAGGACGGCAAGATCGACTCCAAGGCGGAGTTCATGATCACGCTCGACTGGCCGGACAATCATCCTGATGATCTCGATCTGTTCGTGCAGGACCCCGCCGGCAACATCGCCTGGTATCGCCACCGCGAGGCCGGCTTCCTCACGCTCGACCGCGACGATCGCGGCGGGGCCAACGATTTCATCATGGTCAACGGCAAGAAGATCGCTTCACCGATCCGCGAGGAGATCGTCACGCTGCGCGGCATCGTCCCCGGCGAATACACCGTCAACGTCTCGCATTTCGTCGCCACGACCGGCGAGCCGGTGACCGCCAATGTGAAGGTGCAAAAGCTCAATCCGACCGCGCAGGTGATCTTCGACGACAAGTTCACGCTCGACCACACCGGCGACGAGAAGACCGCGGTGCGGTTCCGGCTCGATGCCGAGGGGAAGGTCATCGATGTGAGCCAGCGGCCGAAATCGCTGATGGAGACGTTTCGTAGCACCTGGCGCAATGGGGCCGATCTCGACCCGAGGACCGGCGTGAGCAGGAACGCGACGAGGATCCGTCGTGATTAATTTGCAGACGGTCATTCTATCGCTGTCGGTCGCCTACGCCGTGATCGGCGCACTCCTGTTGGTCGTGCTGGTCTATGCGCGGCTGCACTGGTCGCTGAAAGCGGTGGCGGTGGTCGTGACCAGCGCCTTCTATGTCGTCAGCTTCACCGAGATGCGTGGGCTGCTCGGCTGGGCCAGCAGCGACCGGCTGCCTGCGACCTTCAAGCTGCTCAAGGCGCGGATCGTGGAGCCGCATTCACTGGAGGGTGATCCCGGCTCGATCTATCTGTGGGTCGAGGAGCTCGACGAAGATCATCGCCCGAGCGGCGTTCCGCGGGCCTTCCGCGTACCCTACAACGACACCCTGGCCGACAAGACGCATGCAGCGGAGAACGAGATCGCAGCTGGCCATCCGCAAGGCGGGCGCGCGGCCGACTTTGGCGGCGGCGAGGGCAGCCTGATCGACATGGTCAGGGAATATGTGACGCCCAAGGCCATCCTCGAGACCAGCGGCGGCGATTCCTCGACCGGGGAGTTCAATGCCCCGCCGGCAGGCGCGCAAGGTACGGTATTCACTCCACTGCCGCCACCCCGGATGCCGCCCAAGGACGAGCAATAGGCCCTTCACCATTGCAGCAGTGCGGCGCTGGTCAACCGGCCCGCGCTGGCGCATCCTGTTGACCTCCCTCAAATTGGCTTTATCGGCTTTCAATAAGAATGTGAGGGTGGAGGGTGCGTGCTTCTCGCTGTTTTCTCGGATATCCACGGCAACCGGCAGGCGTTCGAGGCGTGCCTGAAGGTGGCGCGCGCGAAAGGCGCGGAGCGGTTCATCCTGCTCGGCGATTTCGTCGGCTATGGCGCCGACCCGGAATGGGTCGTGGATACCGCCATGGATCTGGTCGCCCACGGCGCCGTTGCCGTGCGCGGCAACCATGACGAAGCCGTCAACACGACCACCGAGAGCATGAACAGCGAGGCCCAAATCGCGATCGAGTGGACGCGCAGACGGCTCGACGCGGCACAGCGGCGGTTCCTGTCCGAGCTGCCGATGCTTGTGGAGGACAGCGATCGCCTGTTCGTGCATTCGGAGGCCTCGAGCCCGAAGCGCTGGCACTACGTCCGCTCGACCGCGGATGCGGCCAAGAGCCTGATCGCGACGCCTGCTCATGTCACCTTTTGCGGCCACATTCATCGCCCCGCGCTCTATTCGATGTCGGTCACCGCGAAGATGACGAGCTTCGTGCCAAAGACCGACGTTCCGGTGCAGCTCCTGCGCGGGCGGCAGTGGCTCGCGGTGCTCGGCTCGGTGGGCCAGCCCCGCGACGGCGATCCGTCGGCATCGTTCGGGCTGTTCGACACGGTCTCGTGCCAGATCACCTATTGCCGCGTGCCCTATGACATCGCGAGCGCGGCGAACAAGATCCGCGAGAACGGCCTGCCGCCCTGGCTCGCCGATCGACTGTCGCAGGGACGCTAGATGCCCAAATCCCTGGTCAAATCTGGCGCCGAGATCGACGGCTACACGATCGGCGAATGCGTCCATGCCGGCGGCATGGCGACGCTGTGGACCGTCACCCATCCCGGCATCGATGTGCCGCTTTTGATGAAGGTGCCGCGGGTATCGGAAGGCGAAGATCCCGCCGCAATCGTCTCGTTCGAGATGGAGATGATGATCCTGCCGCGGCTCGCAGGTCCGCACGTGCCGCACTGCTACGGCACCGGCGATTTCGCCCGTCAGGCCTATGCCGTGATCGAGCGCATTCCCGGTACCACGCTCTACAAGCGGCTGCCTGATCTGCCACTGCCTTACGAGGAGGCGGGCCTGCTGGTCGCGAAGATTGCAGCCGCGCTCGCCGATCTGCACCGGCAGAGCGTGATCCATCACGACATCAAGCCCAGCAGCGTCATGTTCCGTGAGAGCGGCGAGGCCGTGCTGATCGACTACGGCCTGTCCCATCACGACCATCTGCCTGATCTGCTGCAGGAGGAATTCCGCCTGCCCTACGGCACCGCGCCCTATATGGCGCCGGAGCGGCTGTTAGGGGCGCGCGACGATCCGCGCAGCGATTTGTTCTCTCTCGGCGTGCTGCTCTATTTCTTCACCACCGGCGAACGTCCCTTCGGCGAGGGCGAGACGCTGCGCGCGATGCGGCGGCGGCTGTGGCGCGATCCATATCCGCCGCGAAGCCTGCGCGCCGACTATCCGCCCTGGCTCCAGGAGGTGGTGTTGCGGTGCCTGGAGATCGAGCCGGTCTGGCGCTATCCGACCGCGGCCCAGCTCGCCTTCGATCTCGCCCATCCGAACCAGGTCAAGCTGACGGCGCGTTCGGAGCGGATGAAACGCGATCCCCTCAGTGTGGCCTGGCGGCGCCGCTTCAACCAGGATGTCAAGCCGCCGCGGGCGAAATCGGATGTCGCGGAGCAGATCGCTTCGAGCCCGATCCTCGCGGTTGCGCTCGACACGGAGGAAGGTGCGGCCGAGCTGAACGAGGCGCTGCGCGTGACGACGGAGCGCATTCTTGCCACGCTGCCGTCGGCGCGGCTGGCTTGCGTCAACGTGCTGAAGCTGAACCGCATCGCGATCGACAAGACACTGGACGAGCAGGGCTCCAACAAGCACATCGATCGTCTCGTTGCGCTCCGGCATTGGGCGACGCCCTTGAAGCTGGACGAGAGCCGGCTGTCGGTTCATGTGCTCGAGGCGGTCGATTCCGCTGCTGCGCTGCTGGAATTCGCCGAGGTCAACCAGGTCGACCATGTCATCATCGGCGCGCGGCAGAGCTCTTTCAGGCGCACGCTGCTCGGCAGCGTCTCGGCCAAGGTGGCGGCGGAGGCGACCTGCACCGTGACCGTGGTGCGGCCGCCGCGGATGGCTACGGCGAAACCAGACGCCGGCGTGGTGTGGGGTTAGGCGAGATCAGACCGCGTGGGCGGTGTGGATGGCGCCCTTGCGGCGGATCGGCCAGGTGAAGTGCGGGCCGGCTTCGCCGTGATCCGCGCTGCCGCCGAAGTACTGAATGATCTCGCGGCAGGGTTCGCAGTTGAAGAGGTTACGCGACGCCGACGCTTTGGTCATTTCCTTCAGGCAGTTCGGGCAGTGCGGTTTCATCGGTCTCGAGTCCAAGTGAGGATTTCAATGCCGGCGCGGTGACCGGAGCGGACGCTCCAGCTCGGCCGTTTCGGCGCCCGGATCGTCGCACATCTCGCCTTCGGAGCGTTCGAGCCGGCCGAAGAAATAGTCGAGGTTCGGATGCGGACGGCGCGGGATACGGCATCTGCGTTTCGGCTGACGCTTCACGAGTGCGATCTGCATGGCATCAATCCGGATAGCGATTGCGACCGATCATGCGGGTGGAACGCGCCGGGACCTTCACCGGTCCGGCCGTTGGGCCGAACACAACGAACCCACAAAAACCAATCCACAACGCCACGCCAGTCCAAACCAGGGTCGTCGTCATGATGTGCTCCTGTCAAATCAGGCAGGAATCACTAACGGTGATTTGCACGAATCAGGGAAGCCCGGAGGAGTACGGGTCGCGGTTGTATTTTTGGGCATTGCGCGTCGCAACACCCGCAAGAGCCGCAGATTTGCGGGGGCTCTTGCCGCGCCCGGAGCGTCAGATCGCTTCGCCGCGGGCCCCGAGCGCCGCGTTGCGGATCGCTGCAATATTGTTCTTGTAGGCTTCCTGCGTGCCGCCCTTGAACACCGAGGTGCCGGCGACGAAGGCATTCGCGCCGGCCGCGGCAAGCGCGCCGGCGACTTCGGGGCCGACGCCGCCGTCGACCTCGATGTCGATGGGGCGTCCCGCCGTCATCGCGCGGATGTCGCGGATCTTGCCGATCGCCGAGGGAATGAAGGCCTGGCCGCCGAAGCCGGGATTGACCGACATCACCAGCACGAGGTCGACCAGGTCGAGCACGTATTCCAGCACGCTGATCGGCGTGCCCGGATTGAGCGAGACGCCGGCCTTCCTGCCGAGCGCGCGGATCGCCTGGAGCGAGCGGTGCAGATGCGGACCTGCCTCGGCATGCACCGTGATGTGGTCGCAGCCGGCCTTGGCGAAGGCCTCGAGATAGGGGTCGCAGGGCGAGATCATCAGATGGGCGTCGAAGATTTTCTTGGTGTGCGGACGCATCGCCTTGATGACGTCGGGGCCGTAGGAGATGTTGGGCACGAAGTGACCGTCCATCACGTCGAGATGGATCCAGTCGGCGCCGGCGGCATCCACCGCGCGAACCTCTTCGCCGAGCTTGGAGAAATCCGAGGCCAGGATCGAGGGCGCGATTGCCAGGGGGCGGGGGGCGAAGGCTTGGGTCATGGCGCGGTTTCCCGGGGCGGCACAAGAGCGAATGGCCTCGCCTAACATGGGCCTCCCGGCCGGGCAATGCAGGGAGGATCAGCTTCCTGTGGGCGGAAAATTCTGCCGCCAGCGGCATGAATTGCCGATGGTCCCACGCCTCGCAACGCACGATGGATGCGGATTTCATTGAGCTTTTCGCGCTGGCACGTCGCTTGCTGGCCTCACGCCCGGAACATTGGCCGCGGCGTGCCGCATGGGTTGGAGTTGTGCAATGTTGTTTGCGCTTGGCGCCGTCTCGACTGCGCTCGATGTCATTCAATCGCTGACGAGCTCGAAATCGTCCTCGACGCAGCAGTCGGGCTCGTCGCAAGGCGCGAACAATCCATTTGCGATCGACAGCAGCAGTAGCACCACGACGAGCAATGCGGCCGCGTCGGTGAATGCGGGGTACTATCCGCAGATCTCGCCGGAGACGATGAATGCCCTGTTCGCAGCGCAAAGCCAGTCGGCGGACTCGACCAGCAGCAGCTCCACTTCGTCGAGCTCGACATCCTCGACGTCGACCAGCCGGGACAATGCGCTGAAAGATCTGTTCTCGCAGATCGACGCCGACGGCGACGGCCAGATCACTCAATCGGAATTCGAGAACGCGCTGGGCGCCGGCGGCACCAACCTCGCGCAGGCCGACGACGTGTTCTCCAAGCTCGACAGCAATTCGGACGGCAGCGTCAGCCTCGACGAGATGTCGAAGGCGCTGAAGGGCAGCGGCCATCACGGCGGCCACCACCACGCGCAGGCTGCGAGCGGCTCGGCCGATGCATCCGGCAGTGACCCTTCTTCGTCATCGTCGAGCGGCGGTTCGACCTCGACCACGACGACCGGTGCCGACGGCTCGACCACCACCACGGTCACCTATGCCGACGGCTTCAAGATGACGACGACGGTACCTGGCGCCTCCAGCTCTTCGAATGGCTCGGGCGCCGGCAATTCGCCCTATGACTGGTTTGCGCAGATGATGCAGCGCCAGGGGCAGGGATCGTCCGCTGCCGCGGCCTCTTCATCGATGTCGATGAGCGTGTAAGCGCGCACTGAGGCCTAGCCGAACCGATCCTTCCATGCGGGCTGCGCGCCCGGAAATGGCAGCGCAGTCGCGCTGTAGACGCCGCGGGCGATGGCGCGGGCGACCACGTTGGCGGCGACCATGCCGAGCTCGGTCATGCCGACGATCGGATCGATCGGCTGCGCGCAGGTGGCCGCGGCGAACAGCACGTCACCATCGGTCGGCGCATGCACCGGATAGATCGCTCGCGCAAAGCCGGTGTGCGCGATCATCGCCAGCCGCTTGGCTTGTGACTTGGTCAACACCGCGTCGGTGACGACGATACCGATCGTGGTGTTCTCGCGCTCGGTTGCGGCAGGGCCGCCCTTGATGCGCATCTTGAGCATGTCGTCGCTGAATTTGTCGGGCAATCCGCGACCGCCGAACTCGCCGCCGACTTCGAACGGCGCTGCCCAGAACCACGGGCCTTCGCCGACGGTGGCGCTGCCGACCGCGTTGACGGCGATGAGCGCCGCGACCTTGACGCCGCTGCTGGTGACAGCGGACGCCGAGCCCAGTCCGCCCTTGAACGTCGCGGTGGTGGCTCCAAAGCCGGCGCCGACGCTGCCGAGCTCGAATTCCGTCCCGGCGGCGACCGCGGCAGCATAGCCGAGATCGCGATAAGGCGCGAAGCGGCCCCATGCCTTGTCGCCGCCGTTGAGCAGGTCGAACAGGATCGCGCCCGGCACGATCGGGATCAGCGCCTCGCGCACGCGGAAGCCGCGGCCCTGCTCGGCGAGCCAGGCCTGGATGCCGCCGCCGGCCTCGATCCCGAAGGCGGAGCCGCCTGACAGCGCAATCGCGTCAATGCGTTCGACCGTGTTGGCTGGATCGAGCAGCGCGTCCTCGCGCGTACCGGGGCCGCCGCCGCGGATGTCGATCGCTGCAACCGCCGGCTGGTCGAACACGATCGCCGTCACGCCCGAGGCAAGCTTTGCGTCATGGGTATGGCCGACGCGGACGCCGGCG
Organism: Bradyrhizobium sp. CCBAU 53338; assembly: GCF_015291665.1. Classification (NCBI taxonomy): domain Bacteria; kingdom Pseudomonadati; phylum Pseudomonadota; class Alphaproteobacteria; order Hyphomicrobiales; family Nitrobacteraceae; genus Bradyrhizobium; species Bradyrhizobium sp. CCBAU 53338. Next base: position 2,955,829 of record NZ_CP030048.1, read on the forward strand.
ATATCGGTGAGGAGGTTCTTCAAGGACGACACTCCAAGCGCTGCACGGCATCAGCGATAGCGCACGCGAGCGCCGCGCTCAACTCGCCAGCGCCGTCCTGAGCATCTTGGCGAGCTCCGACTTGCGGTAGGGCTTGGCGAGCAGCAGCACACCGGAATCGAGCCGGCCATGATGGACGATGGCGTTTTCGGTGTAGCCCGAGGTGAACAGAGTCTTCAGCTCCGGTCGTCGCCGTGCCGCCTCGTCGGCGAGCTGGCGGCCGTTCATGCTGCCGGGCATGATGACGTCGGTGAAGAGCAGGTCGATGTCCTTGTCGGCATCGATGATGACGAGGGCTTCGGCGGCGTTGGCCGCCTCGAGCGCGGCATAGCCGAGGCTCTTGACCTGTGTCACGACATACTGCCGCACCAGCGCGTCGTCCTCGACGATCAAAATCTTCTCGTCGCCGCCGGCGATGGGCACGTTCTGGAGCTGTTCGTAGTCGGTCTCCTGCACGCCGGTGGACCGCGGCAGGTAGATCTTCACGCTCGTGCCGTGGCCTTCCTCGCTGTAGATCTTGATGTGTCCGCCCGACTGCTTGACGAAGCCGAACACCATGCTGAGGCCGAGGCCCGTACCCTTGCCGACCTCCTTGGTCGTGAAGAAGGGATCGAACACCCGCTCGAGCAGGTCCGCCGGAATGCCCGAGCCGGTGTCGCTGACTGCGATCATCACGTAATTGCCGGCGACGACATCAGGATTCATGCTGGCATAGCCGTCGTCGAGGAAGACGTTGCGGGTCTCCAGCACCAAGGTACCGCCGTCGGGCATGGCATCGCGCGCATTCAGCGCGAGATTGAGGATGGCGGTGGAGAGCTGGCCCGGATCGACCATCGCGGGCCAGGCATCCTCGGTGAGCTGCGGCATGATCGTGATCTGCTCGCCGAGCGTCGGGTGCAATAGCTTGCCGGCCTCGAGCACCAGGGCATTGACGTCGATCTCGCGCGGCTGAAGCGGCTGCTTGCGGGCGAAGGCGAGCAGGTGCTTGGTCAACTGCGCGCCGCGCTCGGCGGCGTCGTCGATCAGCTTGGTGATGGCGGCAAGTTCCGGCCGGTCGGCGACCGCGTCCGCCAAGATACCGATCGTGCCGGTGATGACGGTGAGCACGTTGTTGAAATCGTGGGCGACGCCGCCGGTCAACTGGCCGATGGAATCCATCTTCTGCGCCTGCCGGAACTGGGCTTCGGCAGCCTGCTTCTCGGTGAGGTCGCGACCGATGAAGAAATGGCGCTTCACCGGCTCCGACCAGTTCCCCACCCAGTTCAAGGTCACCTCGTGACCGTCGTAGTGGTAGTAGCGCGCTTCGAAGCTGCGTTTGGTACGGCCGCGTCGGGCCGTGCGCATCTCGCTCCGCGTTTTTTCGAGGTCGTCGGGGTGGATGAACTCCGTCGCGCTGTGGCCGATGAAATCTTCCGGGCTGAAGCCGAGGATGTCCTTCACGCTCGGGCTGACCTGGACGAAATTGCCGTAACCGTCGGTGACCAGGATCAGATCCTGCGAGGTCTCGAAGATGCGCTCGCGTTCCTCGATCTCGCGGCGCAGCTTCTCGCGCGATTGCTTTTCCTCGGTGATGTCATGGGCGATCTTGGATGCGCCGATGATCTCGCCATTGTCCGATCGCAGCGGCGAGACGTTCAGCATGACGTCGATCTGCCGGCCGTCCTTGCGGATGCGGACCGTCTCGTGCTGGGCGATCGACTCGTTGGTGCTGACACGGTTGAGAAGGCCCCTGGCTTCGGCCTTCCGGTCTTCAGGGACGACGAGGTAGATCGACTGGCCGACCGCCTCGGCGGCGGAATAGCCGAACAGGCGCTCTGCAGCCCGGTTCCAGCCGGTGATGAGGCCGTCGAGCGACTCCGTGATGATGGCATCGTTGGAGGACTCGACCACGGCGCCGTAGAGCGCGAGGCGTTTGCCGTAATAGTCGCGGTCGAATGCCGATTGCTCGCGCAGCCGGCCGAGGAGGCCCATCGTGCTCGCCTGGAGGCGGACGTTCTCGATCAACAGCACGGCGAGGACGAAGCTCGCGGCGCAAAGCCCGTAGAGACGGCCAACGTAGAAGCCGAGATCGTAGCGGGCGACGTTGACGATCGCCGACAGCGCAATGTCGAACAGCCAGGCGCACATCGTGACCATCAGCCAGACGTCGATCACCGTATGCGGCTTGCGAAACCACAGCGTGATCAGAGCCGCGAAGCTCAAGGACCAGACGAAGGACACCACGCCGATCATGGTGGTCGTGTAGCGACCGTCCTTCAGCAGGACCGGCAGCAGATCGTGCTGCGCGGTGACGAACCAGGCGATGGCGATCATCGCGACGATCACGCCGAGGACGGCGAGCACGATCGCGCGCGCGGTCGGTCCCTCGACCTTGTCGCCGCCGTTGCCGTCCTTCAGCCATCCGTAGGCCAGCACGAACAGCGGGAACCCGCCGTGCCAGATCATATAGAGCCAGACCGTGGTCTGGGTGCTGGCGCCGAGCAGCCCGCTCGGCGCGAAAAGGCCGGGGAAGGTGAGGGCGTGGGTCAGCGCCGCCGCCGCCGTGAACAGATAGCCGGTCGACAGCAACAGCAGCGCGCGGCTGCGCAGCACGGCAAATTGCGACAGCAGGAGAACCGCGGTGATGATGTCGCTGACGGCGAGCGCCGACTGGTAACTGGCCACGAAGGCCGGCACCTGCACCAGCGGGGTTCCCGCGAACGGGACAGCCAGCGCGAACAGGACCGCTGAGATCCCGACTATCGCCAATGCTGCAGTGCGATCGCCCTGCATGGCCGGCAAGGTCGAAAGGAATGTGCTTCGGTCGTTCCTGGCGTGCACGTTGACCTCTCGCTGGGTCGGCATGGGTAGTCCACGTGACTTCATTATCGGGTGCCCTGGCCTCCATGGTAGCCGGCTCTGGGCGCGTGTCCTGAGGGGATGTGTCTGCGACTCAACCGAGGGTTACAGCTTACTTAACTCGGACAGGATATCGGAATAGGGAATCGGTAAGGTTGGCTTTACTGGACCGATCCATACTGCCTTGGCGCACGCCGCCGTTCGGATTGACCCAATTGATGATACGAATCCGGGAGTTGTTCCCATGCCCCGTGTCCTTGTTATCGACGACCAGAAGGACGTCCGCGCCATGGTCTCGATCGTGCTCCGGGTCAACCGTTATGACGTCGTTGAAGCGGAGAGCGGTGCGGCCGGCCTGACAGCCTTCGGCGAAGACGTTTTCGACGCGGCGATTGTCGACATTTTCCTGACTGACGCCAGCGGTATCGAGGTCATGGCCGCCATTCGTGATCGGGTTCCCGGATTTCCGATCGTGGCAGTGTCAGGCATGACGGCGCTGGATTTCATGGGCGAGGCGCCGGGCCTCGACGGCGTCGTCTGTCTGCAAAAGCCGTTTCGGCCGAACGACCTGTTGCAAGCGATCCGGAAGGCGCAGCAAGCGGCGGGCGGCGAACTGTCCGCAGCCGTCTGACGGTGCCCCCGAAGGAAAAAACGCCCCGGCGAACCGGGGCGTTGACGTCGATAATGGGCGAAAGGTCGGGTGCCCAGTCTCAGGTGCCGTTGGCGTTGAGCTCGGCGTAGCCGCCCTTGGCATCCCACTTGTAGACGACATAGTCGATCTGCTTGATGTCGCCCTTGGCGTCATATTCGAGCGGACCAAGCACCGTATCCCACTTGCCGGCCTTGATCGTCGTCATGACCTTCTTGGCATCGGTGGTGCCGGCCTTCTTGACCGCCTGCGACCAGACCTGCATCGCGGCATAGGTGTAGAGCGTATAGCCTTCCGGATCGATGCCCTTGGCCTTGAAGGCCTCGACGATCTTCTTCGCGGTCGGCTTGTTGCGCGGATCTGGACCGAAGGTGAACAGCGTGCCTTCGCCGGCCGGGCCCGTGATCGATGCGTATTCCTTGTCGGCCAAGGCGTCGCCCGACATCAGGATCGTCTTCATGCCCTGGTCGCGCATCTGGCGCAGGATCAGGCCGGCTTCCTGATGATAGCCGCCGACATAGACGAGATCGATATTTTCCTTCTTCAGGCGCGAGACGATCGCGTTGAAGTCCTTGTCGCCCTTGTTGTAGGACTCGTTGAGCTTCTCGGTGACGCCGGCCTTGTTGAGCGCCTTCTTGGTCTCATCCGCCAGACCCTTGCCGTAGGTGGTCTTGTCGTTGAGAATCGCGATGTTCTTGCCCTTGAAGTTCTTGGCGATGTACTGCGCCGCAATCAGGCCCTGCTGATCGTCCCGGCCGCAGACGCGCGCCACGTTCCACAGCTTGCGCTCGGTGAACAGCGGGTTGGTCGAGGCGGGCGTGATCTGGAGGACGTTACCGTCGGCGTAAGCTTCCGAAGCCGGGATCGACGACGACGAGCAGAAATGGCCGGCGACGAACGGGATCTTCGCGCCCGCGATCTTTTCGGCGACCGAGCGGGCCTGCTTGGGATCGCAGGCGTCGTCCTCGGCATCGAGCACCAGCTTCTTGCCGGCAACGCCGCCGGCTGCATTGATGTCGGCCACCGCCAGGTCGGCGCCGTTTTTCATCTGGCGGCCGAAGGCGGATTCGGTGCCGGTCATTGGGCCCGCGACTGCGATGGTGAGGTCGTCTGCGAACGCCGCCGTTGACAGCGCAACCGACGCGCCGAATGCCAGACCGATGAGTTTAAGTGATTTCATGAGATACCTCGCGGGTGATCGCCTGTGGGAGCTGCCGGGCAAGCCCGGTTCAAACCGGCGCCATTCTTCAATGAATTTTTCGAGAAGTCACCGGCAAAATACGGGCAGTTGCAAAGATATCTCGCCGTGTTCGTCCGCACGCGAGGGCCGTCAGGCGTGCCGGCCGCCTTCGAGATAGGCGGCGCGAATCTCGGGGCGCTGCAACAACTCGGCGCCTGTTCCGGCCAGCGTGATCAGGCCATTGACCATGACGTAGCCGCGGTGGGCGAGCTTCAGTGCATGATTGGCGTTCTGCTCGACGATCAGCACGGTCAGGCCGTCCTGGCGGTTCAGGGTGCGGATCGCATCGAAGATCTGCCGGGCGATGAGGGGGGCGAGCCCCAACGAGGGTTCATCGAGCAGCAACAGGCGCGGCCGGCTCATCAGCGCGCGGCCGATCGCCAGCATCTGCTGCTCGCCACCCGACAGGGTCCCGCCGCGCTGCATGACGCGTTCCTTCAGCCGTGGGAACAGCGCGAACACGCGCTGGAGGGTGCTGTCCCGTTCCGCCTCGGTGCAGCCGGTGGCGTCGGCGCCCATCTGAAGGTTTTCCGCGACGCTCATCCGCGGGAAGACGCGGCGGCCCTCCGGCGACTGGGCGATGCGCAATTGCGCGATCTGATGGGTGGGGACCGAGGTGATGTCCTTGCCTTCGTACAGGATCTGGCCGGCGCGGGCGCGCGGCTTGCCGAAGATCGTCATCATCAGCGTCGACTTGCCGGCACCGTTGGCGCCGATCAGCGCGACGATCTCGCCCGAATTGATCTCGACGTCGACGCCCTTCAGCGCCTCGATCTTGCCGTAGGCGGCGCGCAAGCCGCGGATCGCGAGCAGGGGAGTGGAAGCCGCGGTCACGACTCGCTCTCCATCACCGCAGCGGCCTCTTCCTCGTCGGTGCCGAGATAGGCGGCAATCACCCTGGGGTCATCGCGCACCTCGCGTGGCGAGCCTTGCGCGATCTTCACGCCGTGATCCATCACGACGATGTGGTCGGAGATCTCCATCACGACCGACATGTCGTGCTCGATCAGCAGGATCGAGGTGCCCTCGGCGCGGATCGAGAGCAGCAGCTCGCTCAAGGCGGCGCTCTCGCGCGCGTTCAGGCCGGCGGCAGGCTCGTCGAGGCAGAGAAGCGCAGGGCCGGTGCACATCGCGCGGGCGATCTCGAGCCGGCGCTGATCGCCATAGGAGAGGTTGCCCGCGGCATCGTCGGCGCGGTCCAGGAGGCCGACCCGTTTCAGCCAGCGGGTCGCAAGCGCGATGGCGTCCTGTTCGGCGCTGCGATAGGAGGGCACGCCGATCAGGCCGAGGAATGTGAAGCCCGAGGCCCGCATGAGCGTGTTATGCTGTGCCACCATCAGATTTTCCAGGGGCGTCATGCCCGGAAACAGGCGGATGTTCTGGAAGGTGCGCGCGATCTTCGCCTGCTTGGAGATGCGAAAATCCTTCAGCCGCTCGATTGCAAATTGGCTGCCATTCGCATGCGTCAGGCTGATGGAGCCGGCGGTCGGCTTGTAGAAGCCGGTGATGCAGTTGAACACCGTCGTCTTGCCGGCGCCGTTCGGTCCGATCAGCGCGGTGATCTTGCCGCGTTCCGCCGTGAAGGACAGCTCCTGGACGGCGACGATGCCGCCGAAGCGCATGGTGAGCTGATCGACGCTCAGAATCCGGTCGGTGCTCATCCGTGCCCCTCCTTGACGAGATCGGAGGAGATGGCTTGTGCCTTGGTCAGATACACGGTCGGCGCGCGATGGCCGATCAGGCCGCGCGGCCGCCAGATCATGATCAGGACCATCGCCATGCCGAACACCAGCATGCGGTAGGTCTCGAGGCCGCGGAACAGCTCGAAGCCGCCGATCATGGTGAGCGCGGCGAGTGCGACGCCGAGCTGCGAGCCCATGCCGCCGAGCACGACGATGGCGAGCACCAGCGCCGATTCCTGGAAGGTGAAGGATTCCGGGCTGATGAAGCCTTGCCTTGTTGCGAAGAACGCGCCGGCGAAGCCGCCGAACAACGCGCCGGTTGCGAAAGCGGTCAGCTTTGTGGTGGTGATGTTGATGCCGAGCGCGCGGCATGCGACCTCGTCCTCGCGCAACGCCTCCCAGGCGCGACCGATCGGCAGGCGCCGCAGGCGGATCGTCACCCAGTTGGTGAGCAGCGCCAGCGCAAGGATCAGATAGAACAGGAAGACGATGCGGTGGGTCGGCGAGTAGTCGATGCCGAGCTTTGCCGCCAGCCCGTCGTCGCTGTTGTCAAGCGGGATGCCGAACAAAGTGGGGCGGGGAATATCCGAGACGCCGTTCGGCCCGCCGGTCAGATCCTGCCAGTTGATGATGACGAGCCGGATGATCTCGCCGAAGGCGAGGGTTACGATGGCGAGATAGTCGCCGCGCAGCCGCAGCACCGGAAAGCCGAGCATCACGCCCCAGAGCGCGGCCAGCATACCGGCGAGCGGCAGGCAGACCCAGAACGACCAGCCGAAATTGGTCGCGAGCAGGGCGTAGGAATAGGCCCCCACCGCATAGAAGGCGACGTAGCCGAGATCGAGGAGCCCCGCGAGCCCGACCACCACGTTCAGTCCCCAGCCCAGCATCACATAGGTGAGGACGAGGATCGCGAGGTCGAGAATGTAGCGCTGATTGTAGAAGATCACCGGCACCAACAGGGCGAAGACGAGAAGCGCAGGCGCGAGGAACCTGCCGAGATATGACATGCCGCGCTGCACCACCGGCGGCACCAGCTTCTCCGCGCCGGCCGGCCCGATCCACTGCCGCAGCAATTCAAGGACGATGGAGCCACCGAAGACGAGGCCGACGATGGAGGCGAGATCGCCCAAGCGCGTCCAGTAGATCAGCTGCCCCTCGGGGCCGGCCTCGGTGCGGATGCCGATCATCAGCGAGAACAGCACCAGCGCGACGAACGCACTGAGGAAGGCTTTTTTCAGGATGAACGGGATGTCCGTTGTGCGGCTGACATGCGTGGTTTCGGTTGAAGGGGCTGTCACGCGCTGGGCCTGTCAGACTTTTTCGACTTCGGGACGGCCGAGCAGGCCGGTCGGCATGAAGATCAGGACGATGATCAGGATCGAGAAGGCGGCGACGTCCTTGTACTCCACGGAGAAATAAGCCGACCAGAAGGTTTCGATCAGGCCGATCGCAAGACCGCCCAGTACCGCGCCGGGCAGCGACCCGATGCCGCCCAGCACGGCCGCGGTGAAGGCCTTGATGCCGGCGACGAAACCCATGTTGAAATCGACCTGGCCGTAATAGAGCAGGTACATCATGCCGGCGACCGCGGCGAGCGCCGCACCGATCACGAAGGTCATCGAGATGGTGCGATCGACGTCGACGCCGAGCAGCGCCGCCATGGTCTGGTCCTGCTCGCAGGCGCGCATGTCGCGCCCGAGCCGCGTGCGCGAGACGAGCCAGGTGAAGATCAACAGGAGCACGATCGTGGTGACCACCACCACGATCTGCATGTTGGAGAGCCGCACCACAAAACCGTCGGCACCTTCATGCAGCGTGTAGCCGCCGGTGATGATCGGGGGAACCGGCTTGACGCGGGCGCCTTGGGCGACCTGCGAATAGTTCGACAGCACGAAGGACATGCCGATCGCCGACAGCATCGGCGCAAGACGGAAGGAGTGCCGCAGCGGCCGGTAGGCGATGCGCTCGACTGTCCAGCCATAGAGTGCGGTGACCGCCATCGCGACCAGCAGAACGACCAGCAGGATCAGTGGGATCGCGGTCAGACCGAGCGAGACCAGAATGAGGAAAGAGATCAGTGCGATGAAGCCGCCGACCATGAAGATGTCGCCATGAGCGAAGTTGATCATGCCGACGATGCCGTAGACCATCGTGTAGCCGATCGCGATCAGGCCGTAGATGGAGCCGAGCACGAGGCCGTTGATGAGCTGCTGGGCGAAATAATCCATGCGCTGCCGTTACCCAAACCTGACGCGATTGAAAGGGAGGAGTTCGAGAGAGTGTGTACGTTTCTTCTCGGGCCCCGGCAGCCCTTGAGCGTTCTTCCTATTTTGTAACAGGAGGGAACTGGCGGCTGCAACTGGCCATGTCTTGTCAAAAAGGCTTGTACAGAGGTCATTTTGGTGACTGACGTCAGCTTCCGGTTCCCGCAACCGCGAGGAACCGGGATCCGCAGGGCAACCAAATCAGCCGCCGGCTGTTGTCTCGCTACTTGCGTCCAACAAGGGAGTTTCCCCCAATGACGAAGCAGCAAAACCAGAATCCGGGCCAGCAGAACCAGGGTGCCGGCCAGCAGCGCCCAAGCCAGCAACCGGGGCAGCAGCAGGGTGGCGGCCAGAAGCCCGGACAGCAGCAGCAGCACGACCCAATGCGCCAGGGCGACAAGCCCGGCCAGCAGCAGGGCGGGCGGCAGGACAACAGATTGGATTGAACGCCCAAGCGTAACGTGGACAGGCGTAACGTCGAGTGGGCCCCGCCAAGAGGCGGGGCCTTTTTCTTTGGATGAACCGCCCAGCCGGGCGATTAAGGTAAACGAAGGGTTTAAATTGCCGCCACAGTCCGATGCGAGTTAGCTCCCGGCAACGCCTTCTGTCGAAGGCGCGTAGACGAAGCGGGAAGCGGCATGTTCAGGAATTGGCGGATCGGCTCGATCAACGGCGCGGTGCTGGCGGCCTATTTCATTCCGGCCTGGACGCTGGTCGCCTTCAGCATCTTTGTGGCGCCGGTGCATGGCCTCTATGAACGGCCGAGCGTCGCGGTTGCGCTGTTCCTCAGCGATCACCTCCAGATGTCCGGCATGAGCACGGTGCGTGCCGCCTGGCTGCTGGCGCTCGGACGGCTGACCGTCGTGGCGTTCTTCGCGATCTATCTCGCGCTGCTCGCCATTCCGCGCACCCGCAAGAGCGGGGCCAGCGATGAGGCGCTCGGCATTGCGCTGGCGATCGGCAGCCTGATCTCGTTCGCGAGCATGGTGATGGCTTCGAAGGTCGGGGAGATGGCCGCACTTCGCCTGCACGCCACCGAGCTGTTGCTCCTGCTCAGCGCCGCCATCGTCTTGGTGATCGAACGGCCGGCGCCCGCGCCGAAGACCGTGGACGCTACGGAAACCGTGCCGCTAGCCTTTGACGAGGCCGAGCTCCTGCACAATCGCTGAGGCTTCCTTGACGGCGTGGTTCGCCGCGGGAACGCCGCAATAGATTGCCTGCTGCAACAGGATTTCCTTGATGTCGTCGGGGGTGAAGCCGCCCTCGGCCAGCGCCGCGCGCACATGCAGGCGGAATTCATCCCATTGTCCGAGTGCGACCATGGTGCCGATCACCAGCACCCGCCGCGTGCGCTCGTCGAAATGCGGCCGCGTCCAGATCTCGCCCCAGGCGTAGCGCGTGATCATGTCCTGGAAGTCGGTGTTGAAGGCATTGCGGTTGGCGATCGACTTGTCGACCCAGGCATTGCCCAGCACCTTGCGGCGTACGGTCATGCCGGCATCGCGGCGTTTCTGGTCGTCCATTCTATCCTCCAGTGAGTCATTCCGGGGTGCCTCGAGGAGGCGAGCCCGGAATCTCGAAGTGGCGAACTGCGGATCGAGATTCCGGGTTCTATGCTTCGCATCGCTCCGGAATGACGATGTGCGTTGTCAGCGCTGCGTCAAAAATCCCACCACCGCGTCCGTGAACGCGTGCGGCTGCTCGACGTTGGAAATGTGGGCGGCGTCGATGATGGTCATGCTGGCGCCGGGAATGTTGGAGCGGATCAATTCGCCCGCCGAGATCGGCGTCGCCACGTCGTGGCGGCCGGCGATCACCAAAGTCGGGCTCTTGATGTCAGGAAGCAGCGCGCGCTGGTCGAGCGTCGACAGCGCCTCGCAACAGGCGAGGTAACCCTCGACGGGGGTGGCGAGCAGCATCGCCTTCATCCTTGCAGTGATATCTGGCTCGCGCTCGCGGAAATCCTGGGTCAGCCAGCCGGCGATCACGCCGTCAGCGACCGCGGCGATGCCGCCTTTCTTCACGGCATCGATGCGCTCCAGCCATTTGGTCGGCTCGGCATAGTAGCAGGAGGTGTTGGCGAGGATGAGCTTGCCGAATCGTTCAGGCGCGTTGGCGCCCAGCCATTGCCCCACCATGCCGCCCATCGACAGTCCGCACCAGTGCACCTTCTCGATGTTGAGATCGTCGAGGATCGCAAGCACATCGCGGCCGAAGCGCTCCATCGTATAGGGGGCGGGCGGGACATTGGACTTGCCGTGGCCGCGGCGGTCGTAGCGAATGACGCGGAACACCTGCGTCAGCGCCTTCATCTGCGGCTCCCACATCTGAAGCGTGCAGCCGAGCGAGTTGGAGAGCATCAGGGTCGGCCCGCCGTCGCGGCCCTCGACGGAGACGTTGATCAGGCAACCGTCGGCATCGATCATGGGCATGCGGCGTCTCCGTATCTATTCGCGATCGAGGCTGCCGAGCAGCCGGTCGATCAGAGCTTGAGAGGCCCCTTGATAGGCCATCGGCTCGAACAATGCCGCAATTTTCTCCGGCGCGAGATGCGTGGTGACCTGCGAATCGGCCGAGAGCACCTCGCGCAGGTGTTTCTTCTCGGCGACCGCGCGCTTGCTCGCCGCCTCGATCAGATGATGCGCGTCGCTCTTGCCGATCTTGTCGGCGAGCGCAAAGGTGACGGCCTCCGCCATGATCAGCCCATGCGTCGCATCGAGATTGCTGCGCATGCGCGCGGCATCGACATCGAGCCCTTCGGCGATGTCGACGATGGCGGCGAGTGCGCCCGAAGTGACCAGCATCAATTGCGGCAACGTCGGCCATTCCGCGTGCCAGGGACCTGCGCTGCGCTCGTGGTCCTGCACCTGCGCAGCGAATATCGTTGCGGCAAGCTGGGGCGCCATGGTCGCGCAGCCGAGCGCGCTTGCGGCGGCGACCGGGTTGCGCTTGTGCGGCATGGTCGAGGAGCCCCCGCGGCCTTCGCCGGCGGGCTCGAACGCTTCGCCGACGTCGGTCTGCATCATCAGCGAGACGTCGCGCGCGATCTTGCCGCAGCTTCCGGCGAGGATCGCAAAGCTAGACGCGGCTTCGGCAATTCGATCGCGATGGGTGTGCCAGGGCGCCTCCGGGAGCGGCAAGTTCAGTTCCTGAGCCAGCCGTTCGGCGACCGCGAGCCCCTTGTCGCCGAGCGCTGCGAGCGTGCCGGCGGCGCCGCCGAATTGCAGCGCCAGGCCCTCGCGACGGAGCCGCCGCAGGCGGCAGCGGGCGCGGGCGAGGCCCGAGGCGTATTCAGCGGCCTTCAATCCGAACGGCATCGGCAGGGCGTGCTGCAGCCAGGTCCGGGCCACCATCGCGGTGTTGCGATGGCGCCGGGCCAGCGCAGCAAAGCCATTGATGGCGCGGCTGAGGTCGGCGTCCAGCGCATCGATTGCTGCGCGCAGGGTCAGCATGGTCGCGGTGTCGATGACGTCCTGGCTGGTCGCGCCCCAATGCACGTAGCGCGCGGCCTCGCCGTCGGCCTTGCCGACTTTGGCGGTCAGCGTCTTGACCAGGGGAATTGCGAGATTGCCAGACCGGGTCGCGGCTTCCGCCAGCGCGGCCATGTCGATGGTTTCGGCCTTGCAGGCCGCTTCGATCGGGCCCACCGCTGACGCGGGAATCACACCGGTGGCAGCCTCGGCCCGGGCCAGGGCTGCCTCGAAATCGAGCATGTTCTGCAGGATGGAGCGGTCGTCGCAGACGGCTCGCATGGCCGTACTCGACAGCATCGGCGCAAGCAGGGGGGAGAGGGCTGTGCTCATGTTGCGCGGGACCTAATCACCATGCTCCGGCTCTGCCAATCCCTGACGGGCCACACAAGACTTTTTGCAGGTGCGAATATGCATTGCACGTGACCGGGGGCTGCCCTTTCCTTTGCGGGCTCCGTGCGTTACTTGAGCAATATTATTCCTGTGTGATCCAAGTCTGACATCCCGGAGGCATCCCATGGCCATGACAATGAATGGCGAAGTCCAGCTTGCGGCGCCGCGCGAGGCCGTGTGGGAAAAACTCAACGACCCCGCGGTGCTGAAGGCCTGCATCCCCGGCTGCGAGGAATTGGAGAAGACCGACGACGGTGGTTTTCGCGCGACGGCGAAAATGAAGGTCGGCCCGGTCTCGGCGCGCTTCAAGGGTAAGGTGATGCTCAGCGATCTAGACCCACCGAACGGCTACAAGATCTCGGGCGAAGGCGAGGGCGGCGTGGCCGGCTTTGCCAAGGGCGGCGCAGCCGTGAGGCTTGCCGAGAAGGATGGCGGCACGCTGCTCTCTTACGACGTCGAGGCGCAGATCGGCGGCAAGTTGGCGCAGCTTGGACAGCGCCTGATCAACGGCACCGCCAAGAAGCTGGCCGACGAGTTTTTCGCGAATTTCGCCAAGGCGGTACAGGGCTAGAGGGTATCGCCTATTGTCATGGCGGCTTGCGTCCCGGGCAATGTTGCCCCAGCGGACAATGGCCCATATGATGGGTTGGAATAATTATAAAAAAGAACCGCTTCGACGGGACCCGTCGGGGCGCTGATAGAGAGTGCTTATGGCAAAAATCTCCCTCATCGTGAACGGCAATCCTGTTACCGGCAATGTCGACCCGCGTACGCTTCTGGTGCAGTTCCTGCGCGAGAATCTGCGGCTGACCGGCACCCATGTCGGCTGCGACACCTCGCAGTGCGGCGCCTGCGTCGTGCATCTCGACGGCAAGGCCGTGAAGTCCTGCACCACGCTGGCCGTGATGGCCGACGGCCACGAGGTCAGGACCATCGAGGGACTGGCGGCCGACGGCGCGCCGCTGCATCCGATGCAGGAAGCCTTCCGTGAGCACCATGGTCTTCAGTGCGGCTTCTGCACGCCGGGCATGATCATGACCGCGATCGACATCGTCCATCGCAAGGGCCACGAGCTCGACGACCATACGATCCGGGAAGAACTAGAAGGCAATCTCTGCCGCTGCACCGGCTACCAGAACATCGTCGCCTCGATCGCCGCCGGCGCGAAGGCGATGGCGAAATCCGATCTCGCGTAACCGCGCGCCCTCCGCGATCAGGACACCCTCATGTACGAATTCAAATACCACCGCCCCGGGACCGTGCGGCAGGCTGCCAATCTCCTGGTAAAGAACGAAGACGCCAAGGTGATTGCGGGCGGCCACACGCTGATTCCCGTCATGAAGCAGCGGCTCGCGAGCCCGCCGCATCTGGTCGACCTCTCCCATATCGAGGGATTGAACGCGATCGAGATGAAGGGCCGTTCGCTGGTGATCGGCGCCACCGCCAAGCATGCCGAGGTCGCGACCTCCGCCATCGTCGGCGAGGCTATCCCAGCGCTTGCCAATCTCGCCAGCCAGATCGGTGATCCCGCGGTGCGCCACAAGGGCACGATCGGCGGCTCGCTCGCCAACAACGATCCGACTGCGGATTATCCGGCCGCCGTGCTTGCGCTTGGCGCGACCATCGTCACCAACAAGCGGCGTCTCAAGGCGGAAGAGTTTTTCCAGGGCCTGTTCTCCACCGCGCTGGAAGCCGACGAGATCATCACCAAGGTGATGTTCCCGCTGCCGAAGAAGGCCGCCTACATCAAGTTCCGCAACCAGGCTTCGCGTTACGCGCTGGTTGGCGTCTTCGTGGCGCGGCGTCCCTCGGACGTGCGGGTCGCTGTCACCGGCGCCGGCTCGGACGGCGTGTTCCGCGTCGAGGCCTATGAGGAGGCGCTGAAGAAGCGGTTCTCGTCCAAGGTGCTCGACGGCATCGAGGTGCCGGCGGAAGGGCTGAACAGCGACATCCATGGCAGCGCCGAATACCGCGCCCATCTCATCGGCGTGCTGACGCGGCGCGCCCTCGACGCCGCCAACGCCAAGGAGTAAGTCCTCCTCACGCTCTGGCCGAATACTTGCCCGTTGTGAGGGCGTAGCGAGACTGGCTCTTTACATGACCTCAGCGACCCTGCCGGCATCGGTCGATGCGATGCTCGAACTCCTGACTTCGCGCGGCTATCTCGCCGAGCGGTCGCTGGCGACGGTGACGTATCTGTCGCTGCGCATGGGCCGGCCGCTGTTTCTCGAAGGCGAGGCCGGCGTCGGCAAGACCGAGATCGCAAAGGTGCTGTCGGCGGCGCTGGGACGGAAGCTGATCCGTCTCCAGTGCTACGAAGGCCTCGACGTCTCTTCGGCGGTCTATGAGTGGAACAGCGCGGCGCAGATGATCGCGATCCGGATGGCGGAAGCCGCCGGCGACACCGATCGCGAGCAGCTATCGAGCGACATCTTCGCCGACCGCTACATGATCAAGCGGCCGCTGCTCCAGGCGCTGGAGCCTGACGTTGCCGGTCCGCCGGTGCTGCTGATCGACGAGCTCGACCGCGCCGACGAGGCGTTCGAGGCGTACCTCCTGGAAATCCTCAGCGACTTCCAGGTGACGATCCCCGAATTCGGCACCGTGAAGGCGCCGCATCCGCCGATCGTCATCATCACCTCCAACCGCACCCGCGAAATTCACGACGCGCTGAAGCGGCGCTGTCTGTATCACTGGGTCGACTATCCCGCCGCCGAGCGCGAGCTCGCGATCGTCAAGACCCGCGTGCCCGGCATCTCCGCCAAGCTGTCGCAGCAGGTCGTCCGCTTCGTGCAGGCGCTGCGCAACCAGGACTTCTACAAATCGCCTGGCGTCGCCGAGACCATCGACTGGGCCACCGCGCTGTCCGAGCTCGACGCCCGCTCGCTGACCCCGCAAGTGGTCGGCGACACGCTGGGCGCGCTGCTCAAATACCAGGACGACATCACGCGGATGCAGGGCGACACCCTGCAGAAGGTGCTGAAGGAAGCGACGAGCGAGAATTGACGCGCGTGCGTCATAACGAACTCGTCATCCCGGGGCGTGCGTAGCGCGAGCCCGGAATCCATACTCCCGATCGTGGTTATGGATTCCGGGCTCGCCGCTTGCGCGGCGCCCCGGAATGACGGGAAGATGGGAAACCACCATGGCCATCAACCACCTCGCGCCTGACAAGACGGAGCAATTCGCCGACAACATCGTCGGCTTTGCCCGCGCGCTGCGCGCGACCGGCATGCCGGTCGGCCCGGGTGCGGTGATCGATGCCATGAACGCGCTGCAGGTAATCGACATCGGCAGCCGTGCCGACGTCTTCACCACGCTGGAGGCGATCTTCGTCAAGCGTCATGAGCATGCGCTGATCTTCAAGCAGGCCTTCAACCTGTTCTTCCGCGCCTCCGAAGAGTGGAAGCACATGCTGGATTCGGTGCCGTTGCCCGATGGCGCCAAGAAGAAGCCGCCAGCCGCCGCGCGCCGCGTGCAGGAGGCGATGTCGCAGCCGCGCATGACGGAGACGCCGCAGCACCAGGAGCAGGATCTGCGCCTGTCGGTCTCCGACAAGGAGATCCTTCAGAAGAAGGATTTCGCGCAGATGAGCGCCGCCGAAATCGCCGAGGCGCTGCGTGCCATCCAGATGATGCGGCTGCCGCAGGCGGAGCTCCTGACCCGCCGGCACCAGCCCGATCCGCGCGGCCTGCGGCTCGACATGCGCCGCACGCTGCGGGCGTCGTTGCGCACCGGCGGCGACATCATCGACATCCATCGCCTCGGGCGGATCGAGAAGCCGGCCCCGATCGTGGCGCTGCTCGACATCTCCGGCTCGATGAGCGAGTACACCCGCCTGTTCCTGCATTTCCTTCATGCCATTGGCGATGCGCGCAAGCGCGTTTCGGTGTTCCTGTTCGGCACGCGGCTGACCAATGTGACGCGCGCGTTACGCCAGCGCGATCCCGACGAGGCACTGGCGAGCTGCTCGGCGGCGGTCGAGGACTGGGCCGGCGGCACCCGCATCGCGACCTCGCTGCACAACTTCAACAAATTGTGGGCGCGCCGCGTCCTGAGCCAGGGCGCCATCGTGCTGCTGATCTCCGACGGGCTGGAGCGGGAGGCCGATTCCAAGCTCGCCTTCGAGATGGACCGGCTGCACCGCTCCTGCCGGCGGCTGATCTGGCTGAACCCGCTGCTGCGGTTCGGCGGCTTCGAGGCCAAGGCCCAGGGCATCAAAATGATGCTTCCGCACGTTGACGAATTCCGCCCCGTGCATAATTTGAGTTCGATCCAGGAGCTGATCACCACGCTCTCCCGGCCGCTGCCGCCGCATCACCGCAGCCTGATCCGCTCCGCAGCCTGAGAGGCCAAGCCATGCTCGATCGCGACGAGGACATTCTGAAGGCGGCGGAGGACTGGCAGAAGGCCGGCCGTGGCGTCGCACTGGCGACCGTCGTCGAGACCTGGGGTTCGGCCCCGCGCCCGGCGGGCTCGAGCCTGGTCATCAACGACGAGGGCACGTTTCTGGGGTCTGTCTCCGGCGGCTGCGTCGAGGGCGCCGTGGTCACCGAGGCCATGGACGTGATCGAGAGCGGCAAGCCGAAGATGCTCGAGTTCGGCGTCGCCGACGAGACCGCCTGGAATGTCGGACTGTCCTGCGGCGGGACCATCCGTGTCTTCGTCGAGAAGGTCGGCTAGCCGTGAAGCTCGCAATCCTCCACGAACTCAACGCCGAGCGTGCCGCGCGGCGGCCGGTGATTTTGGTGACGGACACCGAGAGCGGCGAGCAGCGCCTGGTAAAGGCGGCTGACTTCGCCAAGGACCCGCTGCGCGCCGAGCTGGACAAGCAGCTTCGCATGGGCAAGAGCGCCAATGTCGAGGCCGGCGGCAAGAAGCTGTTTTTCAACGTCTACGCGCCGACGGCAAAGCTCGTCATCGTCGGCGCGGTCCATATCAGCCAGGCCCTCGCGCCGCTCGCGCGCTCGCTCGGCTATGACGTCACTGTCGTCGATCCGCGCACAGCCTTTGCGAGCCCCGAGCGCTTCCCCGACATTCCGTTGGTCGCGGAGTGGCCTGATACCGCGTTGCCGCCGCTCAATGTCGACGCCTATACGGCGTTCGTCGCCGTGACGCACGATCCCAAGATCGACGATCCGGCGCTGCTGCATGCCTTCGAGCGCAACTGCTTCTATATCGGCGCGCTCGGCTCGCGAAAGACGCATGCCAAGCGCGGCGACCGGCTCCGGGCGCAGGGCGCAAAGGACTCTGACATCGCGCGCATCCACGCGCCCATCGGCCTTGCGATCGGCGCGGTCTCGCCGTCCGAGATCGCGGTGTCGATCATGGCCGAGATCACGGCGGTGCTTCGCCTGCCACCCAAAGAAAAAGAAGAAGCGGCATGAAGTTCGGCCCGGCGAGCCCGAGGGATGCGATCGGCGGGGTGACCGTCCACACCCTGCGCCAGGGGCCGCTGGTGCTGAAGAAAGGCACGACGATCGGGCCTGCCGAGGTCGAGGCGCTGGACCGTGCCGGCATCAAGGACATCGTCGTGGTGCGCATGGAGGCGGGCGACGTCTCCGAGGACGTCGCGGCCGCCAGCATTGCGCTCGCCATCGGCGGCGAGGGCATTCATGTCGAGCGCGCCTTCACCGGCCGCGCCAATCTGTTTGCCGCGCGCCCGGGCCTGCTGGTGATCGACCGCGCTGCCGTAGACCGCGTCAACAATGTCGACGAGGCCATCACCTTCGCCACCCTCTCCGCCTACAAGCCGGTGGTCGAAGGCGAGATGGTCGGCACGGTCAAGATCATCCCGTTCGGCGTTGAAGGAAATTTGCGCGATGCCGCGGTGAAGGCCGCCGGCAAGGACGTGCTGAAAATCGCGCCTTACGTGATCAAGCGCGTCGGCGTGGTCTCGACGCTGTTGCCGGGGCTTTCCTCGAAGGTGATCGACAAGACGCTGCGCGTCACTGCCGAGCGGCTCGCGCCGGCTGGCGCTACCATCATCGCCGAACGGCGGGTGCAGCACGACGAGCGCGCGCTCTCGGCTGCGATCAAGGAGCTGCTCGCACTCGGCGCCGAGCTCGTGATCGTGTTTGGCGCCTCTGCAATTGCCGACCGCCGCGATGTGATTCCGGCTGCGGTGACCGAGATCGGCGGTGAGATCGAGCATTTCGGCATGCCGGTCGATCCCGGCAATCTGTTGCTGATCGCGCGCGCCGGCAGCGTGCCGGTGCTGGGTGCGCCCGGCTGCGCGCGCTCGCCGGTCGAGAACGGGTTCGACTGGGTGCTGATGCGGCTGCTCGCCGGCATCAAGGTGACGCGCTCCGAATTGATGGGCATGGGCGTCGGCGGCCTGCTGATGGAGATCGTGACGCGGCCGCAGCCGCGAGCCAAGCCCGAGACCGAGGGTAACAGCCAGGTCGCGGCGATCGTGCTCGCGGCGGGCCGCTCGACCCGCATGGGCGGGCCGAACAAGCTGCTTGCCGAACTCGACGGCAAGAAGCTGGTGCGCATCGCGACCGAGCAGGCGCTGGCTTCGAAAGCCTCCGAGGTGATCGTCGTCACCGGTCATCAGACCGAGCTCGTCGAGCAGGCGTTGCAAGGCTTGAACGTACGCTTCGTCAAGAACCCGGATTTCGCGGGCGGCATCGCGAGCTCGGTGAAAGCAGGGATCGCGGCCGTGTCCGAAGCGTGCGACGGCGCCGTGGTTTGCCTCGGCGACATGCCGCTGATCGATGCCGGCCTGATCGACCGCCTCATCGACGGCTTTGCGCCTGATCGCGGCAACCTCATCGTCGTGCCCGTGAGCGAAGGCCGCCGCGGCAATCCCGTGCTATGGTCGCGGCGCTTCTTCAAGGAGTTGATGACCCTCGACGGCGATGTCGGCGCGCGGCACCTGATCGCCAGGCATACGGAAGCCGTCGCCGAAGTGCCCGTCGACGGCGAAGGCGCCTTCCTCGACATCGACACGCCGCAGGCGCTGGAAGCCGCACGGCGCGGATAGCACCTCGCAATCGTACCAATTTCAACCCCCCGTTCACCATCTGGAAACGACCGCCGCTTAGAGTCCTCGCCACCTGCCTTGGGGGGAGGGGTTTTTTCCATGGCTTCGAGTGTCGTCGCGCGCCGTTGCGCGATGTTTTTCTTTGGGTTGTCGGTTTGTGTCGCCGGCGCCCGTCACATCACCGCAGCGCATGCGGCCGGCGCGTTTGCCGTCGGCAAATGCGGCGCCTACGGCCAGGCCTATGATTACGGTGCCGAGCACGAAGCGCGTGCCGCTGCTCGAAAGCAGTGCAAGGGCGAATGCACGACGGTGACGATGAAGCATGCCTGCGCGGCGATGTCGGTCGACATGGCCAACCCCTGCGGCGCCTATGGCTACGCCGTGAAGCCGAAGATCTCGGCCACGCTCAATGCCGCCACGCGCGAATGCTACAAATATGGCGGCAAGGAATGCGTGATCCGCGCCTGGGCCTGCGACGCCAAAGGCTGATCAACGATTAGCGCAGCCATCCTGCGCTGGGTTGCACCAGTTTTTCCGGTTGCTCCGCCGCGTCCACCGACCAGGGCACCTTGGCCCCGGTGAATCCCGACCAGGCCTCGCGCAGGCGCGCTTCGACACCGACCATCGCGTGGGCCTGCCAGCCGGCAATGGCCGCCGCGGCCACGCTGCCGCCGGTCGCTTCCGCGCCGACATCCGCAAGCAATGACGTCGTCGTCGCGATGTCGTTGTAGATGCCAAGCTCCTGCTGGAGGTCGGCAAGCCTGCGCGAGAAGCGCTTCGCGGATTTGCGCTGCCCGCAAAGCGGAAGCAGGAAGTCGGCGACGTAGCGCAACTTCTTCGCGGCGAGGCGGACGCGGTGCCGCTCCTCCGTCGACAGCGATTTGAATCTGCGGCCGCGCTTGAGCACCTTCGCATGCTGTGCCGAGAGGATACTTCGTGCGAAGTTGATTGCGGGCTCCGCCAGTTGCGCCAGGCCGTCGGGCGCGACCTCGCTGCGCCAGCCGCGTGCTTCGATCCAGCCGCCGAGCCCGATCACGAAATACTGGCAGCGCCGGTCGGCGAGGGCGAGGCGGGCCGCGTCGTAGCAGGCCGTGCGACGTTCGTCGGCGAGCGCGCCCAATGCGTCGAAGCCGGCGACCGACGGACAGCCATCCGCGACCGTCCGCAACGTCTCCTGCCGAAACACGTCCCAGTCACGTGCGCCGGAGAGACAGCCCGCGAGCCACTTCGCCTCGGCGCGCATCAGGTTGAGCTTGTCCAGCGATACCACGGACCGCATCAGGTCGAGCGCGGACCGCAGACGCCGCAGCGCGACGCGAAGCTGATGCATCCCTTCGGGGTCGCGTCCATCCTCGGCGACGGGCAGCGACTGGAGCAGATGCAGAAGACAGGACCGCAGTATCCCGGAGAAGACTTCATCGAGCGATGTCGTGGGATCGAGACGAAGCTTTGGCGGCTTCGGTGCCTGGGGTGGCGTATCGGCCGCGAGATCGAATCCGCGCGCCGACTTGGTCCGGATCGACGGCTTCACCGGGCCATGCTCGGCGAGCCGCCGCGCCAGCTCCCAGATTGCGGACGGGCTGCCGCTCTTGAGCTCCAGCTCGATCTCGCTGACCGGCAGCGAGCGATCACCTGAAATCAGATGCCCCCGATCGAAGGCGACCTCGACCGTGCCCGAGGGCAGCTCGACGAGGCGCTGATGCCGGTGGATGTCGCTGCTGAAGACGGCTTCGACGGAGTGACGTTCGAGATCGGCACGCAATTTCTCCGGAACAAGCGTCATCGCGAGCGCGAGGTCCGGCGTCATCGACGGGACGCTCGCCTCCCACTCGCCACGGCGCAGCGGATCGTTGCCGGATTCGGCCTTCACCGTCTGCGTGAACCGCGTGCCGCTCTGGCGAACCCTGAAGCTGAAACCTTCGCGCCGGAGCGTGCGCTTGGGCGTATCGTAATACACGGCCTTGAGGTGCTTGCGCGTGCCCTTGTTGCGCGCATTCGCCGCAATGATCGGCGCATCGTTGAAATCGGCCAGACGATCTGCAGGAACGATCAGCTTGAGCTCGATCTCGATTGCGTGCGGCGCGGCTTGGCGGGAAGGTGCGGTTTCCGGTGCACGAGCTTCATCGGCGAAGAGGCTCGCCCGAACGGGATCATGGCGCGAAGACTCGATGTCAGTGTGCGCGGAGCCGTGCGTTTCAGCAGCGGCGGGAACAACGAAACTGCTGGATTTCTTTCCGTCCTCGGCGACTGGATGGCCGTTGGCCTTTGCAAGCCGCTGTACGGGGTCGAGGGCTTGCTTGATGGCGCCAGTTTCGGACATGCACGAATATGACAGTTAAGTGACGGAGCGCCGACATATACCCGACTTGGCCATCGGGGAGAAGCGCAGCCGGTCGCACCTCCATTGAAATTTCCGCGCTGTGATCGATGTGTCAATCCGGGTTACGTTTGCGTCTGCCGTCGGCGCGCTGGGAATCTCCTTTCTTTCCCGACGCTTGAATGTCTGCTGGGAGAATTCATGCAGTTCGATACCAAGATCGCCGTTGTCATTCGCAACGATCTTCAGGTGTGGCAGAAACTCAATGTCGCATCGTTCCTGACCAGCGGCGTCGCTGCAGCCTTTCCGGAATGCGTCGGAGAGGCCTATGAGGACGCTTCAAGCACGAAATATCTTGCACTGATCGGCCAGCCGATCCTGATCTATGGTGCCGACGGTCCGGCGCTGTCGCGCGCTCTCGATCGCGCACTTGCACGCAACGTCACGCCGGCGGTCTATTCCGAGGACATGTTTGCGACAACGCATGATGCCGCCAATCGCGCGGCGGTGAAGGCGGTTGCGCGCGCCGATCTCAATCTCGTCGGTATCGCGATGCGGGCCGAGCGCAAGGTGATCGACAAGATCGTCGACGGATTGAAGTTCCACAGCTGAAAGAGCCAAGGTGCTCGTTGCTCACCTCTCCCGCCTGCAAGCGGGAGAGGTGGCATACCAAACGTCTCAGCCAGACGGCATCGTCTGGAATGTCGTCAGGCTGGAATCGAGGGGATCCCAGTCATACGCGCGCACGGCGTAAGTGATCGCTTGCGGTCTGTAGCGGGCGGGCTCGTCGAGGCTCGCGGCGCGGATGGTGAAGATGTCGGGCATGGCCTTGAAGGTCATGTAGACGGCGACGCCGCACTCCGGGCAGAAGGCGCGCGTCTTCACGTTGCCGCTGTCGCCGGTCATGTCCCATGTTCTGGCGTCGCCCGTCACCGTGACGCCGGCACGCGGAAAGGTGGCGTAAGAGCCATGGCCGGTGCCGCTCTCGCGCTGGCAGTCCCGGCACTGGCAGTGGTTGGCGAACAGGGGCTCGCCGGCGATCGAATAGCGGATCGCGCCGCAGGCGCAGCCGCCGGTATAGGGCTTGTTCATCGTGATGCCTCCTCAACTGTCTCGTTGCTTTTGTTCGCCGCTGATCTCGTCGAGCTGCCGCACGACCTTCTTCCAGCCGCCGCTCATGACGGAGTAGGCACTCTCGTTCCTGGGCAGCACGAAGCCCGCATGGACCAGCTGGATTCGCGTGCCGGCTTCGACCGGGGTGAGGGACCAGGTCACGACGGTGTCGAGCGGCGCGCCGTAGCCGGTGTTGCGTTCGTCGCCGCCCTTCCACGCGTAGACCAGGCGCCGGTTCGGGACGACCTCCAGGACGCGGCAATGGATCACGCCATCCCAATGGCCACCCGGCTTGGTCTGGTAGGTAAAAGTGTTGCCTTCGACGGCCTCGAAACCGGTCGCCGGCATCAGCCAGCGCGCGATCAACTGGGCGCTGGTCAGCGCCTTCCAGATCGTCTCGGGCGCGTGAGGGAAGACGTCGTCCAGAACGATGTCTTTGGTCTCGGCATTCAACGCGGCTGCACTCACTGGTCGATCTCCTTCAAGAGGTCACGCAGGTTCTGGAAGCGCTCGCGCCAGAAGACACCGTAATGATCCATCCAGGTCACCAGCGGTTCGAGGCCTTGCGGCGCGGCGCGGTAGTAAACGTTACGGCCCTCGGCGCGTTCGGCGACGAGGCCCGCCTGCTTCAACGATTTCAGGTGCTGCGAGATCGCACCCTGCGTCACGCCGCTGCCGCGCGTCAGCTCGGCGACGCTGATCTCCTTGCTGTCGAACACGCGCTCGAACACCGCGCGGCGGGTCGGATCGGCGAGGGCGCGCATCACGGCGGTGACGGGATTGGGGGCAGCTTCGATCATGTCGATAAATTAGCAATTACTAATGCATTAGTCAATACTAATTCATTCATGCGCGGCTGCCCAATCCCGATTGACTATGACTGACTAGTCAGTCATAAATGCAAAATGACAAGGAAGCCTCCCAAGGCCGCTGCGGCCAAGGCAGCAAGCGCAAGGCCGAAAGCCGGCGAGGAAGTCGCGCCGATATCGAACCGCGCTACGCGCGCGGCGGAGCGGCGCGACGCGATCGTCGCGGCGGCGATGGAGGAGTTCATCACGCGCGGCTTTGCCGCGACACGGCTCGACGACATCGCCAAGCGTGCCGGTGTCGCGAAGGGCACGATCTACCTGCACTTCAAGGACAAGGAATCGATGTTCGAGGAGCTGGTGCGCACCGTGATCGTGCCAGTGGTGGTGAAGCTGGATGCGCTGCCGCCGCCGACGGGCTCGGTGCGCGACCTCATCGAAACTTTTGCCGGCAACTTTCTCAAAGAGGTGATCGGCACGAGGCGCGGCGATCTCGTGCGGCTGATCGTGGCGGAGGGCCCGCGCTTTCCGGCGGTCGCCGATTTCTACTATCGCGAGGTGGTCTCGCGCGGCATCGCCGGCATGCGCGCGCTGATCGAACTGGGCATTGCCCGCGGCGAGATCCACCAGAAGAATCTCGCGCGCTATCCGCAGATCCTGATCGCGCCCGCGATGATTGCGGTGATCTGGCAGAGCCTGTTTGCGCGGCATGCGCCGCTCGACGCGCAGGACATGCTGCGCGTCCATCTCGATTTGATTTTTGGCGAACGGAGGACGACATGAGGTCGTCGCAACGGATTTTTGCAATTACATTGGTCGCCGTCGTTGCAACCGCTCTTGCCGGCTGCAAGGAGAAGCGCGATCCCGGCTTCCAGGGTTGGGTCGAGGCCGACATGATCTATGTCAGCCCGGACGAGGCCGGCCGGGTCACCAAGCTGGACATTCGTGAAGGCGATGTGGTGAAGGTCGGCGAAGCCCTGTATTCCATCGACGACGATCTCCAGCTTGCCGATCTCAACCAGACCAAGGCGACGCTGGCCAATGCCCAGCAGGTGTTCGACCGCGCAGAGTCCCTGCGCAAGACCGGCTCGGGCACCCAAGCCGCGCTCGATTCCGCCGTCTCGGATCTGCGGGTCGCGCAGGCGCGGGTGGTGACCTCGGAGACCCGGCTGGCGCGGCGCAAGGGTTTTGCGCCTGTAGCCGGCACCATCCAGCAGATCTATTTCCGTGAAGGCGAGATGGTCGCGGCACAGCGGCCGGTGCTCTCGATCATGCCGCCCGGCAACATGAAGCTGCGCTTCTTCGTGCCGGAAACGGAGCTGCCGAAACTGGCGATCGGCGACGACGTGCGGGTCGCCTGCGACAATTGCGCGGCAGATCTGACGGCAAAGATCTATTTCATCGCAACGTCGGCCGAATACACCCCGCCGGTGATCTATAGCCTCGAGGAGCGCAGCAAGCTCGTCTATCTCATCCAGGCGCGGCCGTCGCGGCCAGATGCCTTGCGGGTCGGCCAGCCGATCGACGTCTATCTCACCCCCAAGAATCCCGATTTCAAGACTCCGGTGGCGGACAAGCGATGAACGCCGGCAACGACATCGCGATCGACGTCAGGGGCCTGACCAAATCGTTCGGCAGCCGCGAGGTCGTGCATGATCTGTCGATGCAGGTGAAGCGCGGCTCGATCTACGGCTTCCTCGGGCCGAACGGCTCGGGCAAGACCACGACCATCCGCATCCTCTGCGGCCTGCTTACGCCTGACAGCGGCGAGGGCACCTGCCTCGGCTACGACATCCTCAAGGATGCGGAAAAGATCAAGCGCCAGGTCGGCTACATGACCCAGCGCTTCAGCCTGTATCAGGATCTGTCGGTGCGCGAGAATCTCGAATTCGTCGCGCGGCTCTATGGCCTCACTGATGCACGCGGGGCCGCGCGCGACATGATCAAGCGGCTCGGGCTCTCGGGCCGCGAGGAGCAGCTCGCCGGCGAGCTCTCCGGCGGCTGGAAGCAACGCCTTGCGCTCGGGGCTTGCACGCTGCCCAGTCCAAAGCTGTTGCTGCTCGACGAGCCGACCGCCGGCGTCGATCCCAAGGCACGACGCGATTTCTGGAACGAGATCCATGCGCTCGCCGCCGAAGGGCTCACCGTGCTGGTCTCGACCCATTACATGGACGAAGCCGAGCGCTGCCACGAGATTGCGTATATCGCCTACGGCCATCTCCTGGCGCACGGCACTGTCGACGAGGTGATCGCGAAGTCCGCGCTCACGACCTACACCGTCACCGGCGGGTTGAATGGCCTCGCGGCCCAGCTGGCCGGTAAGCCCGGGATCGACATGGTGGCGCCGTTCGGCACCTCGCTGCACGTCTCGGGCCGCGACGTCGTGGCCCTCGAAGCCAGCATCGCGCCATGGCGCGATAAGGATGACCTGCACTGGCAGAAGTCGGCGCCGTCGCTGGAAGACGTCTTCATCGAGCTGATGGGTCGTTCCAAGGACAATTTCCAATGAGCACCATCCGGACAACCGACCCCGTAGGGGAGATCCGCGACCGCTTCGGCTTCTGGCGCCGCTCCTATGCCATGATGGCGAAGGAGTTCATTCAGCTTCGGCGGGATCGCGTCTCGTTCGCGATGATCGTGGCGATCCCGGTAATGCAGCTTCTCCTGTTCGGCTATGCCATCAACACCACGCCGCACCATTTACCGAGCGCGGTGCTGCTGCAGGAGGACTCGGATCTTGCCCGCTCGGTACTGAAGGCGTTGGAGAATACGGCCTATTTCCGCTTCGTCTACGAAGTGCACGACGTCGACGAGTTCGACAATCTGCTGAAGTCGGGCAAGGTGCTGTTCGGCGTCGAGATCCCGCGCGGCTTCGAGCGCGCAGTACGGCGCGGCGACAAGCCGGCGCTGCTGGTTGCGGCCGACGCGACCGATCCGGTGGCAGCAAGCGCCGCCCTCGGCTCGCTCGGCATGATCGTTCAGACCGCACTCGCGCACGATCTCTATATCGGCGATCCCCCGGCACTGCCGTTCGAGATCCGCGCGCATGCGCGCTACAATCCGGCGGCGGAATCTCGGCTCAACATCGTGCCGGGACTTGTCGGCACCATTCTTACCATGACGATGCTGATCTTCACGGCGCTGTCGGTGACGCGCGAGATTGAGCGCGGCACCATGGAGAGCCTCCTGTCGATGCCGATCAAGCCGGTCGAGGTGATGATCGGCAAGATCGTTCCCTACATCCTGGTCGGCTTCATCCAGGCCTTCCTGATCGTCAATATCGGAGTGTTCCTGTTCGGCGTGCCGGTGCTCGGCAGTTTGCTCCTGCTCGCGGTACTCTCGACCCTTTTCATCGCGGCAAATCTTGCGATCGGCTACACGTTCTCCACCATCGCGCAGAATCAACTGCAGGCGATACAGATGTCGTTCATGTTCTTCCTGCCAAGCATCTTGCTGTCCGGCTTCATGTTCCCGTTTGCGGGGATGCCGGCCTGGGCGCAATATCTCGGTGAATGCCTGCCGCTGACGCATTACATTCGCATCGTCCGCGCCATCATGCTGAAGGGCGCCACCATGCCGAACCTGCGGTTCGATACGCTGGCGCTGGCCGCGCTGATGCTGGTCGCCATGACCATCGCCGTGACGCGCTTCCGCCGCACGCTGGATTGAGGCACAATAGCTGATGTCACTCCGGGGCACGGCAAGCGTGAACCCGGAATCTCGAGATTCCGGGTTCGATGATGTCCCATCGCCCCGGAATGACCTGGGGGAATGATGGTCAGCTTTTTGAAAGCCCGGCGCAAAGCTGTCTTGTCGGAGGAGTTCGAGCGCGAACTGACCCGCGAAGTGCTGCGCACCGAATTGCTGCGGGTGAAGGCGCTGATCACCACCGGCTGCGTCATGACGGTCTTCCTTACCGCGATGTACCTGATCGATCCCGCCGTGGTAAACCGAGTCTGGCGCGGCACCCGGGGGCTTTCCGAGGTCTACGGCCTGCTCGTCGGCTTCATCCTGTTCGAGGTCTGGGTCCACACCCAGATCAGGAAGAACCTCAAGCTCGATCGCGATCTGCCGGTTGTCAGGCGCTATATCGGCGCGCTGATCGAGACGTCGGTGCCTACGGTGATCCTGATTCTCCAGATTCGGACCATGGGCTCGAGCCAGGCGCTCGGCTTTGCCGTGCCGCTGATCTATTTCATCTTCGTCATCCTCTCGACGCTGCGCCTCGATTTCTACCTGTCCACCTTCACCGGCTTCGTCGCAGCCGCCGAGCTGTTCGTGGTCGCGTCGATCTATGATTCCTCGGGATTCGGCGAGCCGCAGAACTATTTCCACGCAGTGCGCAGCACGATCATCCTGATATGCGGTGTGCTCGCGGGCTCCGTCGGCGCGCAGCTCCGCCGCCAGTTTTCCGCGAGCATCGCGGCCGCCACCGCACGCGATCGCGTGACGAACCTGTTCGGCCAGCATGTGTCGCCGCAGGTCGTCGAGCGGCTGATGGCGGAGGGCACGAGTGCTGCCGGCGACATCCGCCGCGTCGCGGTGATGTTCGCCGATTTCCGTGGCTTCACCGCCGGCGCGCAGTCTCGCACGCCGCAGGAGGTGGTCGACCGGCTCGACGGCGCTTTCGCGGTGCTGGTCGATATTCTCGATCGCCACGGCGGCATCGTGAACAAGTTTCTCGGCGACGGTTTTCTCGCGCTGTTCGGCGCGCCGCTGGAAGCCTCCGATGCTGCGCAGCGCGCGGTCGCCGCGGGCCGCGAGATGCTGACGGCGATGGACCGCATCAACGCAGGGACGAGCTGGCCGCTGCGGATCGGCATCGGCATTCATTTCGGCGAGGTCGTGGCGGGCAATATCGGCTCGCCCCGGCGCAAGGAATATACGGTCATCGGCGACACCGTGAATTTTGCCTCGCGGCTCGAGGCGCTCAACAAGGAGTTCGGCTCGCAGCTCCTGATCTCCGCGACCGTGCGCGAGGCGCTCGGCGACGACGGCGAGGATGCCGTGGCGCTCGGCGAGGTGGCCGTGCGCGGTTACGAGCAAAAGGTCGCGGTGTTTCAGCTGGGGTGAGGGGGCTGCTCGCGTTTGTCTGAAGACGCGTGCTGACGACTGCGGTATTTCAGTAGTGCTTGACTTCTCTCTCATGTAGTCATCTATATGACTATATGAATTCAATCCCGCGGGACGACCGCCTGCCACGCTATCAGCGCCTGCGCGACGACCTCGCCGCGCGGATCAACCGCAATGAATGGCGGCCGGGCGAGCCGATCCCGTCGGAAGCTGAGCTTGGCGCGCATTACGGCGTCGCCATCGGCACCGTGCGCAAGGCGATTGATCAACTCGTGGCGGATGCCGTGCTCGAGCGCCAGCAGGGCCGCGGCACCTTCGTGCGCCGCGCGCGCTTCAACTCCTCGCTGTTCCGTTTCTTTCGTTTCCGGTCCGAGAGCGGCGAGCGGCGCGTGCCGCAGAGCCGCATCCTCAGGCGCAAGAGCATTCCGGCGACGTCTGCCGTCGCATCGGCATTGCGTATTCCCACAGGCGAGCCCGTGATCAGCCTGTCGCGCCTGCGGTTGATCGACGACGTGCCGTTGCTGGCCGAAGAGATCTGGCTCCAGCAATCGCGCTTTGCGAAAATTCTCGAGATCGACACGGCCGAGTTCGGCGACTTGCTCTATCCGCTCTACGAGGAGCGTTGCGGGGAGGTCGTGGTCTCCGCCGAAGAAATCCTGACGGTAGAGACCGCCAACGAGATGCAGGCGCGGCTGTTGCGGCTCGAGGCTCATGCGCCGCTGATCGTGATCGAACGCCTCGCGCTCGATCTGGAGCGACGGCCGATCGAGTGGCGCCGCTCGCGCGGGCCGGCGGACCGCTTCCGCTACCACGCCGAGATCCGGTGACGGCAGCTTTCAACGACATCAAACAACAACGCGTACAGGGGTAGGAAACATGTCGAACTGGTACAGTGAGAGCTCGGCGCTGGAGCGGCGCACGTTTTGGGCGAGCTTTGGCGGCTGGGCGCTGGATGCGCTCGATGTCCAGATGTTCGGCCTCGCCATCCCCGCTTTGATAGCGGCTTTTCACATCAGCAAGGCCGATGCGGGCCTGCTCGGCTCGGTCACGCTGTTCTTCGGCGCGTTCGGTGGTTGGCTCGGCGGTGCGCTCGGCGATCGCTTCGGTCGAGTCAAGGCGCTGCAGATCACGGTAGCGACCTTCGCGCTCGCGACCTTCGCCAGTGCCTTTGCGATGAGCTACACTCAGCTCCTGTTGCTCAAGGCTGTTCAAGGTCTCGGCTTCGGCGCCGAATGGGCCTGCGGCGCGGTGCTGATGGCCGAGATCATCCGCCCCGAGCATCGCGGCAAGGCGCTCGGCACGGTGCAGAGCGCCTGGGCGGTCGGCTGGGGCGCAGCGGTGCTGCTGTCCGCGCTGGTTTTCACCTATGCTCCGGCTGATATCGCCTGGCGGATCCTGTTTGCGATCGGTCTGTTGCCGGCGCTGCTCATCATCTTCATCCGTCGCGGGCTGAAGGAGCCGCCGCGTGCGATTACGAAGGACGCAGAGGCGCCGTTCTTCGCTACGCTCGCCGGTATCTTCCATCGCGACGTGCTGCGCTCGACCTTGGTCGGTGGTCTGTTCGGCATCGGCGCCCATGGCGGCTATGCCGCACTGACGACGTTCCTGCCGACATTCTTGCGCGAAGTGCGGCATTTGTCGGTGCTGGGCTCCAGCTTCTACCTTGCCGTGATCATCGTCGCCTTCTTCTGCGGCTGTGTCGCGAGCGGGATCATCAGCGACCGCATCGGCCGGCGGGCCAATGTCGCGATGTTTGCCAGCGCCTGCATCGCGACCGTGCTGGTCTACATTTTTGCGCCGCTGACCAATGGCCAGATGCTGGTGCTGGGCTTTCCACTCGGCTTCTTTTCGGCCGGCATTCCCGCCAGCATGGCAGCGCTGTTCAGCGAGCTCTATCCGGCCGGCGTGCGCGGCACCGGCGTCGGCTTCTGCTACAATTTCGGCCGCGTCGTCTCGGCGGCGTTTCCCTTCCTGGTCGGCTTGCTCGGCGATCGCATCGGCCTCGGGCCCGCGATCGGTATCGATGCGGCGTTTGCCTATTCGCTGGTGCTGATCGCGGTGCTGCTGCTGCCCGAAACCCGCGGCAAGGTGTTCGAGCAGGCCGCGGCCACGCACGTCTGACTGGCGATGAGGAGCAGCCACCATGACGTTGCTCCAGCGCGGCCTGACGCGCCGCCAGTTTGGTGCGGCTCTCGCATCGCTCACGACGGTGGTCGCGACCACAGCCAGCAGTGAGGCGGCCTTGCCTGTGATCGACACCCATGCCCATGTCTTTCATCGCGCGCTCGAGCTCGCGCCGGGCCGGCGTTACTCGCCGGATTACGACGCGCCGCTGTCGCTCTATCTCGAGCAGCTCGACCGCAACGGCATCACCAACGGCGTGCTGGTGCAGCCGAGCTTTCTCGGCACCGACAATTCCTACCTGGTCGACTGCCTGAATCGGACCAATGGTCGTCTGCGTGGGATCGCGGTCGTCGATCCCGGCGTCTCCGCCGACGAGCTGCGCGCACTCGACAGGGGCGGCATCGTCGGCATTCGCCTCAATCTTGTCGGCCAGCCCTTGCCCGATCTCGCCTTGGCCGAATGGAAGGGATTGCTTGCAAACGTGAAGTCGATGGGCTGGCAGCTGGAGATCCAGCGCAACGCGCCCGATCTCGCCGTGTTCGTGCCGCAGCTGCTCGATCACGGCATCACGATCGTGCTCGATCACTACGCGCTGCCGGATCCGAGGCTCGGCGTTACCGATCGCGGCTTTCAGTCGGTGCTGAAGCTAGGCGCAACACGGAACGTGTGGGTCAAGATCTCGGCGCCATATCGCAACGGTCCGGCCGGCGAGCGCTTTGCAAAGGAAGCCTATCCGTTGCTGCGCAGCGCTTACGGGCTCGATCGTCTGCTCTGGGGCAGCGACTGGCCGCACACGCAGTTCGAGGCAACGCAGACTTACGCCAAGAACCGGCAGTTCCTTGATACGCTCATCGTCGACGAGCGCGATCGCGCGCAAGTGCTGGCATCGCCACTGCGTCTCTTTCGTTTCTGATACGCCGTGCTGATTGCTCCGATTGCACTCAATTTTGGGGCATGACGGGCTATGTTTTGGGCTTGTAGAGTGCTGCGCGAGGCGGCCGGCTTGCGGCCGCCATTTGCGTGAGGACCCACCATGCAGCGCCGCTATGTCACCGTCGACGTGTTCACCGACCGCGCCTTCGGCGGCAACCAGCTCGCCGTGGTGCTGGATGCCGGCGGGCTCTCGACGCAGCAGATGCAGGCGATCGCGACCGAGTTCAACTATTCCGAGACGACCTTCGTGCTGCCGCCGCGCGACGAGGCCAATGACGCCGAGGTGCGCATCTTCACGCCGGTCAGGGAGATGCCGTTCGCGGGGCATCCCAATATCGGCACCTCCTTCGTGCTGGCGAGCCTCGCGAAGGAACCGAAGCCGCGTTTGCTGTTCGAGGAGATTGCTGGGTTGGTCCCGGTCGAAATCGTGCGGGAGCAGGGAAGAGTGACCAGCACCGAGCTCACCGCGCCGCAGCCGCTGTCGCGACTGGCGGAAGTCTCGGCCGCAGACGTTGCGGCCTGCATCTCGTTGACGGCCGATGACATCAGGACCGACCATCATGCACCGCAAGTCGTCGGAGTCGGAACGCCGTTCCTGGTGGCGGAGGTGCGTTCGCGCGACGCGCTCGCGCGAGCAAGGCCGGACGCGGCCGCCTTCGGCAGGGTCTTGCCGCGCGACGACGCCCGCTCGGTGTGGTTTTACACCCGCGACGTGCCAGCGTCGGAGGCACCCGGCGAGCGGCAGGCGCGCATGTTCATGCGCGGCGCAGGCGGTCTCGCCGAGGATCCCGCAACCGGCAGCGCCACTGTCGCCGCCGCCGCGCTGTTTGCCGATCTCGATCCCATCAGGGACGGCGAACTGAAGCTTACCGTTGGCCAGGGCTTTGACATGGGCCGGCCGAGCATCCTGCAGACGCGCGTCGTGAAGCAGGCCGGCAAGATCGTCTCCGCCCATGTCGGTGGCAGCTGTGTGCGGATGATGGAGGGGACGTTCAAGCTGGCGGGAGAGGGGTAGGCTCACGTCACCGAGTGCTCTCTCCGTTCGTCGTTCCGGGCAGCGTAAAGCGCTGAGCCCGAAATCCATCGGGCAGCAGGGACAGTGGATGAATGGATTCTCAGGTGCGCAATTGCGTACCATAGCTCGCGCTACGCGCGCCCCGGATTGACAATCAAAGGAGCCAAATTCTTCACCGCCACGCCATCGCGCTCCTCGATGATCTCCGCGATCATCTGGCGGTGGCAATGGGTGTGGTCGCGCTCGTAGCAGAGCAGGCAGACGGGACCTGCCTTCTTCACCAGAGCGGCGAGTTCGTCCATCTGTTCCCGAGCCTCTGGCGTCTTCAGGTGCTTTGAGAAGATCTTTTCCAGCACGTCGTACTTGCCGCTGCGCGCGGCGAGGCGACCTTCCTTCGGCGTGCCGAGCGCGGCGAGATGGAGATAGGCGATGCCGCGCTCATCGAGGCTTGCGGCCAGCTGCTTTTTGGAAAAGCCCGGTCGCCGCGACGACGTGACTGCGCGCACGTCGACGACCAGCTTGACGCCGGCCTGCTCCAGCTCGTCCAGCACGGCCTTGGGCGGCGTCTGCTCATAGCCGATGGTGAAGAGTTCCTTCGCCTTGGCCATCGCTTCCCCTCAACTCACCCGCGCGATCAGTTCCATCGCGCCATGCGGCGCGCGCACCTTGCCTTCATGGATCACGTAAGCGAACACGTCGCGCGGTTCCTTCTTCGGCTTTGTCTTGTCGACTTTCGGCAGGTCGTCAGGTTCACCGCCCGCCGCCCACGCCTGGAAGCGCCCGGCCCAGGCGTCGAGCTGCTTCGGCGGATAGCAGGTCTTGATCTCGTCATTGCCCTTCTGCAAGCGCGCATAGACGAAATCGCCGGCGACGTCGGCGATGGCAGGATATTTGCCGTGTTCGGCAAACACGACCGGCGTTTCGAATTCGCGGATCAGCGCGATGAAATCGGGCGTGCAGAAACTGTCATGCCGCACCTCCACCACGTGGCGCAGCGCGCGGCCTTCGACCTTGCGCGGCAACAGCTCGAGGAACTTGCCGAAATCGGCGCCATCGAATTTCTTGGTCGGCGCGAACTGCCAGAGCACGGGGCCGAGATGGTCGCCGAGTTCCAGCACGCCGGAATCATAGAACCGCTTGACGGAATCGCCGGCCTCGGCCAGCACGCGCCTGTTGGTGGCGAAGCGCGGTCCCTTCACCGAGAACACAAAGCCCTCAGGCACTTCGCTCGCCCATTTGCGAAAGCTCTCCGGCTTCTGCGAGCCGTAGTAAGTGCCGTTGATCTCGATCGAGGTCAGCTTGGAAGCCGCGTAAGACAGCTCCTTCGCCTGCGTCAACTTCTCCGGATAGAATACGCCGCGCCAGGGCTCGAAGGTCCAGCCGCCGATGCCGATGTAGATGTTGCCGGATTTTTTCGTCGCGGTTTTTGCTTTGCCCACGGGAGGATCTCGCATCGTCGGGAAGGGGAGGGCTGCATCCTATTCAAACCAGAAGTGATTGGCCAGTTGTCGCATCCCGTCTAAGCTTCGCCCCGCGATCTGCGAAAAAGGAGAACAAGATGCGGATGCTGACGCTGGGAGCGGCGCTCGTCATGATGACATCTGCTGCCATGACCTGTTCTGCGAAAGCAGACGACGACAACGCGAAAGGCGCGCAGAAGCTCGCGATGCAGGGCCGCGACGACTACTGGCATTGCTTGGCGCGGGAATATTCGCGCGACTCCAATCAGGGCCTGTCGGAGCAGGAGTTCGGCCGCTCGGTTGCCGGCGCCTGTCCGTCGGAGCGGCAATATTACCGGGTGGCGCTGCTCGACTATCTCACCACGCAATATCCCAACATCGATTCCGGTGCCCATCTCGCGACCGCGAACAGGGCGGTGGAGTCGGCGCAGAAGGACATCGTGACCGCCTACCTCAAGCACCGGCCGCCGCAGAAATAGGGCCGTGAGCGGTTGCGGTCCGGCAGCCCTTCCGGCCGCGCGTTCATCCGTGGTATGAATCGATCATCTGGAACGGGAACGGGCTGGCATGGCGTCTGAGTCGGTGGGGGGGATTTTTGGTGCGATCGTCGCGGCGATCGTGCTTGCGGTCGCCGTCGTCTTCGGTCCGATCGGACAGTATGGCAAGCCCCCCAAGCCGCCCAAGGTCGAGCCGGCTCCCCCCGCCATGGCGCCCGCAGTCCCTGCGGCGCCGGCCCCACGGGGCCCGGTGATCCGGGAAGTCCCGAATCAATAATAATGGCCCGAAACAGCCGTTTGCCCCTTGCAAAGCGGCTTCCTCGTTCCCATTTAGCTGCTAACGGCGACGTTGAGCCAAAAAGCTCCGGCGCTGGGACGACCTTGGAATAGCTTGGGCTTGCGCCGGATGTACGCGCGGTCCGCCGTTCCGGGGTCGTTGGCATTTTAGGGCCGCTTTTGGGCCGCTCCCCCACAGAAAACCCGGCTTGTCAGCTCAAGAACTTGGCATCGCAGGATGCGGCGGATATACGCTGCCGTCATGAATGAAGCGATCAGACCGGACATCGACAACCAGGCTCAAGAGGGGCCGGAGCTGTCGGTCATCGTCCCGACCTTCAACGAGCGCGACAACGTCACCGTGCTGTACCGGCGGCTGGAGGCGACGCTTCCCAACGTCGCCTGGGAGGTCGTGTTCGTCGACGACAATTCCCCTGACGGCACTTGGGACGTCGTGCGCGGACTGGCGCAGAAGGACAGCCGCGTGCGCTGCATTCGCCGCATCGGCCGCCGCGGCCTGTCGGGCGCCTGCATCGAGGGCATCCTGGCCTCGAGCGCGCCCTATGCCGCCGTGATCGACGCCGACCTCCAGCATGACGAGACCCAGCTGCCGAAGATGCTGCTGCTGCTCGCAAGCGATCAGGCCGACCTCGTCGTCGGCAGCCGTTACATCGAGGGCTACAAGAGCGAAGGCTTCAACAAGCAGCGCGCCGGCGCCAGCGCGCTGGCAACCGAGGTCGCGAAGAAGATGCTCCGGGTCGAGATCGCCGATCCCATGAGCGGCTTCTTCATGGTTCGCCGCGACCGTTTCGAGCAATTGGCGCCGAAACTGTCGGTGCACGGGTTCAAGATCCTGCTCGATCTCGTCGCCACGGCGCATGGCGATTTGCGCGCGGTCGAAATTCCCTACACGTTCGGTGCCCGCCAGCACGGCGAGAGCAAGCTCGATTCCATGGTCGCGCTCGACTTCCTCGGCCTCGTGCTGGCAAAGCTGACCAACGACATCGTCTCGCTGCGCTTCATCCTGTTCGCGATGGTGGGCGGCATGGGCCTCGTTGTGCATCTCACCACGCTGTTCATCGCGCTTCAGCTGATCAAGGTGCCGTTCGCGGAGGCGCAGGCCGCCGGCGCCGTCGTCGCGATGACCACGAACTTCATCATGAACAACTTCCTCACCTATCGCGACCAGCGGCTGAAGGGCTTTGCGATCCTGCGCGGCCTGATCATGTTCTACATCGTGTGCAGCGTCGGCCTGCTCGCCAATGTCGGCGTTGCCTTCTCGGTCTACGATCAGGAGCCGATCTGGTGGCTGGCCGGCATGGCCGGCGCGATGATGGGCGTGGTGTGGAATTACGCGATGTCCGGGCTGTTCGTCTGGCGCAAGAAATAGCGCGTCAAGGATCCAGGTATGGGCGGGGCTGACGCGCGGATCGTCCGCAATACGGCGCTGGTGATCCTTGCGCTGGTCGCCTTGCGGCTGGTCGCGGCGGCCTTCACGCCAATTACCTTCGACGAAGCCTATTACTGGATGTGGTCGAAGAGCCTCGCCGGCGGCTATTACGACCACCCGCCGATGGTGGCTTACGTCATCCGTGCCGGGACCATGATCGCCGGCGACACCGAGCTCGGTGTCCGGCTGGTCTCGATCCTGCTCGCGCTGCCGATGAGTTACGCGATCTATCGCACGGCCGCGATCGTGTTTGGCGGCGCGCGGGTGGCGGCGACCAGCGCCATCCTGCTCAACGTCACCATGATGGCCTCGGTCGGCACGCTGATCGTGACGCCGGATGCGCCGCTGCTGGTGGCTTCCAGCTTCGTGCTGTTCTTCCTCGCGAAAGTGCTAGAGACCGGCCGCGGTGCCTGGTGGCTGGCCGTCGGCGCAGCCGTCGGCGCGGCACTGCTGTCAAAGTACACGGCGATGTTCTTTGGCGCCGCGATCCTGATCTGGCTCGCGGCTGTGCCGAAGCTGCGGCGCTGGTTCCTCTCGCCCTGGCCCTATCTCGGCGGTCTTGTCGCGCTGGCACTGTTCTCGCCGGTGATCCTCTGGAATGCCGATCATCATTGGGTTTCGTTCGTCAAGCAGCTCGGGCGCGCCAGGATCGAGGATTTTCGCCCGGTCTTCATCGCCGAGCTGGTCCCGACGCAGATCGCATTCGCAACGCCGCTGGTCTTCATCCTCGGCGCGATGGGCCTGCACGCACTGACCTGGCGCCGCGCCGGCGCACTGGCCTCGCGCCTGCTGATCGAAACGATGTTCTGGACCATCGTCGTGTATTTCGTCTGGCATTCGCTGCATGCCCGCGTCGAGGCGAACTGGTTCGCACCGGTCTATCCGCCCTTCGTCGTCGCGGCAGCAGCGGCCGCCAACCTCGTGCAGTGGAAACCGCGGGCGCGGCGGCTGGTCGATTTTTGCCTGCGTTGGGCTGCGCCCACCGGCATCGTGATGTTTGTCGCGCTGATCGTCCAGGCCAACACGGGCTGGCTCTCCGGCTATCGCCGCGATGCGACGGTGCGCAGTGTCGGCGTCGGCTGGCGCGAGCTTGCCGCCGGCATCGAGGCGGAACGCGTTCGCAACGGTGCGAGCTGTGTGCTCACGCCGGATTACGGCACGACGGGCTGGCTTGCCTTCTATCTGCCGCGCGGCACCTGCGTGGTGCAGCAGAACCAGCGCATCCGCTGGGTCAACATGCCCGAGCCCGATCCAAAACTGCTCGCGGGCAAGCTGCTCTACGTCGACGAACTGCGCCCCGACGGCCATCCGTTCCTGAACAACCTCTTCGCGCAGGTAACGCGTCTCGGCGAGTTGCAGCGCAAGCGCGGGCCGCTCGTGGTCGAGACCTACGGCATCGACCTGCTTGAAGGCGCCAAGGGCGACGTGCTGGACCGCTCGCCGCCGCCCGAGCTGCAGCCCTAGTCCGGCAATCCAGTCGCTTCACTGGCGAGGGATATCGCCGCTGAGGCGCAAGGGCGGATAGAAGGAAAAGCTAACGACCCGCGCCAGTCATTCCTGCACGGCTGGCGCCTGCGTTTGCGCCGGCGATCGGTTCTCGGCGGCGAGATATTGCGTACGACGGCCCGCCCACAGCCGCACGCCGACGAAGACCGCAACCGGCGGCACTGTGGCTGCGAGCGTGGTCGCGGCGTTGAGCCAGACGCCGTGCATGAACACGAACAAATTGAGCCCGGCCCAGGCGATCATCACCGCGGCAGCCCCAACGTAGCCGAGCGCGCTGCGTCGCCAGGCGAGCAGGCCCACCAGCATCATCGGCAGCAGGATCGCGGCCAGCGCATCTGCAATGTGAACCCTGCGGTCGCGCACGATGCTGTCGCCGGCGACCAAATGCGTGATCGCGGTCGAGACCACTTCGACGCCGGGCATCAGGGAATCGAACGGCGTTGCGAAGTAGTCACCGCCGCCGGCAACGGCCGCGCCGATCACCACGATCCGGTTCTCGATGGCCTTGCGGTCGAGCGTGCCGTCAAAAATGCTCTGCGCGCTCACGGTGCGGATGGTTCGGCGCGGGCCGTAATAGGTGATGGGCAGAGAAAAGTCGGTGTTGGTCGGCACCGCGTGATCGCCGAGCCCGAGATAGTCGGTTCGGATCGTCGGCGGCTGGTCGAGCGCGCGGCTTGCGACCAGCAGCGGAAACGACAGCTCGACCGTGTCGCCGGTCCGGAACAGCATCGGTACCGAGAGCGGCGGGCCGGATTGCCCGGTCGCGACATTGGCGATGCCGATATCGGCGTGCTCGGCGAAAACAGGCAACGGCAGCAGGAGGCGTTCGGCCTGGGGCAGGGTGGCGAACGGTCCGGCGCTGGCGGACGCCGCGGTCTTGCTCGGGAGAATCGCCGTGGCCGCCAGCACCATGGGACCGGTGGCGAGAGTGTGGGCCAGCGTGGCATCGCCGATCGCGGCGCTGCGATCGGCCAGCGGCAGGTCGATCGCGACGACCTTCGGCTTGAACTGCACGATGGTGTCGACGACGCGCGCGAGATCGGCGCGCGGCAGCGGATAGCTGCCGCCGCGCTTCACCACGGTGTCGTCGATCGCGACGATGGTGACGAGATCCGGCGGCCGCTGCACGCCGCGCGCGAGCGTGCGCAGGTTGGTCAGCGTCGCCTCGAACTGGTCGAGAAATTGCAGATGGCCGTTGGCGTGGGCGGTAAAAGTGCCGGCTCCCCACAAGGCAGCGAGGGCGAGGGCCGTCACGATCTGGGCGCGTCTATTCATAATCTCT
Source organism: Bradyrhizobium sp. CCBAU 53338 (assembly GCF_015291665.1). Lineage (NCBI taxonomy): Bacteria > Pseudomonadati > Pseudomonadota > Alphaproteobacteria > Hyphomicrobiales > Nitrobacteraceae > Bradyrhizobium > Bradyrhizobium sp. CCBAU 53338. Next base: position 2,995,247 of record NZ_CP030048.1, read on the forward strand.
GACTGCAATCTGCTCTTGGTCCGCGTCTTGTTGTGCGGCTCTCATTTGACGACTGCGGACTTGGTGATCCAGCCATGATGGTCGGGCTCTGTTGACCCAACCTCGCCATCAGCGCGTCGGCACGCGGCAGAAGGCTGATGTCGTAGCTATTTTCCGGGCCCGGCCAATTCCAGATTGGCGCGATCAACTTTCGGTCAGGGCGGACCATCCACTCTCCGCCGCGCACGCGGAGCGAGGTGGAGGTCGAGCCCGAACCCGCCAGCCTCGCGCAACGCTTTCCCGCTATCTTCCGGGTATCGAAGACCACGAAAATGACTTGGTTGATGCGTCTACAGATCCGGCCGCGGACGTTCATCGAGCATGCTGAAACGGCCGAGAATTATGGTTAACAGTGCCGCCTAAGTCCGTACTTCTGCGGGCTTTTTTCTCGAAATGGCACAGCATTAACGACTTGCCCTACAACCGCCCGAACTTAATCCGCATTTAACTAAAAGTCGCCTTAATGACGCTCCGACCCTCTGCGAGATGCTGGTTCCGGAACGTGACCAGCGGCACTTCGAAGGGGGACTGAGTGACACCGTCCTGGACGCAAGGCGAATGAGTACGAGTATCGCTGCGCAGAGTTACGCGGCACGGAAGCCGAAAAATTCTCGGAAGTCTTCCCGGAAAATGACCACCCAAAACGTGCTTGGCGCCGCCGTGGCCGGCTGCGTCTTGCTGGCCGGCTGGACCGTCTACAACAACATCTTCGCCGCCAGCGTCTATCCGACCGTCGGCACCGCCGGCTACGACGAGCCCGTGGTCAAGCGCGCCCCCAAGGTCGCGCTGCGCGAGGCAGGCGAGGCGATCAGGGAAACCTTTGCGCTGCTGCCCGACCGGCTCCAGGTTGCTGCACCGATCTCGCGCGAGATGTTCAACGAGCGCTTTGCCGCGGCAGCGACGCAGGGCGTCGAGTCGAACGCTGCGAGCGCCGCGCCTGCGACTCAGGTCGCTGAGGCCAAGGATACTGCCAAGGAAGCGCCGAAGCCGACCGTCGTCGCCAGGGTCGCGGAAGTGCTGAAGAGCCCGGTCAAGGCCGTCGAGAAGATCGCGGACGCCGCGAAGACCAAGCGCACGGAGGCGCCGGTGCAGCTCGCGTCGGCCGATCCGGCCCAGATCGTGCCGGCGCATGAAGCCAAGCCGAAGTCCTTTGCCGATCGCGCAAAGGCCGCGGTGATGTCGATCACCGGTCCGCGCCAGTCGATGGTGGAGAAGCTATGGGGCAAGCGTGAGCCCTCCGGCGGCCTGCTCGCCTACGCCTCAGCCGACGCCAGCGTGACCTCGGCGATCGCGCCCAGGGAGCAGAACCCGATGTTCGGCGGCGCGCCGCCCTATGAGCGCGACACCGCGGTGTACGACATCACCGCCAAGACGGTTTACCTCCCCGATGGCACCAAGCTGGAGGCGCATTCGGGCCTTGGTTCCAATCTCGACGATCCGCGCTCACAGCGCGTTCGCATGCGCGGCGTGACCCCGCCACACATCTACACGCTGAAGCCGCGCGAGGCACTGTTCCACGGTGTGCCGGCGCTGCGCCTGACCCCGATCGGCGGCGAGAACGCGATCTACGGCCGCGACGGCCTGCTCGCCCACACCTTCATGCTCGGCCCGAACGGCGATTCCAACGGCTGCGTGTCGTTCAAGGATTACTACGCGTTCCTCGACGCCTATCGCAACAAGGGCATCCGCAAGCTCGCGGTGCTGGCGCGGGTCGACTGAGCGCCGCCAATTCCCGATCATGCAAAAGGGCCGCTCGCTGCGGCCCTTTTTTCTTTCTTGTTTCGCGTGGGGCGTTCAGCCCGGCCAGCACTGCCCGCCGCCGTCGATGCGCAGCACCTGGCCCGAGACGAACGCGCCCATCGGACCTGCGAAAAACTCGACGACGCGCGCGACCTCGTCGACGGTCGCGATGCGGTCGAGCGTGCCGTTCTCGACCATTCGGTTCGGATCCACTGCGCGAGTGCCGAGGAAGCGGCCAGTACGGGTGTCACCGGGTGCGATGCAATTGACCGCGATGTCGTACTCGCGGAGCTGGTCGGCGAGGCATCGCGTGTAGTGGGTCACGCCGGCCTTGGACACGGCGTAGATCGAGCCCTGGGTACGCCCCTTGAAGGCGGCGACCGAGCCGAGCGTGACGATGCGCCCGCGCCGCCGCGCCATCATGCCCTTGGCGACCGCCTGGCAGGTCAGGATGGTCGAGAGCAGGTTGCGCTCCAGCACCGCGCGTACGTCGGCTTCCCCAATGTTCACCGCATCGTTCGGATCGGGCTTGCCGCCGGCAGCCGCAATGTCGCCGCCGGCATTGTGCACGAGGATGTCGATCGGGCCGAGAGCACCTTCCGCCTCGGCAATCACGCGCGAAATGTCGTCGCCCTTGGTGAGATCGCCGAGCGCGCGATGGCTGCGGACGCCGAATTGCTGGCCGATCTCGGCAGCCACCGCGGTCAGCGTGGTGCCCTCGCCATACTCCGCCGGCCCGTGCTCGCGCATACCGTGGACGGCGATGTCGGCGCCGAGTGCGGCAAGCTTTTCAGCAAAGGCGCGGCCGAGCCCGCGCCCCGCGCCTGTGACCAGCGCCACCTTGCCTGCCAATATCTTCCCAGCGTCATGCGATGTCATGATCTTGTTCCCGTTTTTGAAATGTCGGTCGCAAGATCTAGCCCAATCGCCGTCACCTCCACCAGTGACCTGTCACGCAGGGCTCACCGGCATGGTCTTGCGCAGCGCCATCTCGGTCGCGATCGCTTCCCGCACGATGGGTCGCGCCTGCATGCGTTCGAGATAGGCTGCCAGCGACGGCCATTGTGCGATGTCGACACCCGCAGGACGAAGCAGCAGCAGGGCCCAGGCGAGATGGGCATCCGCGACGGTGAAGCGACGACCAACGAGGAATTCGCGGTCCGTCAGATGTGCAGACGGTACCGACAACGTCTGCATGATCCGCGCGCGCGGCTTGGCGAGCGAGCCGTCATCCTTGTACCAGAAGGTCGGAAACAAGAACGCCTTGTGGATCTCGGTGCCGATGAAGCTCAGCCATTCCTGCAGCCGGTAGCGATCGACATCGCCAGGGGGCGGTGCAAGGCCGCGCTCGGGCTTCGCGTCGGCGATGTATTGCAACACCGCCGCGCTCTCCGTGAGGCGCTCGCCGTTCTCTAGCACCAGGACCGGCACCGCGCCCTTCGGCGAGATGCCGCGAAAATCGCCATCGTCGTCCACGAGCGTCTTCGTCCAGAGAGACACCGGATGATAGTGCGCATCCAGGCCTGCCTCCATCAGCGCGATGCGGCTCGCAAGCGAGCAGGCCATCGGCGAGAAATAGAGTTGCAGCATTGCTTTGCTCCGTTATCTCAGCGCATCGCCGCGCGCGATGATCGCGAAGCGGTCGGACAGCTCGGCGAGCGCGACCTCATGAATGGTCCGCGCATCCAGCGTGCCGCCGCAGCCGTCGGGCAGGTCGCGCGTGGCGCAGGCATCGGCATCAACAGTGGTGCGAAAGCCGAGGTCGAGCGCGGCCCGCGCCGTGGAACTGATGCACATATGCGTCATGAACCCGGCCAGCACGATGTTCTTCCTCCCGGTCGCGTCGAGACGCGCCTTGAGATCGGTGCCGGCAAAGGCGTTGGGCAGTTCCTTCTCGATCACGAGCTCGCCGGCACGGGGCGAAAGCCCGGCGACGATGGCGCCGCGGTCGGCGCTGCGATCGAACAGGCTGCCCGCCTTGCCGCGATGGGCGATATGGATGATCGGGGCGCCAGCCTCGCGCGCCGTTGCCAGCAGCGCAGCGGCCCGCGCGATCGCGGGCCTGGCGTCGGGCAAGGCGAGGGGGCCCGCGAGATATTCGTTCTGGATGTCGATCAGCACCAGCGCGGCGTCGGCAAGACGCGGCGGGTTGAGGTCGGCGCCGGCGAGCTGGAGCAGGGTCTTTGCGGCGGTCATGGTCTTGGTAATCCTTGAGGACGAATGGCCGGGCCAGCATAGCGCCGGGGCTGCCTGCCGATATGCAGGGAAATTGCAGCGGGTGGCTGCGATATTGCAGGGTTATGGCAAGCGATGTAGCCTCGCCCCATGAACTGGGACGACCTCCGCATCATCGCCGCCGTCAGGGACGAGGGCACCTATGCCGGCGCCAGTGCGCGGCTGCGCATCGACGAGACCACGGTCGGGCGCCGGCTGTCGCGCATCGAGCGCGCGCTCGGCCTTCGCCTGTTCGAGGCCGCCGATGGCGTCCGCAGGCCGACACGCCAATGCGAAGCGGTGCTGGCGCATGTCGAGGCGATGGCGGCGCATGCCGCCGAGATCGGCCGCCTCAGTGAGAGCCTGGAAGGTCCGGTGGGACGCCTGCGCATCGCCTCCACCAACACGGTCGCCGAGGCGGTGCTGTCGCCGCGCGCGAGCGACTTCCTGCGCGCCAATCCCGGCCTGACGCTGCAATTTCTCACCTCGAGCGAGAACGTGAAGTTCTCGCGCTGGGAGGCCGATCTCGCCATTCGCCTGCGCAAGCCCGACAAGGGCGACTTTGCGATCTCGAAGCTGGGCGACATCGAGCTCTATTATTTCGAGCCTGTTGCGACCGAGGGCGAGCCGATGCTCTGTGCCTATCCGGACGAGCTGGGTGCCATTCCCGAGATGCAATTCCTGCGCACCAGGAAAGCCCGCGCGCGCTGCGTCACCGACAACGTTCGTGTCATCCGCAATTTGATCCGCACCCATCGGGCCGCCGGCGTGTTGCCGGAGTATGTCTGCGCTGATCTGCTCGGCGATCGCCGCCTGCGCGCCACGCTGCTGCCGAGGCGCCGCGATGCCTGGCTGCTCGTGCAAAATCACCTCAAGCGCGACGCCGCAACGCGCGTGACGATCGACTGGGTGAGGGCGTGTTTCCAGGAGATGGCGCGGGAGTGACGCGATGTCTTGGTGTGCTCGGCGCATCACAGCGCGTGGCATGCGACGAAAAAAATTCGAACGACGCTCTTGCCAACGTTCCGCGCATACCTTATTAGCGCGCTCCTTCGCTAGGCCATGGGTCCGGGCTCGTTGAGATCCCGGCTGGCGCGAGCCGGTCTCCGGTTTCGTGTTCCGCCGAATGAAGACGAAAGCAGGATGTAGCTCATGGAGAGCGTCGGGCTGAACACCCGAAGGCATCGGTTCGATTCCGGTCTCTTGTCCCACAAAGGATAGCTCAGTTGGGTAGAGCAGGTGACGTTGAAATCATCGTGTCGCGGGTTCGATTCCCGCTCCAAGCGCTCCGTTTCAGCCTGAACAGCTGATACCTCTGACGAGGACCGGACGCGCGCTTCAGTCGCAGTCCGGCCGTTTTGCCGCAAGGCTTTCCGTCCGAACTTTGACACTGTGAGACCGGCTTCGTGCTGCGGTGGATACCGCTTGCGCTGATGCCGGGTGGCTCCGCACGGCCGCGCGACAGATGTCGCGCGATCGCGCGCGTGCGCCCGTCATCGTGCAAGCTCAAGCCACGGCCCGCCGATCTCTGCAGGAAGCGTCGTCCGCGTCCTCAATTCCTTTGCAAACGAAAACTGCCGTCCGGCATCCCGCCGGGCGCAACGAAGGAGGCGTGCCATGACCTGGCATTTGCTGATGTTGAACGTGACGGTGAAGGATGGCGAGCGCGCGTTGCTGACGCGCAACGGACAGCTCGTGCGCGTTCTCGCGCCCGGTCGGCATCGCCTGTTCGATCCCCTGCACGAGCTGAAGGCCGAAGTGCTCGATGTGGTCCGCACCGAGTTCTCCGCGGATCGCTACGCGGTGCTGAAGGCCGCGCGGCCCGATCTGGCCGCCGAGCTGTTCGAGGCCGTCGAGACCCGCGCCGACGAGGTCGCCATCGTCAGCCTCGACGGCC